>NZ_JBNCLE010000019.1:0-70698 GCF_049844495.1 Micromonospora sp. DT48
TCGGCTGGCTCATGCACCACCGCCGACTCGTCCGCGACTACGAAACCCGACCCGACAACTCCGCCAGCATGATCACCCTCGCCATGATCGACAACCTCGCCAAACGCCTCACCACCGAAACCACCCCAACCTGGCGAGACGACTAAAACCACAACGCACGCAAAATACGTGAATCAGACGTCCTCTGAGGGCTGGTGACGCCGGAGCCGGTGAGCCGTACGACGGGTGGAGGTGATTTCCGCGCGCATCTTTGCGTAATTTCACGGATCTGCGCTCACCTACTCATTGCCTAGCATCCATATCACTGCCTGTCACATAGCGATCACCTCATGCTAGGAGGTTGGGTAGTGACATCACGTGGAGTCGTGCCATCGGGACGGCGTACGCGGTTACTCGCCGTGGTCGCGGTCATCGGTGGGCTGCTCGTCAGCGGACAACCGGCGCTGGCCGCAACACCGACCGCCGACGACAACGCCGTGACCTTGCCGGTGGCGCGAAGTGAAGGTTGGCAGCCCGATATCCAGACGCCTGACCCGGTGACCCTTCCCGGCACCACCAAGAAGATCACGCCGTTCGCGACACCGCTGAAACCGCAACAACCCAAGGCGCTGCCGGGTGCCACGAAGGGCCCCGGCGCCACGCTCAAGGTGGACAGCGCGGCCCGTGCGGCGATCCGCAAGGCGGACGAGCCGACCTTCCGTGGAGTTGCGCCGCAGGCCGGCCCCGACGACCCGCCGGGCGGGTTGTACTGCACCGAGGCGATCACGCGGAGCGGCTCCGTCAGCGGCGCGCCCAATCAGACCAACTACGCGGCGAACATCTCCTACCTGGCGGAGTTCGGTTGCAACTTCTGGCTGAGCGCGGCCTACATCGCCAGCGGCGTGATCGACCGGAGCCGCTTCGACGGCCAGTTCCTCTACACCACGGCACCCCAGTCGTACGGGCAGACCTACTACGGCGCGACCTCGGGCGGCCTCAGCATTCCCGGCGAGATGTTCGACGGTGGTCGCAGCGTGGAGATCGCCTTCGAGCTGTACCTGTTGGCACCGGCCGGTGTCTACTGGGGTGGCTGCTTCCCCATTCCCGGGCTGCGCTACCTGCTGTGTGAGGGGCTCGGTACCAACCTGCTGCACATCGTGCTGGGCACCGGGGCGTTCGGGACCGGGCTCCAGCCCCCGGTGATCCGGTATGTCGCACTCGGTGACTCCTACTCCTCGGGCACCGGCGCTCCGCCGTACTCCCATGAGGAGTGCCGGCGGTCGTCCTTGACCTACTCGAACCTCATCGCCGGGACGATCCTGTCCGGGCTGCCGGTGGACCGGCCGACCCTGGCGGCGTGTCACGGCGGGAAGATCGTCGACTTGTACGCGAGCCAGCATCCCGGCGTACCACCTCAACTGGACGCGATACAGCCACACACCCGGCTCGTCACGCTGACCATCGGCGGCAACGACCTCGACTTCTCGCTCAAGCTCACCGGCTGCTACCTGGGTGCTGATTGTTCCGGGTCGGGACCGTTGGTCACCCAGCAGCAGCTGGATCAGGTCCGAGTCCAGCTCACCGCCCTGTACCGGCAGATCAGGGCGGAGATGCACCCCAACGGGAGGCTGATGGTGCTGAGCTACCCGGCCGTCGTGCCCAACCCGGACGACCCCGCGGACCCGCCGCCGACCCAGGACCGCTGCCCGAACCTGGGCGGCAATCTCATCGAGAGCGAACGACGAGCGATCTACACCGCGACCGCCCAGACCGATCGGATGATCCGGGACGCCGTGCTGGCCACCGGCGACTCGCGGGTCACCTACGTCAACGGCCTGGAGCTGTTCCGCGGCCACCGGCTCTGTAGCACCAGCGGCGTGTGGGCCCACGGCCTCACCTCACCGGTGAGCGACTCGTTCCACCCCAACGCCTCGGGCTACCAGGCGATGGCGGCCCGGCTGGCCCAGGTCCTTCCCCCGCTCTGACGCACCGCCGGACGTCCAGCGGCCGACCGACCCCGGCCGGGCCCTCCCGTCGGGCATCCCTGGTCCGCCAGGGGTGCCCGACACCGGTTTCGCCGCTCGCGCCCGGCGCTGGCTCGCAAGGTGGCCGGGGGCGGACGGGGTCTGATCACGCCTCCGGGTTGGCCGGTAACACCACACCGCCTCCGTCGCGCAGCAGGGCGGCCAGGGTGGCCCGTGAGCTGACCCCCAGCTTGCGGTACACCCGGGTCAGATGGGCCTCGACGGTTCGTTCGGTCACGTAGAGGCGCATCGCGACGGCGCGGTTGGTGAGGCCCTCGGCCACCAGGACAGCGACCCGGTGTTCGGCCTGGGTGAGGTCGGGTCCGGCGGCAGCGCTCCACCGCCGCTGTCCGGCGCCGTGTCGGCGTTGGGCGTTGACCACCTGCTGGAGCAGCCACGCGGAGGACAGGCGTTCCGCGAGCGACCGGGCGAGGTGGATGTGTTCCCGAGCGGGACCGCTTTCGCCCAGGGCTTCGAGACAGTCCGCCACCGCCACGTGTGCCTGCCCGAGTGACAGGTCGGCCTGCCGGTCGGCGAGGAGTTCGGTGGCGCGCTGGGCTGCGACCAGGGCGTCGGCGGGGTTCCGGCGGGCGAGCAGCACGCTCGCGGTGGCCAGGTGGGCCTCGGCCTGCCGGACCTCCAGGCCGAGGGCGGCGGCGGCCTCCTCGGCCCGCTGCGACCAGGCGTACGCCTCGTCGATGAGGCCACCGGCGACCAGGAACTCGGCGTGTCCGGCGAGCCACTTGGGTTGCATGTCCCGGCGGCGGAACTTCATCCGGCCGGGCTGCACGAGCACGCTGGTCAGGTGTCGGGCCTCGGCGTGCCGCCCCTGGGCGTACCGGATGTGTGACAGGACCGCCACCGCGATGTCGTACAACGTCGGGTCCTGGCGGGCCTCCCGGACGGCTTGCTCACCGACCGGGGCTGCGGCCTTCGGGCCCGCGTGCCAGAGCAGCGCCATCGCCCGGTAGGTGAGCGCGATCGTCACCGCTGGCCGGGCACCCACCGACCGGCCGGCCCGTTCCGCCTCGATCGCCACGCTGATCGCCTCGTCGAGTCGCCCGCTGGCGGCGGCGATCCGGGCGTGTCCCGCGAGCAGTCCGGGCAGCACGTGTGCCTGGCCGTGTTCCCGGGCCAGTGCGACCGCCCGGGTGAGGTGTCGCAGGGCGCCTTCCTTGTCCAGTACGGTGCCCTGCACCCAGGCCAGCCATTCCGGGACGTCGAGACAGCCGGCGAGGGCGCGATCCGACATGGCGTCGACGAGTGCCTCGGCGGCGCGCAACTCGCTGCCCGCGACGTCGGTGACCCCGTGCGCGGCGGCGCGCGCGGCGAGGGTGGTCCTGGCCACGGCGGCCAACGGTGGGTTCGTCTCCATTTCGGTCGCCGCCTGGATGTCGCTGACCAGGGGATTCAGGTCGTCCCACCGGCCGTGTCGGGCGGCGAGCCGCCCCTGTGCCACGGAGAGCTGGGGCCGTAGGCGCTCCACCGTCGTGGCGTGCTCCCCGGCCAGTCGGGCCAACGCCGGGACGCCGGTGCCGAGTCGGTCGGCCAGGTCGGCCCGCAACACCGCCGAGGCGAGCCGGGTGTCGGGCCCGGGTGGCGCGCCGTGTGCCGCCTCCGCGAGTCGCAGCGCCCCGGTCAGGTCACCGGCTGCCGCCGTGGCCCGGGCCTCGGTCAGCAGCACGTCACCGAGGGCCACCGAGTCGTTCGGCGGTACCACGGTGGCCGCGAGGCGAGCCAGCCTCGCCGCCATCGCCGGATCGAGCGTCAACAGTTCGTGGGCGGTGTTGTTGATGCCCCGGTGCCGCGTGGCGGCCCGGCCGGCCTGAAACAGGTGCCACCCCCGGATACGCGGGTCCGCACCGCGTCGGCGTAGTACCGCGTCGGCGCGCAGGTGTGCCCGGGCCCGCCACCCGACGGGAGCGTCCTGGTATGCCGCGGCCCGGACCAGGGCGTGTCGCGGGCGCAGGATGCTCTCGTCGGCGCCGTACCGGAGCAGGTCCATCCGGACGAGCCGGTCGAGCGCCTCGACGGCCGCCGCCCGGCGCTGTTGGCCGACCTCCGCCACCAGCGCCGGGTCGGCCGCTTCGCCGAGGACCGCCATGGCGTGCAGCGCCCGTCGGGTCGACTGGTCCGCCAGGTCGGTCTCCGGCCCCAGGAGCCCGGCCAGCAGCTTGGACGGACCGATCTCCGCAACCCGTTCGAGCGCGACGCTCCCGTCGGTGTCGACCAGATCCGGGTGGGCGGCGAGGACGGCGAGCAGCCCCGGCAGCCGTCCGCCCACGGCGGCCAGCGTCGCCCGTCGGGCTGCCGGCAGCTCGGAGGGGAGCAGCGCATCGGCCGTCTCCTCGGGCAGCGCCCCCAGCGGCACGGCCATCTGCCGTATCCCCGCGCCGAGATCGGAGAGCAGGTGGAGCAGGCTCCGGGACGCCTGTCGGGGCCGATATGCGCAGACCACGGCCAGCCGTCCGGGGGGTGCGGCGTCGCCCAGGAGACGCCGTAGTGCGGCCACCGCCGGTTCCGCCCGATGGGCGTCGTCGAGGACGGCGACGACGGGACGGACCCGGCTGAGCCGACCCAGCCGGGCGAGCGCGGCGGGCGTCCACCGGTGGGCGGTCAGGTCGACGTGGAACTCACTCGGCAGGTGACGGAGCAGGTGGGTCAGGAAGGCCGTCTTACCGGCGCCCGGATCACCGGTGATCTCGACGAGTGTGGGTCTTCTCGGTACGAGCACGGCCAGGACGGCTCGGACCATTGCGAGTTCCTCGTCCCGTCCCGCCAACATGGACATTCGCTCACCATAGGCCGTCCGGACAGGGGATCGAGGTACGGGATTTCCCCAATGCTCCCGGCGGCACGCGCTGGCAATCATGTGCGCGGTTCCCGCCCATCGGCGGGAATTGCAGTTACAGCTAACGGTGAGGAGTCCTGATTTGCCCAGGAAACGATGGCGTCGGCTGTTGGTGCCGGTGCTCGCGATGTCGCTGGTGGTGTCCGGAATCGGTGGTCCGAACGCGGCCATCGCCCGCCCCTCCGAGGACGGGGCGCCGGCCGCCGTGACGGCGGCGCAGACCGTGGGTACGGCTGCGGACGGCGCGGAACTGGTGCGTGGTGTCTTCTTCATGCAGGGCGAGGTGGGCCGGAAGCTGGAGCGGCTGCCGTACGTCTTCATGGACGAAGAACGCCTGCGCAAGAACCGGTCGCCGAAGGCGGTGGCGGCGGTCAGCCGGCTGATCGAGGCTGCTGAGGCGGCCCAGCCCGGCATGCTTGCCAGCGTCTCCACCCGGATGCGCAGCGGTGACCCGTACCAGGTCGAGGAAGCGCTCACCGAGGCCGGTGCGGCGCTGCAGACGGTGATGGTGGAGCAGCCCACGCTCATCGACGACGACAAGACCTCAATCGAGACCGTCGTGGCGGTGGTGAACGCCGGAGCCTATGCGGTCGCGGCGGCAGTGGTGGTCGCGATCGCGGCCGTGATCGTCTTGCTGGCGCTGATCAACACGCCGCAGTTGCCTCGGGACGGCAGCCGGTCGCTGGAGGTCGAGCGGCTGATGGCCCTGTTCGCCACCGAACTACGCACCATCTGAACCCGGTGCGGGTGGGCTCGTGCCCACCCGCACCACTTCTTCCACGAGGAGATGACATGGCGGACAACCGGAACCAGGTGGTCGTACCCCGCCGTCCCGTGTTCTGGATCGGGCTACTGGTGGGCCTGATCGCCCTGTTCGACCTACAGACGTTCCTGCCCACCAACGCGATCACGCTGCCCGGACAGCACCAGGCCACCTCGGTGTTCCGGGTGCTTCTGCCCCAGGGCTGGGCGTTCTTCACCAAGTCACCCCGCTCCCCCGACCTCGCCGTGCACGCGATCCGACCGGACGGCCGACTGGAGAACATCACCGCGGGCGCCAACGCCGAGCCCCGGTACGCCTTCGGGCTCGACCGGTCCGCCCGCGCGCAGCCCACCGAACTGGCCCTGCTGGTGTCCCAGGTTTCCGCAGATGCCTGGCAGCAGTGCCGGCAGCCGACCGAGGCGTGCCTCGGCGAGGGGGCGTCGACGTCGGCGAACCCGGTCCGCAGCCAGAAGGACACCCCGACGGTGTGCGGTCCGGTCGTCATCGCCCGTACCGAACCGGTGCCCTGGGCCTACCGGGACCTGGTCGCCGGTGAGTTCCGGTTCACCCACGTCGTCCGGCTGGAGGTGTCGTGTTGAGCCGCCGTCGTCCCGGCTTCTCCGTCGCGGTGCCCTGGGGGTCCTGGCTCGGGCTCGCCCGTACGCTGCTCGCCACCTCGACCGCCGCGACCCTGGTGTTCAACGACGTCGGAACACTGTTCACCCCCCTTGTCGGGGCGGGGCCGGGGCCGCACTGCGTCGGCCCGGGCAACATCGGCGCGTTCTGCCTCGCCGGGCCGGAGCACGCGGAACTGGTGCGCTGGGCGTCGGTCGCGGTGCTGCTGGTGGTGGCGAGCGGGTGGCGTCCCCGGTTCACCGCCCTGCCGCACTGGTGGATCGCCTTCAGCCTGAGCACCAGCATGTCCATTCCGGACGGCGGCGAGCAGGTGAACCAGGTGATCACCCTGCTGCTGATACCGGTCCTGCTGGCCGACTCGCGTCGCTGGCACTGGCAGCCGCCGCCCTCGGCGGACCGGGTGATCCGCCCCGGTGGCCGGGGCACGCTGCTGGTCGCCACGGCTGTGGTCCTGCTCTTCGCGATCCGTCTACAGGTCGCCGGGATCTACTTCCAGGCGTCGGTGGCGAAGTTCAGCAAGCCGGAGTGGGCCGACGGCACGGTGATGTACTACTGGCTCAACCACCGTGGTTTCGGTTCCCCCGGCTGGCTGCAACCCGTGACGGACGCCCTGGTGAACCAGCCGGTGGGGGTGGCCCTGCTGACCTGGACTCCGTTGGCGATCGAGTTCGCGCTGGCCGTCAGTCTGCTGGTGCGTCCCGCCGTCCGGTGGTGGCTGTTGCCGTTCGGGGTGCTGCTGCACATCTCCATCGCGATGCTGATGGGGCTGTGGAGCTTCTCGATCATCATGATCGCCGCGCAGATTCTGCTGCTCGTACCCATGGGGACGCACCTACCCGACACCTGGCGAACGGTCCGGGAAGCGGTCCGTCGGCGACCCGCCCGGAAACCGGAAGCCGATACGCCGGACGTAAACGTGCCGGACGTGGGCTCCCCCTCGACCGAGCGGCGGAAGAAGGATGAGGAACCGACGCTGGCGGGCCAGCTTGTCGGTTAGCGGTCACTCACAGCCCGCGATCTCCCTGCGGGCGGGCGCCCGATCCCGCTCGCAGCCCTCGTCCGAGCCCGGACACGCTGACCTCCCCGGACGGTTGGCGGGTCCGGGCTCGACGAGCGCCACGGCGGTCACGGCCGGATGTCCGCGATCCGGGTCACCTGCTCCTCCTGGACCTGCCGGGCGGTGCGCAGGAAGTCGAGGATCGTGGTGAGTTGGTCGGTCGTGTACCGGGCCAGAGCCTCGGAACCGGCGACGCCCACCGGGGCGTAGATCTCGCGCTCGGCGTCACGGGCGGCGTCGGTCGTGGCGACGAGGACGCGCCGCCTGTTGTGCGGGTCCGGGATCCGTTCGGCGAGTCCGGCGCGCTGTAAGCGGTCGATGACCGTGGTCGTGGCGGCCGGGCTGAGCTTCAGCGCGTTGCTCAACTCACCGGCCGACAGTGGCCCGTCGTCCTGTAGCAGCAGATCCAGCGCCCGCAGGTCCGTCCGGTTCAGCCCGAGCGCGGTGGCTGCCGCCTCGTCGAACGCGTCGAAGCTCTGCTGGAGCAGCCGCAGGTGCGTGGCGACGACACCGACCAACTCATCTTTCGACATTCGAAACTTCCTGCTATCGTAATGTTCGATCAGCAAATCGTACCGGATTGGGGGCGGCATGAGTACCGACGACCAGGCGATCATCACCTTGTTCGACCGCCTGATGCAGGCATGGACCGACAATGACGCGGTGGCCTACGGGAGCTGCTTCACCGAGGACTCCGACTACGTCTCCTACGACGGCACCCGCGCGGTCGGCCGGGCACCCATGCAACACGCCCACGACCAGCTCTTCCGTGGCGTACTGGCCGGGTCAGCGCTGGTCGGCGAGGTCGAGTCGATTCGCCACGTCACCCCCGACGTCGCGATCGTCCACGGCACCGCCTCGGTCCTGATGCCATGGCGGTCGACGCTGCCCAAGCGGCGCCGGTCCCGGCAGACCCTGGTCGCCGTACGCACCCCGGACGGCTGGCGGTTCACCGCCCTGCACAACGGTCGAATCCGACCGGTCGGCATCCCCGCCCCCGACTCCGTACCGTCGCGCATGTCGCAGGCCATGGGGCGGTTCGCTCGCGGTCTCGGCCTCGGCCGTCGCGCCACGACAGCCTGACGCCGGTCAGCGCCGACAGCCTCACACCGGTCAGCGCCGACAGCCTCACACCGGTCAGCGCCGCAGGACCGGATACCGGTCCTGCGGCAGTCGATTCCGGCGTCGAACGCCTTGCGGGCACGGTCACTCAGCCCGCACCAGGCGGCGGGCGGTGCACCGGTCGCCGCCTGCGCCGACTGCCGGTACGCTGCATCGGGCGACCTCAGCCCGCTCCTGCGCGGCCTGCGGCCACCGTCTCCGACTGGTACATCACAGTGATCGATCCCGACGGCACGAGAGGCGAACCGACGATGACGGCGGCACCCGGTGAGCTTCCCACCGCTGCGGACCCGGCCGTTTCGGGCCAGGCGGCAGAGGATCTGCGGACGTTGTTCGGGCACTCCATCGCCGTCTACGCATCGTTGATCGGGCCGCAGCACGTGGTGGAGACGGCGAACCCGGCGTTCTTCGCCGCCATCGGCGAGCAGCGGGCCCACACCGGCGTACCGCTCGTGGACGTGATGCCCGAGTTGACCAACCAGGGCTTCATCGAGCTGCTCGATCAGGTCTACCGCACGGGTGAGTCCTACACGGGCCGGGACGTCCGGGTCATGTTGGGCGTCGAGCCGCACGCCCGGGAGGCGTACTTCGACTTCACCTACGAGCCGCGCCGGGACACCGACGGCACCGTGATCGGCATCCGCGTGATCGGCGTGGAGACCACGCAGGTCAAGCACGCGCAGCGGTTGATGGCCGAGCACCGCGCCATGCTGGAACAGATCGCCCGCCAGGCACCGCTCACCGAGGTGCTCGACGGCATGGCGCGGTGTATCGAGAACCTCGCCCCGCAGGAGATGCTCGTCTCCGTGCTGCTCACCGACCCCGACGGCCAGCACCTGCGCCACGGTGCCGCGCCCAGCCTGCCGGACTTCTACAACCAGGCCATCGACGGGATCGCCACCGGCGAGGGGGTCGGCTCCTGCGGCACCGCCGCCCACCGGCGGGAACCGGTCATCGTCACCGACATCGCCACCGATCCGTTCTGGGTCGACTTCCGCGAGCTGGCCGAGCGTGCCGGGCTGGCCGCCTGCTGGTCCACGCCGATCCTGGCCCGCGACGGCAGCCTGCTGGGCACGTTCGCCATGTACCACCGCACCCCGCGCGTTCCGCAGGACACCGACCTGGCCCTCGCCCGAGTGTTCACCGGCACCGCCGCGCTGGCCATCGAGCGTCACCACATCGAGCAGGCGAAGCTCGAAGCGGAGGCGCAGGCCAAGGCGGCTCATGACGAACTCGCCAAGGCGATACGCGCGGAGCGGGAACTTCGAGCCGAGGCCGAGCAGCGCGCAGCCGCCGCCGCAGAGCTGAACGCCCAGATGCGCGCCGCCGCAGCCGCCCAGGCCGCCGCGCCACACCCGGAGCACTGCCAGCTCGGCGGCAGGCAGGGCTGCCCCGAACCGGCCGAGATCAAGATCGCCGACTCCTGGGGAGACTCGGCGTGGGGCTGCCCCCGCCATGTCGAGGAGGCCATCCTCAACGTACGGGCGGTCTTCATCGCGACCGAGGAACTCGGCGGCCTGGCCGCCTACGTAAACCGCTGACCGACGGTCCCACGGTGCCGTTCCCCGCAGCCTTGCGGGGTGGGGCGTGGGGGGGGGGGGGGGGGGGGGGGCCCCCCCCCCCCCCCGACGCGATGAACGGCAGTGAGGCGACTCGCGCCTCAACCGCCGTACGCGGCAGGCGTCACGCCTGCTTGGTCTCCCAGAAGATCTTGGAGATCTCGTCGATCTTCTGGAGCAGTTCGTCCGCCTTGGACGGGTCGGTGGCGCCCTTGGCCCCGGCGGCACCGGCCAGCTTGGTGGCCTCGTTGAACAGCTGGTGCAGGTGCGGGTACTTCTCGAAGTGCGGCGGCTTGAAGTAGTCGGTCCACAGCACCCAGAGGTGGTGCTTGACCAGGTCAGCCCGCTGCTCCTTGATCAGGATCGCCCTGGTGCGGAACTCCGGATCGGTGTTGGCCTGGTACTTCTCGCAGATCATTTTCACCGACTCGGCCTCGATGCGGGCCTGTGCGGGGTCGTAGACGCCGCAGGGCAGGTCGCAGTGGGCGCTGGCGCTCACGCGGGGCGTAAGGATGCGTGGAAGTCGCATCGGGATCCTCCATGGGAAGTTTGCGATGATCCAAGACGACATTACTCCTGGACGGTGGTCCCCGAGGCCGCTGGAGGTGAAACCCGTGCCCGCACCCCGGCTGCGGTGGCCGCTGTCGGCCGTGCTGGTGACCGGACCCTCCATGTCGCCCACGCTGCGCCACGGTGACGCGGTGCTGGTACGGCGGGGGGACCGTGCCGTCCGCCCCGGTGACGTGGTGATCGCGGTCTTCCGCAGCCGGCCTGAGTTGCTGGTGGTCAAACGGGCGGTTCGCCCGGTCGACGGCGGCTGGTGGCTGGCCGGAGACAACGATCTGGTCACCGACGACTCCCGGGCGTACGGCGTGGCTGACGTGCATGGCCGCGTGCTGCTCCGGTACTGGCCACGGCCGGGACGGTTGTCGTCCCGGCCGTTATGACCCTGCTCACATACTGGACCGTAGGGCGTGACTATGCTCGGAAGCGCCCGGGTGACCCCCCGCACCGCGCGCCGCCGCTCGTCGCCTCACCGTGCGCCCGATCGGTCGGTCCAGTCGCTCGATTCTTCTGGAGTCACCATGTCTTCGTCCACCGTGGACCCTGCTGATCCCGTCTTCCAACTGCACCGGGGCGGCAAGATGGCCGTCGTCTCAACCGTGCCGCTGACCAGCCGTGAGGACCTCTCCCTCGCGTACACACCGGGTGTGGCCCGGGTCTGCGAGGCGATCGCCGCCGAACCGGACCTCGCGCACGACTACACCTGGGCGTCGCGCACCGTCGCGGTCGTCACCGACGGTTCGGCCGTACTCGGTCTCGGCAACATCGGCCCGAGCGCCGCGCTGCCGGTGATGGAGGGCAAGGCCGTGCTGTTCAAGCAGTTCGGTGGAGTCGACGCGGTACCCGTCTGCCTGGCCACCCAGGACGTCGACGAGATCGTCGCGGTGGTCACCGCGCTCGCGCCGTCGTTCGGTGGCATCAACCTGGAAGACATCAGCGCGCCCCGGTGCTTCGAGGTGGAGCGGCGGCTCGACGAGGCGTTGGACATCCCTGTCTTCCACGACGACCAGCACGGCACCGCGATCGTCGTGCTGGCGGCGTTGCGCAACGCCGCGACGCTGCTCAACCGCAAACTCGGCGATCTGCGGGTGGCCGTCAGCGGCGCCGGGGCGGCCGGCGTGGCGGTGACCAAGATGCTGGTGGCCGGCGGAGTGGACCCGGAGCGGGTGGTGGTCTGCGACTCCCGGGGCATCATCTCCCGGCAGCGCACCGGGCTGACCGGGACGAAGGCGGAGCTCGCCGAGCTGACCAACGCCGACGGTCGGCAGGGTGACATCACCGAGGCGCTGCGCGACGCCGACGTGTTGATCGGCGTCTCCGGCGGGCTGATCCCCGAGCGGGCGGTGGCCGGGATGGCACCGGACGGCATCGTGTTCGCGCTGGCCAACCCCACCCCCGAGGTGGACCCGGCGGTGGCCGCTCGGCACGTCGCGGTGGTCGCCACCGGTCGTAGCGATTACCCGAACCAGATCAACAACGTGTTGGCCTTCCCGGGCGTGTTCCGGGGAGCGCTTGAGGCCCGAGCCTCCCGGATCACCGACGCCATGAAGGTCGCCGCGGCCGACGCGATCGCCTCGGTGGTGGCCGAGGCGCTGACGCCGGAGGCCATCGTCCCCTCGCCGCTCGATCCCAGGGTGGCACCGGCGGTGGCCGACGCGGTCGCCGAGGCCGCCCGCCGCGACGGCGTCGCCCGCGCCTGAGGTGTTGGTGTAAGGAAGGGCACCTTCTTAACGCCTGGTGTATAGGAAGGGTCCCTTCCTTACATCCAGGTGTAGGAAGGGGCCCTTCTTAACGGGCGCTCAGCTTGTTACGGTGCGGATCATGCGTGCCGCCTTCGCCTGCCGATTCGACGACGCCGACCCGCTCGCCGCGCTCACCGTCGGTGAGCAACCCGAGCCGAGCCTGGCCGACGACGACTGGGTGACGCTGCGCGTCACGGCCAGTTCGCTCAACCACCACGACCTCTGGTCACTGCGCGGGGTCGGGCTCCGGGCCGAGCAGTTGCCGATGATTCTCGGCTGCGACGCCACCGGCGTGGACCCGGACGGCAACGAGGTGGTCGTCTACCCCGTCGTGCCGACGCCGGGCGATCCGCGCGGGATGTCCATCCTCTCCGAGCACTTCCCCGGCACGCTGGCGGAGCGGGTGGCCGTACCCCGGTCGAATCTGCTGCGGCTGCCGACGGGGCTCACGGCCACCGACGCCGCGTGCCTGCCGACGGCCTGGCTGACGGCCTGGCGGATGCTCACCACCAAGGGCCGGGTCGACGAGGCCGACGCCGTCCTGGTACAGGGCGCCGGGGGCGGCGTGGCCACCGCGGCCGTCGTGCTGGCCGCCGCGATGGGCAAACGGGTGTACGCGACCAGCCGGGATGCCGCCAAGCGTGCGCGCATCGCCGAGTTGGGCGCGACCGCCGTGGAACCCGGCGCACGGCTGCCCGAGCGGGTCGACGTGGTGATCGAGACGGTCGGCGCGGCCACCTTCGACCACTCGTTGAAGTCGTCCGCCCTGGGGGCCCGGATCGTGGTCTCCGGCGCGACCGCCGGTCACGAGCCGAAGGTCAACCTGCGCCGGGTCTTCGCCATGCAGTTGGAGATCCTGGGCACCTCGATGGGCACCCTGGACGAGCTGGCCGCCCTGCTGACCTTCTGCGCCGAGCGGGGGGTCCGCCCGGTGGTGGACAGCGTCGTGCCGTTCAGCCGGGTCGGCGACGCCTTCGCCCGCCTGCACTCCGGGGACGTCTTCGGCAAGGTGGTCGTCGACCACACCGCGTGAGACCGCCGCTCACCTTGCGGTCGTCGTCGCCGGGCGAGCGCCGGAGGCGACGACGACCGGGTGTTCGTACGCGGATCCGCGTGACCTACAGCTGGTTGTCGAGGTTGGCGATGCCGTCGCGGGAGGCGGCGGTGGAAATACGCTCCTTGGCCTCGGCGTCGCCGTAGAGCGTCCACCGGAGGAACTCGATGGTGGTGTCCGAGACCACCCGCAGCGACGCTCCCTCATCGCGCAGCAGGCCACGGCCGTGGTCGCCGTCGGGCAGGCTCAGCATCGCCTTCGGCCACGGCACCTTGTCGTACGCGGCCTTGCCGGCGGCGTACTGCACCACCTCGTCGACCTCGCCGTGCACGAACAGTTGCGGAGCGGGGGTACCGGCGAACGCGGTGCCCACCCCGGCGGCGGTGCCGGAGAGGACGACCCCGGCGGAGAGCCGGATGTCGCGGTTGAAGGTGAACAACCCGATGGTGGTCACCCCTCCCGCCGAGTGCCCGGCGGCGGCGACCCGGTCGGTGGCCAGTCGGCCGCGCAGCGGATCGCCGTCACGGGTGTCGAGGGCGAGCACCCGGGTCAACGCGGACGACACGTCTGCCGCCTGGTTGAGCACGTCGAACACGTTGAGGTTCGCACTGCTCCCGGAGGTGTTCGGGAAGGTCGGGGCGGCCACCACGAATCCGGCGGCGGCCCAGCGGGTCACCAGCGTGGCGTAGTCCTCCGGGTAACCGCCCAGGCCATGGCTGAACATGATCACGGGAAACGTCCCGTCGGCGGCGTCGGCACCGCTGACCGGATTCCCGCCGGCCCGCCCGACCGCGGGATACCAGATGGTGATCGGCACCTTCCGGTCGTCGTCGGGGTTCGCCTTCAGCTTGCGTACGCCGAGTGCGAAGGTCCGCTCCGGGGCGCTGCCGGCGGGGATCGCCGGTGCCGAGGCGGAGGCCGACGGCGTGACGGAGGCGGTGGCCGACGGGCTGGGCGCTTCCGCCCCGACGGTCGGCTCCTGATCGGTGGAACAGCCGACCAGAGCGCTGGCGAGAAGACCGGTGGCGACCAGAGCGGCGACGGTGCGAGGCGACATGGCTCAGATTGTGCCCGCCGTCGGCTCGTCCGGGCGGTGCGGGCTCGACGGCGGTGGGCAGGATGCCGACTGGACAGGTTTCGCTAAGGTTCCCGGCATGGCTGAGAACTACACCGATCCGAGCGGCAACACCGAGGCGTTCCGCGCCTTCGTCAACACGGACACCGCTGCGGCGGAGGCGACCTCGCGTACCGGCCTGATCATCGGGGCGGCAGTGGTCGCCGTGGTGCTGCTCGCCCTCGCCACCTGGCTCGCCTTCGGCTGACCGGTCGGGCTCGACCGATCCTCCGCACGTCGCCCGCGCGCCCGGCCGACCCCGCTGCGCCCGTGGGCCGACCAGTCGTGCCCGGCCGAGGTCAACCGCCGTCCGCGACCACTGCCCGGGCGGCCCGGGCGATCTCCCGCTCCTCGTCGGTGCCGATGACGCAGACGGCGACCTCCGCCCCGTCCGGGGAGATCAGCCGATCGCCGCTGCCCACGTTGCGGTCCGGGTCGACGACGATGCCGAGCCGGTCCAGTCCGGCCAGCGTCGCCGCGCGTACCGGTGCCGCGTGCTCGCCGACACCGGCGGTGAAGGTGACCGCGTCCACCCGGCCGAGCAGCGCGTAGTACGCCCCCACATAGCCGGTGATCCGGCGGCAGTAGACGTCGAAGGCGAGCGCTGCGGCCTCGTCACCGGCGGCCCGGCGGGCGAGTAGTTCGCGTACGTCGTTGACCCCGCTCAACCCGAGCAGGCCGCTGCGGTGGTTGAGCAGATCGTCGATCTCGTCGACGCCCATGCCCCCCTCGCGACGCAGGTGGAACACGATGGTCGGATCGAGATCACCACTGCGGGTACCCATCACCAGGCCCTCCAGTGGCGACATCCCCATCGAGGTGGCGACGCTGCGGCCACCGGCCACCGCGCACGCGCTCGCGCCGTTGCCCAGGTGCAGCGTGATCGTGTTGATCTCCTCGTACGGGCGGTCCAGCAGTTCCGCCGTGCGCCGGGACACGTACGCGTGGGAGGTGCCGTGGAAGCCGTACCGCCGGACCCCGTACCGCTGTGCGACCTCGCGGTCGATCGCGTACGTGGCGGCGGATTCGGGCAGCGTGTGGTGGAACGCGGTGTCGAAGACCGCCACCTGCGGCACGTCCGGCAGGGCCCGACGGGCCACCTCGATACCGGCGAGGTTCGCCGGATTGTGCAGGGGCGCCAGCGGCACCAGGTCGGCGATGGCGGCCAGTACGGCGTCGTCGACGAGGGTCGGTGCGGTGAACCGCCGGCCGCCGTGCACCACCCGGTGACCCACGACCGCCAGGCCGGTCAGGTCCAGCTCGCCCAGGATCTGCCGGATCGCGCCGGTGTGGTCGCTCGGCCCACCGCCGGGCTCGCCGATGCGTTCGACGGTGCCCTTGTCCAGGACGCGGTCACCGTCGTACAGCCGGTATTTGATCGATGAGGAGCCGCTGTTGAGCACCAGCACCTTGCTCATGCCGACCCTCCGTCGCACTGCGGGGTGGCCGCGGGCCTACCGGGGCCGGGTCGGCGGTTCACGACGCCGCCTCGTCCGACGTGGGCACCTCGGCGAGTGCGGCGGCCTGGATGGCGGTGATCGCCACGGTGTTCACGATGTCCGGCACGGTGGCCCCCCGGGAGAGATCGTTGACCGGCCGGCGTAGGCCCTGCATGACCGGCCCGACGGCCACCGCTCCGGCGGAGCGCTGCACCGCCTTGTAGGTGTTGTTGCCGGTGTTCAGGTCGGGGAAGATGAAGACCGTCGCACGACCGGCGACCGGGCTGTCCGGCAGTTTGGTGGCCGCGACCGCCGGATCGATCGCCGCGTCGTACTGGATCGGACCCTCCACGGCCAGGTCAGGTCGGCGTTGGCGGACCAGCGCGGTGGCGGCGGCGACCTTTTCCACGTCCTCGCCCGCACCGGAGCTGCCGGTCGAGTACGACAGCATCGCCACCCGAGGTTCGATGCCGAACCGGGCCGCGGTGTCCGCCGACGAGATGGCGATGTCGGCGAGCTGTGCGGCGTCCGGGTCACGGTTCACCGCACAGTCGCCGTAGACCAGGACCCGGTCGGCGAGCAGCATGAAGAAGACGCTGGAGGCGACGGAGACGTCCGGCATGGTCTTGACGATCTCGAAGGCCGGGCGGATGGTCGCCGCCGTGGTGTGCGTGGCACCGGAGACCATGCCGTCGGCGTGGCCTGCCCACACCATCATGGTGCCGAAGTAGTTCGGTTGGGCGACGATGTCGTGGGCCAGTTCGGCGGTGACGCCCCGGTGGGCACGCAGCTTCGCGTACGCCTCGGCGAACTCGTCGCGCCACGGGCTGGTCGCCGGGTCCACCACCTGTGCCTTGCCGATGTCCACGCCCAGGTCCCGGGCGCGTCGAGCGACCTCCTCGGGGCGGCCGAGCAGAGTCAGGTCGGCGACCCGCCGACGCAACAGGATCTCGGTGGCGCGCAGGATCCGCTCCTCGGTCCCCTCGGGCAGCACCAGGTGCCGCCGTTGGGCGCGGGCGCGGTCGATCAGGTCGTACTCGAACATCAGCGGGGTGACCCGGGTGGGGCGGCTGACCCGTAGCCGGGCGGCCAGCTCGTCGGTGTCCACGTGCGCCTCGAACGCGCCGACAGCGGTCTCCACCTTCCGGGGGTTCCCGATGTTGGGTCGGCCCTCGATCCGGCTCGACGCGGCCACCGTGTGATAGCTGTCGCTGTCCACCGAGAGGACCGCGAGCCGGGCGTTCAGCGCCTCCACCAGGCGCATCGCCCGGGGATCGGGTGGCACGCCGAGGGTGAGCACCAGCCCGGCCAGGGACACCTCCCCGGCGACGTGCGCGGCGCTCGCCGCGACCAGCAGGTCGTCCCGGTCGCCCGGCATGATCACCAGCGCGCCCTCGGTCAGGTGCTCCAACAGGGTCGGCACGTGGGCGGCGCCGACGACGTAGTCGAGCACGTCACGGGAGAGGGCGTTCTCGTCGCCGGCCAGCAACCGGGCGTTCAGCGCCGCCGCCACCTCCGCCACGGTCGGCGCGGAGACGCTCGGCACCTCCGGAATGGCGTACGTGGGGACCGGCAGCCGGGGCAGCGTCATCGACTCGGGAACCCGGTTGGCGAGCACCGCGAGCACGGTCGCGCCGAGGTCCGCGAGGTCGTGGTAGGCGCCCCGGGCGGCGGCGGCGATCGCCTCCGGCTGCCGCCCGTACCCGTCGACCACGGGCACCACGACGCTGCCGAACTCGGTGGCCAGTCGGGCGTTGAAGGCCAGTTCCCGTGGCCCGGCCTTGTCACCGGCGGCGGCGAAGTCACTGCCGATGACGACCATCGCGGCGAATTTCCGCTCCACCTCGCGGTAGCGCTCGACGATCCGGGTGATCAGTTCCTCCCGGCGACCGTCGGCGACCAGGGCGGTGGCCTCGGCGTACGTGGTGCCGTGCAGGTCAGCCACCGGCAGCCCCACCCGGTAACGCTCGCTGAGCAGGGCGAGGATCGGGTCGGGACGGTCCTGCGCGACCAGCGGACGGAACACGCCGATCCCGCCGACCTGCCGGGACAACAACTCGGCGAGGCCGAGGGCGATGGTCGACTTCCCCCCGCCCGAGCCG
This sequence comes from Micromonospora sp. DT48, assembly GCF_049844495.1. Taxonomy (NCBI): domain Bacteria; kingdom Bacillati; phylum Actinomycetota; class Actinomycetes; order Micromonosporales; family Micromonosporaceae; genus Micromonospora; species Micromonospora sp. DT48. The sequence goes on from NZ_JBNCLE010000019.1 coordinate 18,007, forward strand.
ACACTGGTCAGGTACACGCTGCGGGCCACGGACTCACGCTACAAGATCAGGGTTGTTCCCGCGTAGGTCCTCGGACCCGCCCATCCGGGCCGTCCGGCAATCCCGCGCGCCCACGGGCCACCGAGCCTGCGCCACCAGCGTGGCGGGGGAGGGACCGGGGATCCCGCGCCACGGGCCACCCGTTTCCGCCACGGTCGGTTCGGCCGGAAGGATTTTTGTTTCGGCCCGACCGACCAGGTCGGGCCGCCGGATCGCCCGGGCACGGCGACCGACGGCAGGAGGTCGACCAGGCCGTTTGACCTGCTCACGGCGGGTTTCGGTGGTGCTGGGAAGCCGGGTCGACGGCGGCGGTGCGCCCACCGGGCGAAGTGGCGCTCACCGTCGGTGAGGCGGCGCGTACGAGAGTGGTCGGGGATGCTCGCCGCACTGGGATCCACGTCGCATCGCCCCGCTCCGCGAGTAAGCCGAAAATTGTTCACTCCTAGACTCCCGGCCATGACTGCGGACCCTCTGACCAGCGCCGATGCGGCCGACGGCGGGCGGGAGGTCGAGCGAACCGCAGCCGACGAACCGGTCACCACGCGAGGGCTCACGGACCCGCCGACGCTTGTGCGGCCGGCCATGGCGGACGCGCCGACGGTCCTCCAGCGACCCGTGCTGGACACCCCCACGGTCGTCCAACCGGCAGTGCGGGACGCGCCGACCGGCGTCCAGCGCGTGCTGTCGGACGCGCCCACGGTCGTGCAACCGGCCGTCCCGGTGAACCCGCCGATGGTGTCCGCGGACAGCCCCACCACCGTCATCTCCGCCGTGTCGGATCCGCAGCCGGTCTTCGTCGATCCGAGCGGGCGGCGACGGTCCCGGTTGCGCTGGATCGCGTACGCCCTGGGTCTGGTCAGTCTGATCTACACCGGCCTGGTCGTGGCGAGCTTCGCCGGCGCCCCGGTCAAGGCGGACCTGGTGTTGCCGTTCGTGGAGTCGACCCGCCCGCCCTGGCAACCGCCGCCCGCCCCGTCGGTCCCCGCCGTGGAGGCCCCGGCGACCACCGCCGCGCCCCGGCCCACGGGCAACGACGCGCCGCGCCCCCGGGTCACCCCGTCCCGGACACCCGCGACGGTGACCAGCCCACCGGAGACGCCGCGCCCCGCCCCCTCCTCGGTGCCGGCGTCGCCCCGACCCTCCCGGTCGACCACGCCGGTGACCACCCCCAGCGCCGAGCCGCCCAGCACGGAACCGTCGCCGTCGACCAGCGACCCGTCGGGCGGCGGCGACGAAACTCCTTCCGCCGATGACTGAACCGCCAGCGCGCCGGTCCCGCCGGGCGGTACGCCGCCGCCGGGTCGTGCCACCGGCGAACTGGGCCATCCTCGGCGTGCTCTGCACGGTGCTGGCCGCGGTGCTGCTCGTCGGCGCGTACGCCAACGCGTCCTTCGCACCGGACCGCCAGCAGGTCCACCACGGGCAGCGTGACGTGCCGACGACGGTGGTCTCCGGTGGCCCGATCATCAGCTCCACGGACGGGCTGACCCGGTCGTACCGGCTACCCCCGCGCACCCTCGCACTCACCTTCGACGACGGGCCCGACCCGGTCTGGACCCGGGAGGTACTGCGGGTGCTGGCCGCCCACCAGGTGCCGGCCACCTTCTTCGTGGTGGGTTCGCAGGCGGCCCGCCATCCGGAGCTGGTCCGGGAACTGGCGGCGAACGGCCACGAACTCGGTGTGCACACCTTCACCCACCCCGATTTGGCCGCGCTGCCCGACTGGCGACGCCGGATGGAGTACAGCCAGACCCAGTTGGCCATCGCCGGCGCGGCCGGCGTCCGCACCTCGTTGATCCGCTTTCCCTACTCCTCGTTCGCCAGCGCCATCAGCGACCTGGACTGGCCGGTGTTCACCCAGGCCGGCGACCTGGGCTACCTGAGCGTGCTCAACGACACCGACAGCCAGGACTGGGCGCTACCCGGTGTGGACCAGATCCTCACCAACGTGACGCCGCCCGGATACTCCGGAGCGATCACGCTCTGGCACGACGCGGGCGGCGACCGGGCGCAGACGGTCGCCGCGCTCGACCGGTTCATCCCGCTCATGCGGGAGCGCGGCTACCGCTTCGTCACGGTGACCGACGGGCTGAACCTGGCGCTCGCCGAGGCCGGCATCGACCACCGGGTCGAGACCGGTCAGGCGGCCAGCGCGGGGGAGCGTTGGCGCGGGCGGATGCTGACCTGGGGGGTGCAGGGCGCGGACCGCACGCTGGGCTGGCTCGGGGTGCTCTTCCTGGCGGTGGGTGCGCTGACGGTGGGGCGTACCGTGCTGCTGCTCGTGCTCGCCGGGCGACACGCCCGCCGACGCCGGGCGAGGAGCTGGTCATGGGGACCACCGGTGACCGAGCCGGTCTCGGTGATCGTGCCCGCGTACAACGAGAAGGAGGGGATCGCCGCGGCGGTCCGTTCGCTGGCCGATGGCGACCATCCCGGCGGCATCGAGGTGATCGTCGTAGACGACGGCTCCACCGACGGCACGGCCGAGATCGTCGAGGCGCTCCGGTTACCGAACGTCCGGGTCGTCCGGACCCCCAACGGCGGCAAGCCCCGCGCGTTGAACACCGGGCTGGCGTTGGCCCGGCACGAGCTGGTCGTGATGGTCGACGGCGACACCGTGTTCGAGCGTGACTCGGTGCGGCGGCTCGTCCAGCCGTTCGCCGACCCTCAGGTCGGCGCGGTCGCCGGCAACGTCAAGGTGGGTAACCGCGCCAGCCTGATCGCCAAGTGGCAGCACATCGAGTACGTCATCGGCTTCAACCTCGACCGTCGGCTCTACGAGACGTTGCGCTGCATGTCCACCGTGCCCGGGGCGATCGGCGCCTTCCGCCGGCAGGCGCTGCGTTACGCCGGTGGCATGACCGACGACACGCTGGCCGAGGACACCGACATCACCATGGCGCTCGGCCGCGCCGGTTGGAAGGTGGTCTACGAGGAGAAGGCCCGCGCGTGGACCGAGGCCCCGGCGACGTTGGGGCAGTTGTGGAAGCAGCGCTACCGGTGGAGCTACGGCACCATGCAGGCGATGTGGAAGCATCGACGCTCGCTGGTCGACCGGGGAGCCTCCGGCCGTTTCACCCGGCGTTGCCTGCTGTTCCTGAGCCTGTTCGGGGTGCTCCTGCCGCTGCTGGCACCGGTGATCGACCTGCTCGCCCTCTACGGCCTGCTCTTCCTCGACCGGACCGCGACCGCGGTGGCCTGGCTGGTCATGCTCGCGATGCAGACGCTGAGCGCCGTGGTGGCGTTCCGGCTGGACCGGGAGAAGCTCGGCGTGCTGTGGGTGCTGCCGTTGCAGCAGTTCGTGTACCGGCAGCTGATGTACCTGGTGATGATCCAGTCGGTGACGACCGCGCTGACCGGTGGCCGCCTGGGCTGGCAGAAGCTGCGCCGAACCGGCCTGGCCCCCGCCCCATCCGCCGCCGAGGCCCCGCCGGGCTGAGGAGTGTGCCGGCCTGGCCCCCGCCTCACCCGCCGCCGAGGCCCGCCGGGCAGGCTCAGGACCGGACCAGGGAGATGGCGTACGCGGGCCAGAACTCGCCGCTGGGCGGCTCACCGGCCCGACAGTCACCGTCGGACTCACCGGGGAACTTGACCCAGAGCAAAGCGTCCACCCGGGGCAGCCCGGGGTCGGCGGTGGGCTCCTCACCGATCGCCCGTCCGGGGGGATTGCACCAGCTCGGCGCACCGTCGACGCGTTCGGCCGGGTAGGGGCCGTTGCCGTTGCGGCTGGTGTCGATGACGAAGGTGGTGTCGCCGCCGAGCGCATCGGAGATCCGGTGCCCGTACGCGACGTTGTCCCCGGTGCGGACGAAGTTCGCCACGTTGAGCGCGAACCCGTCGGCCTCGGTCACCCCGGCCTGACGCAGCGCACCCGCCAACGCCTCGACGTCGCGGATCCACCCCGGATGCCCGGCGTCGAGGTAGATCTGTGCCTTGCCCGTGCTGGCCAGCACGGTGACCGCGTCACGCAGCAGCGCGAGCCGCCCGGCGGTGTCGGCCACGCAGCCGGCCACCGCGTCCGGCAGCGCGCCGGGTTCGAGCACGACGATCACCGGTCGACCGGCCACACCCGCCGCGACCTCGCGGATCCACGCCTGGTACTCCGCCCCGGTGCGGGCACCGCCGGTGCCACGCCGACCGCAGTCCCGTTGCGGCACGTTGTGCACCACCAGCACCGGGGTCTGGCCGGCGATCGCGGCCTGGCCGAGGAAGGCGTCGACCTCGTCCCGGGCCGCGCCACCGGTGAGCCACTTCGCGCTCGGTCGGCTGCCGATCACACCCAGCGCCTCCGCGGCGGTCACATCGCCCTTCGCCGCACGCCGCTGCGCCTCCGCCTCGGCCGGATTGGCCGGGTCGAGGTAGAACACCGAAGGCGCGGGCGGTGGCGCGGAGCCCGTCGGATCGGGTGCCGGAGTCGGGGTGGGCGGGTCGGAACAGCCGGCCAGCATCGCCAGGGCGACGGCGGCCACCACGACGCGCCGACGCATCACTCGTCGTCTTCGTCGTCGAGCCGAGCCAGCCAGGTGGCGAACCGCTCGATCGGGGTTTCGAACTCCGGGTTCAGGTCGACGAAGTCACGCAGCCGCTCACCCAGCCACTCCAGGCTGACCTGCTCCTCGCCGCGGCGCTCGACCAGCTCCTCGATGCCCCGGTCGGTGAAGTACATGACCTGCTCGCTTCCTCACCGGAATGTCCCGGTGACCGGCCGGTCCCGCCCCACCATCGGTGGGACGGGACCGGGTCAGTTCTCGTCAGGGGCGGGGGAACGCCGCCTCGATCAGCGCGGTCTGCTCGACCTCGTGCATCTTCGCCGAACCGACGGCCGGAGCCGCAGCGGCCGGGCGGGAGATGCGGCGCAGCCGGACACCGTCGAGGTGCTCCAGCAGGTTGAGCGCGACGAACGACCAGGCGCCCTGGTTGGCCGGCTCCTCCTGTACCCAGGCGAAGTCCTCCGCGTTCGGGTACTGCGCGAGGGCGGCCCGGATCTCCTCCACCGGCATCGGGTAGAGCTGCTCCAGCCGGATGATCGCCGTGTCGGTGACACCGCGTTCCTGCCGGGCCTGGAACAGGTCGTAGTAGACCTTGCCCGAGCAGAGCAGCACCCGCTTGACCTGCTCCGGCGCGCTCACCGCCGGGTCGGGCAGCACCGGGGAGAAGGTGCCGGTGGTGAAGTCCTCCACCGAGGAGACGCAGAGCTTGTGCCGCAGCAGCGACTTCGGCGTGAACACCACCAGCGGCTTGCGCTTGGGCGAGAGGGCCTGACGGCGCAACAGGTGGAAGTAGTTCGCCGGGGTGGTCGGGTTCGCCACCCGCATGTTGTCCTCGGCGCAGAGCTGGAGGAACCGCTCCGGGCGGCCGGAGGTGTGGTCCGGCCCCTGGCCCTCGTGGCCGTGCGGCAGCAACAGGGTGACCGCGGACCGCTGGCCCCACTTCACCTCACCGGAGGAGATGAACTCGTCGATCACCGTCTGGGCGCCGTTGACGAAGTCGCCGAACTGCGCCTCCCAGCAGACCAGCGCGTCGACGTTCTCCACCGAGTAGCCGTACTCGAAGCCCATCGCCGCGTACTCGCTCAACAGCGAGTCGTGCACGAAGAACCGGGAACGCTCGCCGTCGGCGGTGAGCGACTTCAGCGGCAGGTAGTCGTCGCCGGTCTCCGCGTCGACGATCGAGGCGTGCCGTTGCACGAAGGTGCCCCGGCGGGAGTCCTGACCGGCGAGCCGGACCGTTATCCCGTCGTGCAGCAGTGCCCCGAAGGCGATGATCTCGCCGAAGCCCCAGTCGATGTTGCCCTCGACGGCCATCCGGGCCCGCCGGTCGAGCAGCTGCTGGATCCGCTTGTGCGGGGTGAAGCCCTCGGGCAGGTTGACGTGCGCCTCACCGATGGCCTTGATGACCGACACCTCGGTCGCCGTCTCCACCTTCGGCTCGGGCTCGTCCTGCCGGGGCGGGCGGCTCAACTGACGCGGCGTGCTGGCCGCGTCACGGGTGGCCTTGAAGACCCGCTCCAGCTGCGCCTGGTAGTCGCGCAGCAGCTCCTCGGCATCCTCCACGGTGATGTCACCCCGCCCGATCAGCTCCTCGGTGTAGAGCTTGCGGACCGAGCGCTTCGAGTCGATGATCCGGTACATCTGGGGGTTGGACATTGAGGGGTCGTCGCCCTCGTTGTGTCCGCGCCGCCGGTAGCAGACCAGGTCGATGACGACGTCCTTGTTGAACGCCTGGCGGTACTCGAAGGCGAGCCGGGCGACCCGCACCACGGCCTCCGGGTCGTCACCGTTGACGTGGAAGATCGGGGCCTGGATCATCCGGGCCACGTCGGTGCTGTAGAGGCTGGAGCGGCTGTACTCCGGTGCGGTGGTGAAGCCGACCTGGTTGTTGACCACCACGTGGACCGTCCCACCGGTGCGGTAACCGCGCAGCTGGGAGAGGTTGAGCGTCTCGGCCACCACGCCCTGACCGGCGAAGGCGGCGTCGCCGTGCACCGCCAGCGGCAGCACGGTGTAGCCCTCCAGCTTGAGGTCGATGCGGTCCTGCTTGGCCCGCACTATCCCCTCCAGCACCGGGTCGACGGCCTCCAGATGCGACGGGTTCGCCACCACCGAGACCTTCACGGCGTGGTCGCCGTCGGGGGTGCTGAACTTGCCGTTCTGACCCAGGTGGTACTTCACGTCGCCGGAGCCCTGGGTGGACCGTGGGTCCAGGTGCCCCTCGAACTCGGAGAAGATCTTCTCGTACGGCTTGCCGACGATGTTGGCCAGCACGTTGAGCCGGCCCCGGTGGGCCATGCCGATGACGACCTCGTCCAGCCCGTCCTCGGCGGCGGCCTCCAGCACCTCACCGAGCAGCGGGATGAGCGACTCGCCGCCCTCCAGCGAGAAGCGCTTCTGGCCGACGTACTTCGTCTGTAGGAAGGTCTCGAACGCCTCGGCCGCGTTGAGCCGGTTGAGCACGTGCTTCTGCTCGCCGGCCGGCGGCTTCTCGTACTTGCGCTCGACCCGTTCCTGGATCCAGCGCCGCTCGGCCGGGTCCTGGATGTGCATGTACTCGATGCCGACCCGGCGGCAGTACGAGTCACGCAGCACGCCGAGGATCTCCCGCAGCTTCATCCGCTGCCGACCGGCGAAACCGTTGACCGGGAAGGTGCGGTCGAGATCCCAGAGGGTCAGCCCGTGCTGGAGGACGTCCAGATCCGGGTGCTTACGGATCTTGAACTCCAGCGGGTCGGTGTCGGCCATCAGGTGACCGCGCACCCGGTACGAGTGGATCAGCTCATGGACCCGGGCGGTCTTGTTGATCTGACCCTCGCTGTCGACCGCGACGTCGCGCATCCAGCGCACCGGCTCGTACGGGATGCGCAGCGAGGTGAAGATCTGGTCGTAGAAGCCGTGCTCGCCGAGCATCAGCTCGTGCATGGCCTTGAGGAACTCGCCGGACTGCGCGCCCTGGATGATCCGGTGGTCGTACGTGCTGGTCAGCGTGATGACCTTGCTGACCGCCAGCTCGGCCAGGGTGGCCTCGCTCATCCCCTGGTACGGCGCCGGGTACTCCATGGCACCGACCCCGATGATCGCGCTCTGGCCCTGCATGAGCCGCGGCATCGAGTGCACGGTGCCGATGCCGCCGGGGTTGGTCAGCGAGATCGTGGTGCCGGAGTAGTCCTCCATGGTCAGCTCGTTGCGGCGGGCCCGCCGGACGACGTCCTCGTACGCCTGCCAGAACTGCCGGAAGTCCATCTGCTCACAGGCCTTGATGGAGGGGACCACCAGGTTGCGGCTGCCGTCCGGCTTGGTCAGGTCGATGGCGATGCCCAGGTTGACGTGCTCGGGGCGGACCATCGCCGGCTTGCCGTCGACCTCGGCGAAGGAGTTGTTCATCTCCGGGTGCGCGACCAGTGCCCGCACCAGGGCGTAGCCGATCAGGTGGGTGAAGCTGACCTTGCCACCGCGCCCCCGGGCGAGGTGGTTGTTGATCACGATGCGGTTGTCGACCAGCAGCTTGGCCGGTACGGCGCGCACGCTGGTCGCGGTCGGCACGGCCAGCGAGGCGTCCATGTTCTGGACGATCTTGGCGGCTACGCCGCGTAGTGGCGTGGTCTGCGGTCCGTTGGCGGTGGGCGCGGTCCGGGTCTTCGTCGGCTCGGCCTTGGCCGCCGCCGGCTTACCGGTGGTCGGCTTCGCGACGGCCGGCTTGGCCGCGGCGGGTGCCGGCTTCGACGTGGTCGGTGCCGCCGAGCGGCGTTCGCCCTTGCCGGCCGGCTCGGCCTTGGCCGCCGGCTGGCTCTTGGGGGCCGGTTCGGTCTTGGTCGGGGCGGCGTCCTTGGTCTCGGTGGCGACCGGTCGGCCGTCACCGCCGCTCGCTGTGCCCTGACCGGGCCGATAGTCGGCGAAGAAGTCGTGCCAGGCCGGGTCGACGCTGCTGGGATCGGCGAGATACCGCTGGTACATCTCCTCGACGATCCACTCGTTCGGGCCGAAACCCGCCAGTGGGTTCTCCTGCGAAGTCTGCTGGGTCGACACGGCCGGTAATCGCCTCTTTCACGCGGGTTTGTGTGTCACGCGGTGCCCGACGCGCCGGGACGGGCGCACAGGACGGTTCCCAGGCTACGCCGTAGCGAACCCCAGGGCATTTCCGCCTCGGTCGCGTGGTCGGATTCACAGAAGATGCCAGAAGTTCGGTAAGCGCTGCGTGTCTTTCCGGTCGCTGCTATGGCCGGTGCCTGACCCGCCGACGGGCCCGGTACGCCGGTCGTCCACCGGTGTACCGGGCCCGTCGGGCGGTGCGACCCTGCTCGGCCGCTCGGGCGTCAGGAGATGTCGCGGCGTCGGGTGATCAGGACACCGACCACGCCGCTGACGACGGCGTAGCCCACCAGCACGAGCGCCCCCACCCACCAGACGGGCAGCATCTCGTTCTCACCCGGCGTGATCATGACCTGGGACGCGGCGGCCGGCCAGATCACCTGCCACTTGAGCACGGCCATGTTGTCCATCAGGTTGGCCAACAGCAGGAAGAGCAGTCCCACCACCTGCGTGCCGATCAGGTAGAGCACCGAGGCGGTGATCACCGCGCCGAGCTGGTTGGTGACCAACGTGCCGATGCCGACACCGAGCACCGTCCAGATCGCGTACGCCATCAGGTTGAGCAGCAGGGCGCGGTGGACCTCCCACTCGCCGAGCTGGGTGCCGAAGTCGTTGAGCGACAGGAACGCCGCACCGGCCGCGAGGTCGATCACCGTGGTCACCAGCCAGAACGCGAAACCGAGCAGGCTGGCCGCGATGAGCTTGCTGACGATCACCGAGGTGCGGCGCGGGGTGGCCAGGAAGGTCGTGGTCGCGGTCTGGTGGAAGAACTCGTTGGTGACCATGAGGATGCCGATGAGCATCACGAACATCAGCCCCAGGTACTGGCCCGAGGTGTAGAGGTTCGCCGCCTGAGCCGGCGCGGAGGCGGCGTCGCCGGTGTAGCCGAACTCCTCCCCGCCGCCGGTGAGGGTCTCACTGGCCAGCCAGGCGTTGAAGGCGAAGGCCAGGGCGATCGACAGGAACGCCCCGATGGCCAACCACCACCAGGTGCTGGTCGTACGGATCTTGAGCAGTTCGGAGCGGACAAGGTTGCTCATCGGATGCCCGCCTTTCCGGCCGTCAGCTCCAGGAACACACGTTCCAGGTCTGGTCGTTCAGTGGTCAGCTCGTGTAGTTCGACCCCGGCGGCCAGGGCCGCCCGGCCCACCGTCGGAGCGTCGACCCCGCCGATCAACAGCGTGCCCTGCCCGTCGTTCTCCACCGTGGCCGGCCCCTGGGCCAGCGCGGCGGTCAGCGCGTCGGCCTGCGGGGTGCGGACCCGGACCCGGACGCCCTGCGCCATCGAACCGATCACCTGGTCCACCGGGCCCTGCCGGACCAACTGGCCCGCCGCGATGATCACCACGTCGTCGGCCAGCAGTTGCATCTCGGAGAGCAGGTGGCTGGAGACGAGCACGGTCCGTCCCTCGGCGGCCAGCCCTTTGAGGAACCCGCGCATCCAGCGGATGCCCTCCGGGTCCAGGCCGTTGGCCGGCTCGTCGAGGATCAGCACCCGGGGGTCACCGAGCATCGCCGCGGCGATACCGAGCCGCTGCTTCATGCCCAGCGAGTAGCCCTTGAACTTGCGGTTCGCCGCCGGGGTCAACCCGACCAGCTCCAACGCCTGGTCGGCCCGCTCCCGGGGCAGCCCGGCAGCGGCGCAGAGCACCCGCAGGTGGTTGATCCCGGTACGGCCCTTGTGCGCGCTGGACGCCTCCAGGACCGCGCCGACGTGTCCCAACGGGTTGGTCAGCTCGGGGTACCGGTGACCGCCGATGGTCGCCACCCCGGCGGTCGGGGTGACCAGGTTCAGCAGCATCCGCAGCGTGGTGGTCTTACCCGCGCCGTTCGGGCCGAGGAAGCCGGTGACCCGACCCGGTTCGACCGTGAACGACAGGTTGTTGACCGCGAGCACGTTGCGGTACTGCTTGGTCAGACCGGAGACCACGATCTGCGCGTCGTTGGTGGGGCTTGGTCGCCCGTGGGTCATCGTTCTCCTCCCGTGGCGGCGCCGGGATGCGCCGTTGCACAGCGTGACGTTAGCGGTTGGGCAAATCAATCGGGCTCGGTCGGGAGATGGTGATCCGCCTCAGGCAGGAGTCGTCTCATCCCCAGGGACGACCCGATCGACGACGGTGCCGACCCGGATCCGGGCCTACACGGCGATCCAGGTCGCCCGGGCGTGGCCGAGCAGGCGGCCGTCCGGGGCGTACAGGCTGGTGCGGACGAATGCCTTACGGCCCTCGGTGCCGATCACCGCGCCGGTCACCACGCACTCGTCGCCCGGGCCGGGCAGCGCCTCGACGCGGGCCGCGATCCGGCCGAGCACGTACGGTCGACCGGCGGCGATCACCGCCCACCCGCCGGGACAGTCCAGGGCGGCCCAGATCGTGGCGACCTCCACTTGCGGTGGCACCCGCAGCGGGGCGGCCGTGCGGCCGTCCGGCAGCCGACCGGGAAAGACCCGTAGGCCGTCGGCGCGCTGTGGCCCGCACACGTAGCACCCGGGAAACGGATGGTCCACCAGGCCCGGGTACGCCGCCGAAGCGGCCCGGGCGGTCGCCAGATCCACCGGCGGGACCGCCGCCTCGTCGAACTCCTCCGCTGCGCGCAGCAGCGCGACCACCTCGCCGGCCGGGTCGCGCACCTCCGCGTCGGCGAGCGTCAACGGGGTGTCCAACGGCGGTGGTCGACGCAGCGTCACCTCGACCGGACCGTCCCCGCCGTACGCGGTGGCGAAGACACCGGCGCTCCATCCGCCGTTGCCCGAGCCGGGCGGTCCGTTGAAGCGCCCCTCGATGATCATCGAGTCTCCCTCCGCCACGTGGTCCGGCCTCGTCGCCGGGCACCGGCAGCCTCGCACGTATCCGCCACCGGTCGACCTGACGGGTCACCGCCGGAGCACCGGCTCGCCGGGTCCGTACCCGCCGCTCACAGGCTTTTTTCAGGCTCCGCCCAGCGCCGGTGCAGCGGCTGCGCGGATGATGGGCGGCATGGCCGCTACCCAGACCGAGGCGCGACTGCTCGTCGTCGAGGACGACCCGAACATCCTCGAACTGCTCTCCGCGAGCCTACGTTTCGCGGGCTTCGACGTCGCCACCGCCACCAGCGGCAGCGCCGCGCTGAGCGCGGCCCGGGACCATCGCCCCGATCTCGTGGTGCTCGACGTGATGCTGCCGGACCTCGACGGGTTCGAGGTGATCCGGATGATGCGCGAGGGCGGCACCCGTACCCCGGTGGTCTTCCTCACCGCCCGCGACGCCACCGACGACAAGATCCGTGGGCTGACCCTCGGCGGTGACGACTACGTCACCAAGCCGTTCAGCCTGGAGGAGTTGACCGCCCGGATCCGCGCGGTGCTCCGCCGCACCAGCACCGGCGAGCAGGCCCCCGCCCGGCTCACCTTCGCCGACCTGGAGTTGGACGAGGAGACCCACGAGGTCTACCGGGCCGGTCAGCGGGTGCAGTTGTCGCCAACCGAGTTCAAGCTGCTGCGGTACCTGATGCTCAACGCCAACCGGGTGCTGTCCAAGGCGCAGATCCTCGACCACGTGTGGAACTACGACTTCCGCGGCGACGACAACATCGTCGAGTCGTACATCTCGTACCTGAGACGCAAGGTGGACACGACCGATCCCCGGTTGATCCACACCCTGCGTGGCGTCGGGTACGTCCTGCGCAAGCCGGTGGCGTGAACGCGTTGCAGCAGGCCAAGATCTGGCTCCGCACGATTCCGCTGCGGGTCAAGCTGGTCGCGGCCGTGCTGACCCTGGTCGCCGCCGCGCTGCTGGTGATCGCCTCGCTGACCACGATCTTCCTGCGCAGCTACCTGGTGGACCAGGTGGACGCGGAGCTGAAGAGCGTGGCCGACAACCTGGAGGCGGTGGCCGGCGCTGAACGGTTCGGCACCGACCTGCCCACCGACTACCTGGTGGTCTTCACCGACAGTCGGACCGGCGCCGTCTACTCGGTGTACTTCGACACCAAGCGGTTCGACGTCAACGACCTGCCGCCCTGGCCGGAGAACGCCGCCGGCTTCGAACAGGCGGCCGGACAACCCTTCCCCGCTCGGGCGCGGGCCAGCGACATGCGCTGGCGGATGCTCTACACGGAGCTGCCCAACGGCCAGTGGACGGCGATCGCGCAGCACCTGACCGACGTGGACCAGGCGGTGAAACGCCTCATCTGGATCGACCTGCTGGTCGGCGGGGCGGTGCTGGTGCTGCTCGCCTCGATCGGCGCGGCGATCGTCCGGACCAGCCTCAAGCCGCTGGTGGAGATCGAACGTACCGCCGCGGCCATCGCCGGCGGCGATCTCAGTAGACGGGTGCCCGATCCGGAGGACGGCCAGCCCTGCCCGACCTCGGAGCTGGGGCGGCTGTCCCGGGCCCTGAACGCGATGCTCAGCCAGATCGAGATGGCCTTCACCGCCCGAGCGGCCTCGGAATCCGCCGCCCGGTACGCCGAGGTCGCCGCTCGGGAGGCCGCCGAGGCGGCGCGGGCCTCCGAGGCTCGCGCCCGTCGCTCGGAGGAACGGATGCGACAGTTCGTGGCGGACGCCTCACACGAGCTGCGTACCCCCCTGACCACCATCCGGGGCTTCGCGGAGCTGTACCGCCAGGGTGCGGCCCGCGCCCCCGAGCAGACCTCCGACCTGTTGCGCCGGATCGAGGACGAGGCGGCCCGGATGGGGCTGCTGGTGGAGGACCTGCTGCTGCTGGCCCGACTGGACCGCGAACGACCGCTGGCCCTCACCCCGGTGGAACTGCCGGTGCTGGCGGCCGACGCGGTGGCGGCGGCGCGGGTGATGGCCCCGGACCGGCGGATCGAGCTGGAGATCGAGGCGGGTTCGGGCCCGCTGGTGGTGCGGGGCGACGACGCCCGGCTGCGTCAGGTGATCGGCAACCTGATGACCAACGCCCTGCGGCACACGCCACCCGAGGCGGCGGTGACGCTGCGGCTGCGCGCCGAGCCCGGCAACCTGGCGGTGATCGAGGTGGCCGACACCGGGCCGGGGCTCACCGCCGAGCAGGCGGAGCGGGTCTTCGAGCGGTTCTACCGGGTGGACGCCTCGCGGACCCGGCGGACCGACGGCAACAGCGGCACCGGCCTCGGCCTGGCCATCGTCGCCGCGCTGGTGGCCGTACACCAGGGCACGGTCGAGGTGACCGGGACGCCGGGCGGCGGAGCCACCTTCCGGGTACGGTTGCCGCTCGCCCCCGCCACTGACATCGACGATGAGTGATTTTCAGCCAATCCTCAGGTCAGCCCAAGGCGGGGCGCAGAGCGATGGGAGAAGGTAGGGACATGACCGAGTACGAGTCCGACCCGCGCCGGCCGGCCCCCACCGACGCCGAGCCGTCGCAATCCGAGCTGTCCCGCGCCGAGTACGCGCGGTCCGACTCTGCGTCCACCGACCGCCCCGACGCCGCCCCGACGGCTGAGGCGCCGACCGTGCCGGTTCGGGCCGTCGAAACGGGGTCGACCGGCCCGGACGCCACCCCGAGCAGCCCCGGCCCGGGTGACGGTGGCGGTTCACCCCCGGCCAGTCAGCCGGTGGCCGGTCAGTCCGCCTGGGCACCGGCCGGCCCTCAGCACCAGCAGTACCAGCACCAGCAGTACCAGCACCCGTACCAGCCAGGTGCCCGCTACCCCGGCAATCCGTGGTACCCCGGTCAGCCGACCTGGAGCGGTGCTCAGTCCCCGGGACCCGGTGCCGGGCAACCCGGGTATCCGGGGCAGGCCGCCGGGATGCCGGGTGGCCACCCAGGTCAGCCGAACCCGTGGGCACCCAACCCGCCCACCGGGCCCCGCCCCGGCCGGATCGCCAAGGTGGCCGGAGCCGGCGTGGCGGTGTTCGCCCTGATGCTCGGCAGCGGGGCCGCCGGTGGTGCCCTCGCCCTCGCCTTCAGTGACGGTGGCGGGGTCACCCGCACCTACACCGCCGCGCCCGTGATCGACAGCGCTGATCTGCCACGTATCGCGGCGGCGGTGCAGGACAGCGTCGTGTCCATCAGCACCGGCAGCGGCGAGGGTTCCGGCGTGGTGCTCAGCGCCGATGGTTACGTGCTGACCAACAACCACGTGATCGCCGGTGGCGGCGACACCGTGCGGGTCTTCTTCGCCAACGGCACCAACACCCAGGCCGAGGTCATCGGCACCGACCCGAGGACCGACCTCGCGGTGCTGAAGGCGAACGGGATGACCGATCTCCAACCGGCCACCTTCGGCGACAGCGACGCGATGCAGGTCGGCGACCAGGTGCTCGCGTTGGGTAGCCCGCTCGGTCTGCAGGGCTCGGTCACCGCGGGCATCCTCAGCGCCCGGGACCGCACCATCCAGGCCGGTGGGGGGCAGCAGATCCCCGGCCAGGGGGTCAGCTCGATCTCGGGGCTGTTGCAGACCGACGCCCCGATCAACCCGGGCAACTCCGGTGGGGCGCTGGTCAACACCCGGGGCGAGGTGATCGGCATCAACACCGCGATCGCCACAGCTGGGCAGGGCAACACCGGCAACATCGGCGTCGGCTTCGCCATCCCGAGCAACAAGGCCAAGGACGTTGCCGGGAAGCTTCAGCGTCGCGAGAAGATCAGCCACCCGTCGCTGGGGGTCAGCGTGAACTCCGCTCCCGACGGCGGCGCGCTGATCGGCGCGGTGAATCCGGGCAGCGCGGCCGAGCGGGCCGGTCTGCAACAGGGCGACGTGGTCACCCGGTTCGGCGACAAGGTGATCAACGACTCGAACGATCTGGTCGCCGCCGTCCAGGCCGGCAAGGTCGGTGACGAGGTCGAGGTGACGTATCTGCGAAATGGGGCCGAGGCGAAGGCAACCGTGACGCTCGCCGAAGCGTCATAACGAAACAGGACTGCTTTCCTCCCTCCGGGGCGGCGGGTGGCGCGGCCAAGGGGGTTGGCCGCGACACCCGCCGCCCTTCTTTCTACCGGTTCACCCGGGCGGGGTGAACCGGGCTAACCCCGCCGGTCGGCAATCTCGGGCGGAGAAGGACACGGCGGCGGATGGGGGTGCCATGACCACGGCGACGGCGACCCGCAGCGATGACCAGATCCAGCGCGACGTGCTCGACGAACTCGCCTGGGACGCGCAGGTGCGCTCGACCGACATCGGGGTGAGCGTGCACGCCGGGGTGGTGTCGCTCACCGGCGGTGTGGACAGCGCCGCCCGCAAATGGGCGGCGGTACGCGGGGCGCAGCGGGTACGCGGGGTGCGGGCGGTCGCCGACAACATCGAGGTACGCCCCGTCGGGCCGGTCGACATCACCGACGGCGATCTGGCGCTCGCGGCCAGCCGTGCCCTGGAGTGGAACAGCTTCGTGCCGGCCGAGCGGTTGGACCTCACCGTCGCCGATGGCTGGCTGATGCTGCGCGGTGCGGTGGAGTTCGGCTGGCAGCGGCGGATCGCCGAGCGGGAGCTGCGTCGGCTGCGGGGCGTACGCGGCGTCACCAACCTGGTCGAGGTGCGGCCCGCCGCCCCGGCCGACGCCGACCGCATCCGCAGTGACGTGCAGCGTGCCCTGATGCGGGGCATCGGCACGGAACGGGTGATCGCCCAGGTGGACGGCGACACGGTGACCTTGCGCGGGGTGGTGCGGTCCTGGTGGGAGCGGGATCAGGCGGAACGGATCGCCTGGTCGGCGGAGGGCGTGTGCATGGTACGGGACCACCTGCTGGTGGGCGGCTGAATCGTCAACCCGGTTTGTCCGTACCGAGACCGGGAAGACGCTCGAACCAGCCTGGCGGCGATCGGCGTCGACGCGGCGGGAGAGCGACGGGGGAGGGCACGTGAGCGACAACCTTGCGCGTCAGCACCGGTTGCGGATCGCCATGGTCGTGCCACCCTGGCTGTCCGTGCCGCCACCCGGCTACGGCGGTCTGGAACAGGTGGTGGCCGGTCTGGTCGACGCCCTGGTCGCCCGGGGGCACGCGGTGACGCTGATGGGTGCCGGTGCGGCGCACGGCACCGCCGCAGACTTCCTCGCCACCGTCGACGAGTTGCAGTTCGACCGGCTCGGTGAGGCGCTGCCCGAACTGGCTCACCTGGCCCGGATCAACCATCTGCTCAGCCGGGCCGACTTCGACATCGTGCACGACCACACCACCATCGGCCCGCTGGTGGCCGGGCGGCGGGACGTACCCACGGTGGCCACCGTGCACGGCAACCCGGTGGGCGAGTACGGCACGGTGCTCAGCGACACCGACCGGGGCGTGGGCCTGGTGGCGATCTCACACGCCCAGCGAGGGCTGAACCCACACCTGCCCTGGGTCGGCACCGTGCACAACGCGATGAGCCTGGACGACTTCCCGCGCAAGGACAGCCCCAGCGACGGGCCGGTGCTGTGGCTCGCCCGGTTCAGTCCGGACAAGGGGCCGGACCTGGCCATCCGCGCCTGCCGCGAGGCCGGTCTGCCGCTGGTGCTGGCTGGCAAGTGCAACGAGCCGGTCGAACGGCGCTACTTCGACGAGGTGGTCCGACCGATGCTCGGATCAGACGTCACGGTGGTGCTCGACGCCGACCGCAGCACCGTGCTGCGCCTGCTGATCGAGGCGCGTTGCCTGGTGATGCCGATCCAGTGGGAGGAGCCGTTCGGCATCGTCATGCTGGAGGCGATGGCGACCGGTACGCCGGTGGTGGCGTTGAACCGGGGAGCGGTGCCGGAGTTGGTCCGTCCCGGGGTGAGCGGGTTGATCTGCCAGCAGCCGGACGAGTTGCCGGCGGCGCTACGGCAGGCCCCCGATCTCGACCCGAAGGAGTGCGTGGCACACGTGGCGCGGACCTTCTCGACGGAACGGATGGCGGTCGGCTACGAGGAGGTGTACCGAGGCTTCCTCGCCGCCGCCAACCGGCGTGAGCCGGTCCGCGAGCCCGCCCGGGTCACCCCGGCCTGACTCAGACCTGTGCGGCGCCGAGCGCGGTGATCGCCGCGTCCAACTCCTGCGCGTACGCCGCGCTCAGCCCGTCCTCGCGCAGCCGGATGGAGACCTTCTCCCGCAGCCGGGCGACTCCCGGCCCCAGCTCGCCCTCGCCACCGGTCACCGCCTGGGTGAGGTTGCGCAGCTCGTTGCGCAGGTCGAGGCCGACGTCGTCGCGGATGCCGCCGTCGGCGAGGCCGGCATCGATCACCTGGTCCAAGCGGTTCGCGGCCTCCACGAGGCTGTCGCCACCCACGGGTGGATTCGGTACGCCGGAGGTGGCCGCCGGTGTGGGGGAGGGCCTCGACGGCACCGCGGTCGGCGGGGCGCTGGCGGTGTCGTCCGGCTCGGGCGGCTCGGAGGGCCCGGTCGGCTCCGTCGTGGGCAGCACGGTGGGCAGGTCTTCGCCGTCCTTCGACAGCAGCGCCGGTACCGTCAGCGCCGCCACGATCAGCGCGGCCACGGCCGCCGTGACGAGCAGAGGCCGCCGCAGGCGCCCCCGTCCACCGTCCATAGAGGAATTCGACGGCACGTGCGCGCCCTCGCCGGTGTCGGCTCCGTCGGGGCGGTCACCCGGCTGGCTGTCGGTGGCGACCGCGGCAGCACCGGCCCCGCCGGGCGAGGGTTGCGGGTCGGGGTCGCCGACGGTCGGGACGACCCAGGCGGGGGCCGGGCCGGAGGGACCGGCCGACCCCATCGCGGGCAGGGTGACCGTCGGGACGGAGACCGGGTGGGCCGGTGGATCGGCAGGCTGCGTCTGGTCGCGCAGCACGGTCGCCACCTGCCTTGCGGTGGGACGGTCGGCGGGGTCGCGGGACAGGCAACGCAGACAGATGCGGGCCACCGCCTCCGGCAGCCCCGGCACCCCGGCCAGGGACGGCGGAGGGCCCTCGGCCAGCGCGACGGTGAGTTCGTCCCAGGTGTCCGCCGGGTACGGCACCCGACCGGTCAGCGTCTCGTGCAGGAGCACCCCGAGCGAGTAGACGTCGGTCGCCGGTTGGGCCGGAGCACCGTCGAGCCGCTCCGGGGCGACGTACGCGGGCGTGCCGAAGGTGGCGCCGTCCTCGTCGTCGTCCGGGGTGCCGATCCGGGTGGCGATGCCGAAGTCGAGCACCTTCGCGCCGGTCTGGGTCATCATCACGTTGGCCGTGGTGATGTCCCGGTGCACGATGCCGAGCCGGTGGGCGGCGGCCAGCGCGTCGGCGACCTGGGCGCTGATCTCCACCGCCTGAGGCCACGGCAGCGGACCCTCGGTGAGCCGGAACTCCAGTTCCTCGCCGGAGAGCAGCTCCATCACCACGAAGGAGGTGATGGCACCGTCCGGCGACACCGTCTCGCCGTAGTCGTGCACCGAGGTGACGTTCGGGTGGACCAACTGGGCGGCGGCGCGGGCCTCCTCCCGGACCATGTCGCGGAACCTGGCATCGGCGGCCAGTGACGGGGCGAGCACCTTCAGGGCGACCACGCGGTCGAGTACCTCGTCGTGGGCCCGCCAGATCACCGACATGCCGCCGGCACCGATCTGGTCGAGCAGTCGGTATCTGGTGGCCAGCAAGCGGCCTGGCTGCAGCGCTGGCTTCACGGATCGCACCTGCCTCATAGGTGGGAGCGGTATCAGGTTGCGCGAATGTTGCCTCACTGTCAACGGGCCTCGATGCGCCGGGTGCCCCGGACGCACATGGGTGGGCCCGGCCGGGCGCGGTCGTGCCAGGATGAACGGCATGGCGCGGGGACCGGTGGCTTTCGTGCTCGGCGGCGGGGGCGTCCTGGGCGCGGTCGAGGTGGGCATGTTGCGTGCCCTTTTCCGGGCCGGGATCCGGCCCGACCTGGTGCTCGGCACGTCCATCGGCGCGGTCAACGGCGCTCTGGTGGCCGCCGACCCGACCGAGGCGGTGACCGACCGGCTGGTACGACTCTGGGCCTCCCCGGAGGCCAGCGAGGTGTACGGCGACTCGGTCGCCCGGCAGCTGCGGCGCTTCGCCGCCCGGACCTACCTGCACTCGCCCCGCCCGCTGCGCAAGTTGCTGGAGAACGAACTCGGCGCCGAGACCACCTTCGCCGATCTCAAGGTGCCGTTCCGCTGCTGTGCGGCGAACATCGAACGGGCCGCCGAGCACTGGTTCGTCGACGGCCCGGTGGTGCCGGCCGTCCTGGCGTCCGCCTCGGTGCCGGGACTGCTGCCGCCGGCCCGCATCGGTGACCAGCACTACGTGGACGGAGGAATCGTGAACTCCATCCCCATCGGCGAGGCGGTCGCGGCCGGCGCCGGCCGGATCTTCGTACTCCAGGTGGGTCGGATCGAGCGGGCGCTGGCACCGCCCCGGCGGCCCTGGGAGGTCGCCCAGGTCGCGTTCGAGATCGCCCGGCGGCACCGGTTCGCCCGGGAGATGGCCGCCGTGCCCGACGGCGTGGAGGTGCACGTGCTGCCGACCGGTGGGCTGCAACCGCGCGACGACAGCCCATGGGCGTACCGGGACATGGCGGCGGTCGGCCGACGGATCAGCCGGGCCTACTCGGCCTCCCGGCACTACCTGGCCAACCTGGACCGTTGATGCCGTTACCGCCGCGTTGGCTGCGCCGACTGCTGCTGGCACCCGGCGTGGTGTTGCTGGCGATGCTGCTGGTCACCACGGTGCCGCTGTGGGCCCTGTTGGCGCTCGCCGTGTCCCCGTTCTTCCCCGGGCACCTGCGTCCGCTGCGGCTGCTCTGGATCGGCTGCTTCTATCTCGTGTGGGACGCGGCGGCGTTGCTGTGCCTCTTCGCCCTCTGGGTGGGGTCCGGGTTCGGTTGGCGGGTACGCTCACCGGCCTTCCAACGGGCCCACTACGTGCTGGCCGGCTGGTTCCTGCGGGTGTTGTTCTGGCAGGCCCGGTGGACGCTGCGGCTGCGCGTCGACGTGGTCGGCACCGACCCGGACACGGCCCTGCCGGGCCGGCCCGAACTGGTGCTGTGCCGCCACGCCGGCCCGGGTGACTCGTTCATCCTGATCCACGCGTTGGTGAACTGGTTCCGCCGGGAGCCCCGGATCGTCCTCAAGGACACGCTCCAGTGGGATCCGGCGATCGACGTGCTGCTCAACCGGCTGCCGAGCCGGTTCATCGCGCCGGGCCGGGCCGACCAGGGCTCGCTGTCCGAACAGGTCGGCCATCTCGCCACCGGCCTGGACGACGACGACGCCTTCGTGATCTTTCCCGAGGGCGGCAACTTCACCCCGAAGCGCCGCCTGCGGGCCATCGCCCGACTGCGCGACCGTGGACACGAGCGGATGGCGGTGAAGGCCGAGGCGATGCGGCACGTGCTCGCACCGCAGCCAGGCGGTCTGCTGGCCGCGCTGGAGGCCGCGCCCGACGCCGGAGTGATCTTCGTGGCGCACACCGGTCTGGACCGGATGCTCACCGTCGCCGACGTGTGGCGCGAACTGCCCATGGACAAACAACTGGTGATGCGGTTCTGGTCGGTGCCCCCGGAGGAGGTCCCGACCGACCGGCAGCAGCGCATCGACTGGCTCTACGACTGGTGGAGTCGGATAGACGAGTGGATCGCGACCAACCACGACGACGCGACGTAGGGTGCGCTCGTGGAGCAGATCAGCGTGGTGACGACAGTGGTCGACGCGCGCTCGGTCGCCGATCTGCTGGCCGCCGCCGCGGTGGCCGGGCGGCTGGCGGCCTGCGCGCAGGTGGGTGGCCAGGTGGACAGCACATACTGGTGGCGGTCGGCGGTGGAGACCAGCACCGAGTGGTCGGTGCAGTTCAAGACCGCACTCGACCGGGTGGACGCGTTGGTCGATCAGTTGCGGGCCAGCCATCCCTACGAGGTGCCGGAGATCCTGGTCAGTCGGGTCGACTGCGGTGATCCCGGGTACGCGACCTGGGTCTTCGAGCACACCCGTCCCTGAGTACGCGCACTCTGTTGCCGGTGGCACCGGCCGACAAGGATGCTGGTGTGGACAACGCCTACCCCTGCCCGGCCTGCGGTTCCCCGGCCAA
The DNA here is from genome assembly GCF_049844495.1 of Micromonospora sp. DT48. NCBI lineage: Bacteria > Bacillati > Actinomycetota > Actinomycetes > Micromonosporales > Micromonosporaceae > Micromonospora > Micromonospora sp. DT48. Next base: position 39,526 of record NZ_JBNCLE010000019.1, read on the forward strand.
TCTGAACTCCGGCTGCTCCGGCTGCGGCAGACCGCCACACCCGGCAGCCGCCGAGGTGATCCGGCTCGACCGGGAGATCGTCGTGTTGGGCGGCGAGGTGCAGCGGGCCCGTCAGGCGTACGAGGGGCTGCGCGGTCGGCTGGAGGCGGTACGGCGGCGGCGAGGCGAGTTGGCCGCCGCGATCCGGACGGAGTTCCCGGTGCCCGCCGTACCGCCGGTCGGTGGCGGGGCACCGGCTGTCGGCGGGTACGCGCGCCCGGTGCCGGTGGCGGCCTCCGCCGGACGGCCCGTCGAGGTGCCGGTTCGCCCGGGAGGTGCCGAAGCCTCCACGCGTACCGTGCAGGGCCTGCTCTTCGTGCTGGGTGGCCTGCTGCTCGGCACGGCGGCCACGGTCTTCGCGGCGGTGGCCTGGGCATCGGTCGGGGTGGCCGGTCGGGCGCTGATCCTGCTGGCGTTCACCGCGTTGCTGCTGGCGGTGCCACTGGTGGCCCGCTGGCGGGGGCTGCGCGGCACCGCCGAGACCTTCGCCGCCGTCGGGCTGCTGCTGGTGCTGCTCGACGGGTATGCCGCCTGGTCGGTCGACCTGTTCGCGGTGACCACCTGGCCGGGCAGCCGGTACGCCGCGCTGGTGGCGGTGGTCGGGGTGGCGGTGGCGGTCGGTTACGCCCGCCTCAGCCGCCTGGTGGTGCCGTGGTTCGCCGCATTGCTCGTCGCCCAGCCGGTGCTGCCGTTGTTCGCCGCCGAGGCGCGCCCGGAACCGGCCGGTTGGGCGGTGGTCTTCGTCGGGGTGGCGGTTGTCGACCTGGCGGTGGTGGTCGCCCTGCGGCAGCGCGCCGGTGTGGTCGCGGGCGAGGGGGCCGCGACGACACCGGCACTGCGGCTGGCCGGCACGGCGCTGGTCTGGATCGGGTTCGCCGGCTGGCTGCTGCTCGCCGCGGGTTGTGCGCTGGTGCCGCTGCTGGTCGGTCGGGCCGGTGGCGTACCGCTGCTGGCCGGCGGGCCGATGCTGCTGGTGGCGCTGACCGCGTTCGGCGCGGCGCTGCTGACCGGCGGTGACCCGGCCCGGACGTTGGCGGGTGGTGCGCTGGTGCCGGTGCTGGCCGGTGCGGTCGTCCGCCCGGTGGTGGCGGTGCGCCCCTCGGTGTGGCTGCTGGTGTCGGCGCTGGTCGTGGTGGGGCTGGCCGGCGCGGTACGGCTGCTTCCGAGTGGCTGGCGGACCGGTCCACGGGTGGGGGCGTTGCTGGTCGCCGGTGGCGCGGGAGCGCTGGCGGCGCTGACCGGGCTGATGCTGGCCGGCGCTGCCGTGGGCCGGTCGTTGCCGCCGTGGCGGGGGGCCGAGGCGGGGCCGGCCTTCGCCTGGGGTTGGCAGTTGCCGCTGGTGGTGGCGCTGTCCTCGGGGGCGGCGGCCCTGCTGCTGTCCCGGGTGGCTCGTCCGGCGGTGCTGCTGGTCGGTGTCGCCGCGACCGTGCTCGCGGTGCCGGTGGCCTGGGCCGCGCCCTGGCCGGCCGTGGTCGCGATCGACCTCGTGGTGGGGTCGGTGTTGCTGGTCACGGCGGTGGCTCGCCCGGCGCTGGCCACTCCGCTGGTGCTGATCTCGTCGGCCGCCGGTGCGGCGTTGCTCGGGCACGGGTTGTTGGTCGGCTTGGCCGAGCCCGCCGGTGCCGGTGTCGCCTGCGCGGTGATCGCGGCCGTCGGCGTCGGTGTGGCGGCCCTCGGTCGGCGCGGGGACCTGCCACGGCGGGTCGTGGCCGGGTGCGAGCTGGCCGCCACCGTACTCGTGGTCCCGGCGGGAGCGGCGATCACGATGATCGGCGTCGGCGCCCCGCCGTGGTGGCAGGCCCGAGCCGCGTTGGCCGCCGTCGCGCTGCCGGCGGTGGCGTTGCTCGCGCTGCCTCGGTCCTGGTCTGACCTGACCGGGTACGCCTCGACCGGGCTCGCCGTGGTGGCGGTGCTGACCGGCCTGTCGCCCCTGGTCGTACCGGGCGATGAGCGGGTGACGGTGTACGCGGCGGTGGCCGCGTCGCTCGTCGCGCTCGCCGGGTTCCGGGCCGGCCGGGCACGGCCGTTGTCGGTGGCCGGGTTGGGTCTGGCCGGGGTGGCGGTGCTGGCGGCCCTGCCGATGGTGGTGACCGCCCTGCTGACGCCGTACGGTCCGCCGCCGGCGGTTTGGTCCGGCGTGCCGACGGTCCAGCCGTCGCCGGGGGCGCTTCCGGTCGGCCTGGCCCTGCTGCTGCTGTCGTTGGCGGCCCTGATCGCCGGGCTCGCACCCGGGGACACCCCGACCGGTATGCGTGGTGTGTGGTGGCGGGCCGCCGGTCTGATGCTGCCCTTCGTGGCCGCCGCCGGTCTGGTGCTGCTGGTCGCCGCCGAGGTGCACTGGCCGGTGGTGCCGGCAGTGGCGCTGCTGGGCGGGGTGGCTGTGCTGGCGACCGCCGCACTGCGGGCCCCGGGTAGGGCGTTCGTCGGGACGGCCATCCCGGTCGGGTTGGTGCTGGCCGGGGGCGGGTTGCTCAACGTGCAGGCGACCCGGGCCGGCACTCTGGCTGCGGCGGGTCTGTTGGTGGTGGCGGCGACGATCGTCGGAGTGGGCGCACGTCACGTCACGGCACGTCTGCTCGGCTGGCTGGTCGCGGTGGCGGCGGCGACCGGGTTCGCGGTCACCGCCCCACTGGCCGCGGGGCAACCGCTACGGGTGGCGGCGTTCGCGGTGCTCGGTGTCGCCGCGCTCACCCTCGCGCTGGCCGCGACGCTGCCGTCGGGCCGGCCGAATCCGCCCGCCGCCGAGGCTGCCACGCGACCTGCGCCGGAGTCCCTGCTGAACCGGGTGCTGGACGCCGTCGCACAGGCGGTCGCGTTGCTCGCGCTGCTGCTCACCCTGGGTGCCCTTCGGCACGCCGCGACGGTCTGCGTGCTCTGGGGCGTCGCGATGGGCGTGCGGCTGTTGCGCCGGGGCGAGTCGACCGGTCGGCGTTGGCTCTTCGCCGGTATCGGCGGTGGCAGCGAACTGCTGGCCGTCTGGCTGCTGCTCGCAGCCGGCGGGGTGACCGTGCTGGAGGCATACACGGTCCCGGTGGCGGCGGTGGCACTGGTCGCTGGTGCGGTGGGGCTGCGTACCCGCGCGGGGTTGAACAGTTGGCTGGCGCTCGGCCCGGGCTTGGCGGCCGCGTTGCTGCCCAGCCTGAACAGCGTGTTGTTCGGGCCCGACCCGCAGCCCTGGCGGCGGCTGCTGCTCGGTGTCGCCGCGCTCGCCGTGACGCTGCTCGGCGCGGTGCGCCGGTGGCAGGCACCGGTGGTGCTCGGTGGAGGCACGCTCGGCCTGCTCGCCCTGCACGAGCTGGTGCGTAGCTGGGACCTGTTGCCCCGGTGGGCCTTCCTGGCCGCCGCCGGGCTGGCGTTGATCGGCTTGGCGACCACCTACGAGCGCCGTCGTCGCGACCTGCTCCGGCTGCGCTCTGCCGTGGGTCGTATGAGCTGACCAGGCTCCGCGGGTGCGGCACCGTGTGGTGCCATGCTGACGGCATTGTGGGCCATTAGAGCTTGGCGTGATGCCAAACACGTGCCAAGATGGTGCCATGGATGTCACCCCGTATGTGAGCAACCTCGGCCGCGAGTTCGCCACGCTCGCCGAAGCCGGCGGTGAGGATGCGCGTGCGCTGGTCGAGCGGCTGACCGGCTCGCTTGAGTCGGCGATCCGGATGACCCTGCTGGACGTGCTGTCGGCGGCAGCCGACGAGATCACCCGGGACATGGCTCCGGGCTCGGTGGAACTACGCCTGCGCGGTCGCGAGCCCGGTTTCGTGGTCAACCTGCCACCGGCCGAGCCGGACGGTGGGGCACCGACCGCGACGACCGCGGCGGACACCGCCGACGACCTGCTTGCTGCCGAGGACGGTCCGGTGGCACGCATCAACGTACGCATGCCCGAGCAGCTCAAGACGGCGATCGAGGAGGCTGCGGCGAAGGAGGGGCGCTCGGTCAACGCCTGGCTGGTCCGGTCGGCCGCCGCCGCACTGCAACGGCCCGACCGCGACCAGCGCACCACGCCACGCAGCAGTGCGAAACGAGCCAAACAGGGCCTGACCGGCTGGGTGCGCTGACCGCGCCGCTCGGCTTTCCACCTCACGCCCCCGATCTGCGGGGACGACCCAGCTACCCAGGAAGTGGGGACCACCATGCCTGTTTTCGACACGCCCGCAGCCATCTCCGTCTCGGTCGAGATCGGTGTCGGCAACGTACGCGTGACCGCCAGCGACCGGACCGACACGGTCGTCGAGGTCCGGCCGAGTGACGCGGCCGACGAGTCGGATGTGCAAGCCGCCGCCCAGATCCGGATCGACTACGCCGACGGCACGCTGCGCGTCACCGGGCCCCGGCGCGCCTTCGACCTCGCCAGGAAGACCAGGTCGGTCGACCTGACCGTCGAACTGCCCAGCGACTCCCGGCTCGACGCGCACCTGCTGCTGGGGGACGTCCGCGCTACCGGTCGGCTCGGCGAGTGCCGGGTCAAGACCACCGGCCACGTGTGGCTCGAACGGACCGGCTCGCTGCGCCTGCACACCGGATTCGGTCACCTCACCGCTGACGAGGTCACCGGCGACGCGCAGGTCTCCACCGGCTCGGGGAAGATCCAGATCGGCGAGATCGCGGGCACCGCGGAGGTCAAGAACTCCAACGGCGACACCACGATCGGTGCGGTCGGCGGCGACGTGCGGGTCCGTAACGCCAACGGTGCCATCGACCTCGCGCGGGCCGGTGCCGGCGTCGACGTGAAGACCTCCAACGGCAGCATCCACCTCCGTGAGGTGGTACGCGGTGAGGTCGTCCTCGCCACCGCCGCAGGCGACCTGGACATCGGTATCGCCGAAGGCACCGCCGCCTGGCTTGAGGTGCACACCAACTTCGGGCAGGTGCGCAACCTGCTCCAGGACGCCACCCGGCCGGAAGCCGGCGACAAGACGGTCGAGGTACGCGGGCGCACCTCCTACGGCGACATCACCGTCCACCGCGCCTGACCGCACCGGATCCGGAAGAAAAGATCATGACGGGTACCCGGTGGCCACCACCGGTCTCCGCCCGATGGGCCGGTCACCGCTGCGGTGGTATCGGCCGGCACCGGTAGGGTCTGGCCATGGCAGAGGTGCTCACCGCCGAGGCGGTGCGAAACGAGCTGGGTGGGCTGGCGGGCTGGTCGGGAGACCCCGCCGGGATCACCCGAACCGTGGAGCTGGCCAGCTTCCCGGACGCCATCGCGGTGGTCGACCGGGTCGCCGCCACGGCCGAGGAACAGGACCACCACCCCGACATCGACATCCGGTGGCCCACGGTGACCTTCCGCTGCACGACCCACTCGGCCGGCGGGGTCACCATGCGTGACATCCGGCTGGCCCGGCGGATCGACGAGATCGTGGAGGGTGCCCGATGAGGTTCGAGATCAGCAAGGTGCTGGACGCCATCGAGGGGCGGGTCTGCACCGACCCGCAACTGGCCCGTGCGGTGCTGGACCTGGCCGAGATCATCCGCTACCAGGATCTCGACGGCGGTCGTCCGGCCAGCTCGCTGCGGCTCGGCATGGTCATCGACGCGCTGGCGCGCAGCCTGGAGGAGGACAGCGTCCCGGTCTATGCGGTGGTGCACCGGGGGATGCTCTCCGACGCCGACCTCACCTCCAACGAGCGCATGGTGGTGCGCAGGTGGGCCGACGACGGTCTGGTGGAGGTGCTCGACAACCCTGGTGACCGGATGCTGGAGGTGGCCGACCTGCTCGGTCTGCCGGTGCTCAGCCGGGTCCGCTTCGACGGTCTGCGCGGACGGTTCCCCTGGTTGGTGGAGCAGCCGGGTCGGATCGTGGCGCCGGTGCCGGGTGCCGGTGGCCCGGTCTTCATCGCCCACGTCGGCGGCGGTCACACACCGCTCGCCGGTCCACCCGCACCGGCCGCCGCCAAGCTGCTGTCCCGCGAGTGGCGCTGCCCGGAGTCGGGCTGCACCCTGTTCGGCGGTGCCGGCGGCGGCGGTGCCTTCGCCGACCTGGCCCGGATCGACCGTGCGCCGACCGGGCAACCGCCGCCGTCGCTGCGCAACGGCGTACCCACCTGCCCCCGGCACGGCACGCGGCTGCGGGACGCCGGTCCCCGACCGCGCAGCGAGGTCCTCGCGGTACGCGTCGGTGGCCTGATCCGCCGTCGGTTCGTGGTCACCGAGGAACAGCCGGTGATGATCGGCCGCGCGCCGGAGGGCACCGGCGGCATCATGCTCGGCCAGTGGCTCAACGACGAGGCGCGGCGTTGGATCAGCCGTAACCACCTGCGGCTGGAACTGCGCGGCAGCGACATCGTCGCCATCGACGTCAGCACCAACGGCTCCGGCGTACGGCCGGGTGGCTCCATGGCGGAGGCGGACCGGATCCCGCTGACCCCGCAGCAGTCCCGGGTGCTCGGCGCCGGTGACATGGTGGAGCTGTACCCGGGCGTGCAGGTCGGCCGTCCGAGCGAGTTTCCGTCGGGAGCACCGTACAACCCGGACTCGGTGATGTCCGAGGCGCCGACCATGGCGATGCGCCTACCCCGCTGAGACCTGACCCCGGGTGGGCGTGCCCCGCACGCCCACCCGGACGGTACGACCGCTCAGCTGGCCAGGACGGCGGCCACCTGTGCCACCGCGTGGTCGATCTCCTCTTCGGTGATCACCAGCGGCGGGGCGAGTCGGATGGTCGAGCCGTGCGTGTCCTTGGCCAGTACCCCCCGCGCCATCAGCCGTTCGCAGGCCACCCGGCCGCTCATCAGCGACGGGTCGATGTCCAGACCGGCCCAGAGGCCCCGGCCGCGTACCGCGACCAGACCCTTGCCGATCAGCCCGCGCAGGCCGGTGTGCAGTCGCTCGCCCAACTCGGTGGAGCGGCGCTGGAACTCGCCGGTCGCCAGCAGCCGGACCACCTCGGTCGCCACCGCGCAGGCCAGCGGGTTGCCACCGAAGGTGGAACCGTGCTGGCCGGGGCGCAGGACGCCGAGTACGTCGGTGTCGGCGGCCACCGCGGAGACCGGCACGATGCCGCCGCCGAGCGCCTTGCCCAGCAGGTACATGTCGGGCACGACGCCTTCCTGCTCGCACGCGAACGTGGTGCCGGTGCGGCCCAGGCCGGACTGGATCTCGTCGGCGATGAACAGCACGTCGCGTTCGGTGCAGAGCCGTCGGACGCCCGGTAGGTAGCCCTCGGGCGGCACGACCACGCCCTGCTCGCCCTGGATCGGCTCCAGCAGCACGGCGACGGTGTGCTCGTCGATCGCCTCGGTCAGCGCGGCCAGGCCACCGTAGGGGACGATCCGGAAGCCCGGGGTGTACGGCCCGAAGTCGGCTCGGGCGTCGGAGTCGGTGGAGAAGCTGACGATGGTGGTCGTACGCCCGTGGAAGTTGCCCTCCGCGACCACGATGTTGGCCTGGTCGGCCGGCACCCCCTTGACCTGGTAGCCCCACTTGCGGGCCACCTTGATGCCGGTCTCGACAGCCTCGGCCCCGGTGTTCATCGGCAGCACCAGGTCCTTGCCGCACAGCGCCGCCAGCTCGCGGCAGAAGTCGGCGAACTGGTCGTGGATGAACGCCCGGCTGGTCAACGTCAACCGGTCGAGCTGGGCGTGCGCGGCGGCGATCAGCGTCGGGTGCCGGTGGCCGAAGTTCAGCGCCGAGTAGCCGGCCAGGCAGTCGAGGTAGCGCCGGCCGTCCACATCGGTCACCCAGGCGCCCTCGGCGGAGGAGATCACCACCGGCAGCGGGTGATAGTTGTGCGCGGTGTGCCGCTCCGCGTCCTGCACCGCGACAGGAGTCCGGAGCATGTCCTCGATCATCGGTTCGCCTTTCCCTGACGGAGTCGCAACGTGCAACACTTCGGGCCGCCGCCGGCCCGACGCAGCTCGGACAGGTCGACGCCGATCGGCTCGTAGCCCCGCTCGCGCAGCTTGGCGGCCAGGCCGGTGGCCTGCTCGGGCAGCACCACGTGCCGACCGTCGCTGACCGCGTTGAGGCCGAGCACCTCCGCGTCGGCCATGGTGGCGTGCACCGCGTCCGGGAAGAGTCGCCGCAGCACGGCCTGACTGCCGGGCGAGAACGCCTCCGGCAGGTACGCCACGGTGCGCTCGTCGAGCACGGTCAGCGCGGTGTCCAGGTGGTAGAAGCGCGGGTCCACCAGTTGCATGGTGACCACCGGGTACCCGAAGACCTCCTGGAGCTGGGCGTGCGAGGCGTGCGCGGTGCGGAAACCGGTGCCGGCGAGCAGGTGGTCGCCGGCCAGCAGGACGTCGCCCTCACCCTCGTTGACGTGCTTCGGGTCGTACATCTCGAAACCGGCGGCCTCGAACCAGGCGCGATACGCGGGGGCCTCGTCGGCGCGTTGCGGATCACGGAACTGCACCGCCATCGCCTTGCCGTCGATCACGGTGCCGCCGTTGGCGGCGAAGACCATGTCGGGCAGGCCCGGTACCGGAGTGATCTCCTCGACGGTGTGGCCCAGGTCCAGGTAGATCTGGCGTAGCCGCTCCCACTGGCGAACGGCGAGATCGACGTCGACCGGAGCGGTCGGGTCCATCCAGGGGTTGATCGCGTAGTCGACGGCGAAGTACGTCGGCCGGCACATCAGGAAGCGCTGGCGGGTGGCGTCCATCGTCATGAGTCCTGCTCCCAGGGTCGGGCGCGCCCGGCCACCGTCGGCCCACGGGCTGGCGCCGTGGCTCAACGGTATGCGGGCCCGACCGGCAGGATCCACCGCGAACCCTTGCATTCAGTGGCAGATCGTTGCGTATAACGCCTGCTTGGTGGCCGTTCATTGCGCGTGAGGCCGTCGACCCCGATCCGTGTCGGCGGCGGCCGGGCCGACCCCGGACACACGTCAGGGGCGGCGAATCGCCGCCCCTGACGAGCGTGTGCGTCCGACTGGTGAACCACCAGATGTGATCGGACTACGGTCGGTTCTTCACCGACCGGCTCGGTGAACCACCGGCGGGCCGAAAAGTGCCCACTACCAGCGATCGACAAACTGTGAATCAAGCCACTCACGGAAGCGCGCGACCAGGTCGCCGTCGGTGCTCGGCCAGTCGTACTGACCGGTCATCGCCAGCACGCCCAGGACCACCGCACCGAGGCCGAAGGCGATGCCCAGCAGCGCGTCGGACTTGCCGGCGATGTGCCGCCGACGGGTGGCGATCAGCCCGAGCACGGCGAGCACCGCCCCGAACGCGCCCAGCGCGATGCCGTACCCGGCGAGCGCGCCGGTGAGCACGAACAGGATGCCGCCGACGCCCACGATCAGGCCGAGCGTCGCCAGCAGACTGGCCCGTGGTCGCGGTCCGACCGGCGTCGCCGGGACGTCCCGGTTGGCGTCACCGGCGGGGCCCCGGTCCTCGTCGACCGGGTTGACCGGCCGATCGCTGTCGTCGATCCGCTCCCGGTCGGCGGTACGGCCCACTTCGGCCCGGTCGCCGTCGAGACGGGGGTCACGCTCGTCGACAGTCCGGTCGCGGTCCGCGGTCCCGGTGGTGGTACGGGCCCGGGAGGAGCCGTGAACGGTGGACCGTGCGGTGGCGGCCCGGGCCTCGGCGGCCCGTCGCGCGTCGGCCCGGCTGTCCGCCGAGTCATCCACGGTGGCCCGGCCAGCGGCGGTGCTGCCGTCGGCCGGTGCGCGGCGGGTGGTGCTGTCGGCGGCCGGTGTGCCGCCGTCGGAGCGGCCCTCGACGTCGGTTCGCCCGTCGGGACGGGTGTCGGTGGCGACCGTCCCGCCCCGACCGTCTGCCGGCGGCGTCGGTTCGTCCCGACGTGACAGCGAAGGAAATCTCATAGGTTCACCTCCTGATCGATGCGTGGACGGCGGCATCAGCCCCGTATCGCCAGCCACGCCACAACACCCCGGAGGTACCCCCACCCCGCTGCGCCGACACCCGTTCCCGCCACGCGGGAACAGGTGACTCAGCGAGGGCGGGTCAGGCAGGCCAGGGCGGAGGTGAGGAGGGCCAGGCGGCGGGGGCGGGAGACCAGGACGGGACGGCTGCGGACACAGCGCACGAGGATCTCCACGGCCCGCTCGACCGGGATCATCAACGGCCGGGACGAGCCCTTGGCCATCTTGGTGTCCACGAAACCGAACCGCACGGTGGTCACGTGCACGCCATGCCGCCGCAGCGCCGCCGACAGGCCCATCAGGTACGACGACAGCCCGGCCTTCGAACCCGCGTACCCGGGGGCCTCGCCGGAGACGAGCCGGTCGGCGAGGCTGGAGATCCCGATCAGGTGCCCCTCACCGGTGGCCAGCATTCTCGGCACCACCACGGCAGCGGTGCGTACCGCGCCCATCAGGTTGACCTCGAAGGTGCGCGTCTGCGTGTCCAGGTCGGTCGGGTCGACCGGCTCGCCGATGCCGGCGGCGTAGACGCACAGGTCCAGGCCGCCGAGTTCGTCGACCGCCTTGCCCAGCACCTGCGGATAGTCCGGCGCGGTGACGTCGACGGTGTGGTGGGTGTACGTCGGGACGATGATCGTGTTGTCCCGCCGGGACAGCCCGGTGACCAGCCAACCGTCGGCGAGGAGTCTGCGGGTGAACGCCAGCCCGATCCCGTCGCTGTTGCCGATCACCACCGCACGGCGCATCCGAACCGTCATGACCCACTGCCCCTATCGAGTCGACGTGGCGCCCGCCCGTGCCGGCGGCTCGACCGGCAATTGAACCAGACGGCGAGAAGGATTCCCTACCGTCGAGTAGCTCACGGCTCGATCGCTGCTCACCTGCCCGCTGGCTACGCTTGACGCGTGCCAGAGGGACACACCATCCATCGCCTGGCGGCCCGGCACGCCGAGTTGTTCGTCGGTGACAAGGTGCACGCCACCAGCCCGCAGGGGCGGTTCGCCGACGGTGCCGCGCTGATCTCCGGGACGGTGCTGGAGGGCACCGAGGCGTACGGCAAGCATCTGCTGCACCACCACGCCGGTGAGTTGGCGCTGCACGTGCACCTCGGCCTCTACGGCAAGGTCACCGATGGTGACGGTGAGCCGCCGGAGCCGGTGGGGCAGATCCGCCTCCGACTGACCAGCGACCGGCACTGGCTCGACCTGCGCGGCCCGACCGCCTGTGAGCTGCTCAGCCCGCCCGAGGTGGCGGCGCTGCGGGCCCGACTCGGCCCGGATCCGCTGCGCGCCGATGCCGACCCGGACCGGGCGTACGCCCGGATCTCGCGCAGCGCGACGCCGCTGGCCGCGCTGCTGCTGGACCAGTCGGTGGTGGCCGGCACGGGTTTGATCTTCGTGACCGAGGCGTTGTTCCGCGCGGGGCTGTCGCCGAGGCTGCCCGGCCGGGAGCTGACCCGGGCTGGCTGGCAGGTGCTCTGGGCCGATCTGGTGGAGCTGATGACACGCGCGGTCGCCACCGGCCGGATCGACACCGTCCGCGACGCCCACCTGCCCGAGGCGATGGGTCGCCCGGCCCGCGTCGACCGGCACGGCGGAGAGGTGTACGTCTACCGTCGCCCGGGCCAGCCCTGTCACGTCTGCCGCACGCCGGTCAGCCGAGGCACCATCACTGCCCGCAACCTCTACTGGTGCGCCACCTGCCAGGCCGCCTGAGACCCTGGGCGGATCGTGCCGCCCATCCGCCCGCAGGTGCCCGGCCAGGGTCCGCGCTACCCGACGAGCCAGCGGACCACCTCGACGTGGTCGGTGAAGACGCGGTCACCGTCGATGCTCCAGGCCGTGGTCTGAGCGATCGTCCAGCCGCGTACCCGGTCGCGGTCCAGCCCCAACTCGGCGCTGAGGCGGTCCAGTCGGCGACGGACGGCGGTCGGGGAGTGACCCAGCTCGGTACCGCGCACCATCGGCACCACCGAGAACTCCCGCTCGCCGAGCAGTGGCTTGGGGTCGATCACCAGCCACGGTTCGCGTGCCGCGCTGAGCACGTTGGCGGCGTGCAGGTCCTGGTTGACCAGGACCTGCTCACCCTGGCTGCCGGCCAGCGCACCGAGTAGGTCGAGCGCGAGATCGACCAGTCGCCGCTCGTACGGCCGTCCGGTGCGTTCCCACTTGACCGGCAGCCGGTCCGCCCAGCCGGCAGCCGCCTCCGTCAACGGCGTGAACGGCTCACCGGCCGGCACCCAGAGGCGGGGGAGCAGCGCCACCACGGCGTCGAGCGCCTCGTCGAGCGGTAACGCGTGCAACGGTGTGCCGGGGTCACAGCGCTCCACCAGCAGTGCCCGCAGGTCGGGGTCGTGGGCGAGCAGCCGGACGGCACCGTCGCCGTCCCAGTGGCGTAACGCGGTCGCCTCGTGCTCGCTCTCGGCGTCCGGAAACTGCACCTTGAGCACCGCCCGGGTGCCGTCCGGCAGGTCGGCCGGCATCGCCAGCGAGGCGAAGGCGTACCCGAAGGGCGCACCGAGCCGCAGCGACCAGCGTCGGGCACAGGTGGCCAACAGTTCCGGCAGCTCGGCCAACCACTGCGGACCGCCCGGCATGCCGTGCAACCAGGTCAACCCGTCGGGAATCCGCAGCACGCCGGTCATCGGCTCATCCTGGCCGAGCCCGACCTGACGGCACAACACGGCTCAACCGGCCGCACCCGGCTGTCCCCGCGGGTTGCCGCACGCGCACTCACCACCGCCGAACCCGCCATGCTCACCCTCAGCGCAGGCGGCGGATGTCGCCGTAGGCGCGATAGAAGCCGCCCCGGCCGGACTCGCGGACCTCGGTGACCAGGTAGCGCGCCCCGGGCTCGCGGATGCCCTTGGGGAACTGCACCGACCAGTCCGGGCGGTAGCCGCTGGAGAGCACGTGGACCCGCAGCCGCCCGCCCTGCTCGACACACTCGACCACCACGCCGCCGCCGGTGTCGCCGACCACCTCGACCTGGGTCACGGCGGCGGGCTCCGGCAACCGGGCCGGGGCCTTGACGTCGACCACCTCCGGCACGCTGCCCGCCTCCGCCGCCCGGATCGCCGGCTCGCTGGCGTCGATGCAGGCCAGGTGCCCGCTGGTGGTCACCACGTAGAGGCGCTGGTCGTGGTACTGCATGGAGTACGCCGAACCGCAGCCGGTGCCGAGCTTCCACAGCCGGGTGCCGTCGGCGGCGAAGCAGTAGATCGAGGACTGGCTGTCCCCGGCGAAGACGTAGCGGCCGTCGGAGGCGGTGGCGCAGGAGAAGACCGGCGCGTCGGCCCGGTAGGTCCGCGTCGCGGAACCGCCGTGCTTGCCGAGCCGGACGACCTCGCGGGTGGCGGTGCCGGCGAAGACGGCGTCGCGTTCCTGCCAGCCGAAGAGCACCGAGCCGGTGCGGGTGTGCCACAACTCCTGGCCGGTGCGCCAGTCGTAGCCGGTCACCCCCGCCGAGTCGCCGTGGTAGACGGCGTCGGCGTCGCAGCGCACCATCCAGGCCGACCGGCCGCGTCCTGCGCGTCGCCAGAGGAACTCGTCCTCGTGGTCGATGGCGGCGATCCCGCCGTCGGCGTCGGAGACACCCAGCACGCCGTCGTGGATGTCGAGCCAGTAGATGTCGATGTCGGGCACGATCGCGTACGCCACCCGGGGGATCTTGCCGGAGAGGTCGTAGACGTTGCCGTCGTCGCAGCCGGCGTAGATCCAGGCGTCGTCGGCGACGATGCACTTGACCCCGTCGGGGAGGCGGACCTGGTCGAGCACGCGGGCGTCGTGGTCGAGAGTGGTGATCACACCCTGCTCGTTGCCCACCATGCAGGTGCGCCCGTCGACGAAGATGCCGAAGGCCGGTGCGCCGGATTCGTACCGCCAGAGCACGGGGGCGGTGCGGGCGGTCGAGCGGGTGCTGACGATCTGCCGCCGGGAGACGGCCCGCTTCTGGCGTACGCCGGGCACCGCCGGGGCGTATCCCCTGCGGACCTTCTCGCCGATCTTCTTCGCGGCGGCGGCCCGGGCCCGCGCGTTGTCGGGGTAGCCGGTGCTCTTGACCTGGCCCTGGTCGCCGATCCGCCCGTAGCGCACAGTCATCGTGGTGTCATCGACCACCACCTCATAGAACTTGTGCGCTGAACCGTCCACTTCGGACAGCTCAAGGTAAGTCGTCTCCTGCGACATGGGTGTTCCTCCGAGGGGTTCGCGTCAGCCCTGACCGGGCGGCGCGTACACGCTAACCCCTGCCACTGACAGAACCGGGCGCGCGGGGATCGGCGGCGAGCGCGTCGACGGCCTTGCGGGCCGCGACCAGCACCGGATCCCAGACCGGGGCGTACGGCGGGGCGTAGCCGAGGTCGAGTGCGGTCATGTCGTCCACCGTCATCTTGTTCCACAGCGCCACGGCAAGGGTGTCGATCCGCTTCGCCGCCTCCGACCAGCCGACGATCTGGGCGCCCAGCAACCGCCCGCTCGGCCGCTCCGCGATCAGCTTCACCGTCATCTGCCGGGATCCGGGGTAGTAGCCGGCGCGGTTCGTCGACCGGGCGATCACCGAGACGAACTCGAATCCGGCCATCCGGGCCTCCCGCTCCCGCAGGCCGGTGCGACCCACCTCCAGCTCGCACACCTTCGTCACGGCGGTGCCGATCACTCCCGCGAAGGTGGCGTACCCGCCGCCGATGTTGATCCCGGCGACCCGGCCCTGCTTGTTGGCGTGGGTGCCCAGCGGCACGTGCACCGGCAGTCCGCTGACCTTGTGCAGGGTCTCCACACAGTCTCCGGCGGCCCACACGCCGGGCACCCCGGACACCCGCATCCGGCGGTCCACCCTGATCCCGCCGGTCGGCCCGAGCGGCAGGCCGGCAGCGGCGGCCAACTCGGTGTTCGGGCTCACGCCGAGACCGAGCACCACCAGGTCGGCCGGAATCGACCCCTGGTCGGTGACCACCTCGCAGACCCGGCCGTCGCGCTCCGTCAGCCCGGTGACCCGCACGCCGGTGCGGATGTCCACCCCCAGACCGCGCATCGCATCGGTGACCAGCCGGGCCATGTCCGGGTCGACGGTCGACATCGGCTGCTCGTCACGCTCGACCAGGGTGACCGACAGGCCGCGGCGAACCAGTGCCTCGGCCATCTCGACCCCGATGTAGCCGCCGCCGACCACCACCGCCCGCCGGGGCGGTGGGTCCGCCTCCAGCCAGGCACGCAGCGCCGAGCCGTCGTCGAGGGTCTGCACCCCGAACACGCCCGCCGCGTCGGTGTGCGCCCAGGCCGGCTTCTTCGGCACCGCCCCGGCGGCGTACATGAGGGTGTCGAACCGCTCGCGGACCTCGCCGCCGCCGTCCAGGTCGCGGGCGACCACCTCGCGACGGACCAGGTCGATCCCGACCACCTCGTGCCGCAGCCGCACGTCGATGGCGTAGTCCTCGCGGTGCGTGCGGGGCGACCGGGTCACCAGCTGCTCCCGGTCGGTGACCAGTCCGCTGATCCAGTACGGGATCCCGCAGGCCGAGTACGACGTGAAGTGCCCGCGTTCGAAGGCCACGATCTCCAGGTCGTCGGTGCCCCGGCGTCGACGCGCCTGCGCCGCGGCCGACATGCCGGCCGCGTCCGCGCCGATGACGATCAACCGTTCCGCCACGGCATCACCCTTCGTCAGGCCGGGCCCTCGCCCCGGGTCTGTCGTGCCACGTCCTCCACCACATCCTCCAACCGTCCGGTCCGCGCGTACACCGAACGCTGCCGTGCGGCGCCGCTGCCGTGCCAGCGCAGTCCCTCCAGCAGGCTGGTCACCTCGGCGAGGTCACCGTGTCGTTCCAGGGCCGGGCCGAGTCGCCCGACGAGCTGGTGCAGCACGTCCCACGCCGGCCGCAGTTCGCCGCTGGACAGGTCGACCGCCTCGCCCTCCAACCCGTCGTGGGCGGCCCGCCAGTGCGCGCCGACCAACAGGTGGTGGTCGGTGGGCAGCGGCGGCCGCCCGGCGGCGATGTCGTCGAGCGCGGTGGCCACCAGCCCACGGACCAGCGCGGCGACCAGGACCGCGTCGTCGACGGTCGGGCAGACGTCACCGATGCGCAGTTCCACCGTCGGATACTTGGCCGACAGGCGGGCGTACCAGTACAGCATCCCCTCGTCGAGCATCACGCCGCTGGCGATCAGCTGACGGATCAGTCGCTGGTAGTGCTCGTGGGAGACCAGGTAGGGCGTCGGCGCGACCGACGGCCAGCGCTCCCACTCGACCGACCGCCAACTGGCGTAGCCGGTGTCCGCTCCCCGGGAGAACGGCGAGTTGGCGGTGATCGCGTGCAGGATCGGCAGCCACGGCCGTACGTGGTTGAGCACCTGGACACCGGCGTCGGGGTCCGGCACACCGACGTGCACGTGCATCCCGTTGTTACCCGGCCCGGGCACCAGGAGCCGGAACCGGGCGAGCATCCGGTCGAAGCGGGGCTTGTCGACCACCGGGGGCACCGGTCCGTCGATCGGTCCGGTGCCGATCGCCAGCAGTCGGGCACCGGCCCGCTCGGCGGCGTCGGCGAGCGCGGAGCGGAGCAGGCCGAGCGAGTGCCGGATCGAGGAGAGTTCCAATCCGGGTGGGCTGCCGATCTCGATCTGACTGGTCTGGAACTCCCGCTCGATCTGTCCCCGCAGTTCGGCGGGGACCTGCTCCAGCACCGCCTCGACGGCCGGCGTCGCCGCCCCGGAGTCCGGGTCGACGAGCAGGAACTCCTCCTCGACACCCACGGTGAGGAGGTCGGTTGACTCAGTCGTCGGTTCGGGGGCCGTCGCCGTCTGCCTGACCATCACTACCACCGTCCACTCCTGCCGGTGGCGGGCTGTCCGCACCGGGTCGGCGGGCAATTACCCCCAGTGGTGGTACCCGGAAACGCCCGCCTGCGTGGCGCCGGGCGTTCGATCGTCGAGCGGGTCGTATCGATCGACATTGACAACTGCCTGGGTGAGACGTACAACTCCTGAGAGAGCGCTCTCTCATTCCCGTCCCGCAGAGAGGCAAACCCCATGACACCTGCCCCGGCGGCACCCGCCGCCCTGCCTGCGCGACGCCGGCTACCGCTGGCGTTAGCCCTGGTCACCGCCCTCACCGCCGGTCTGGCCGGGCTCACCACCACCGCGGACGCCGCCGTGCCACCACCACCGTCGGGTTGGAGCCTGGTGTGGAGCGACGACTTCACCGGCGCCGCCGGCACCCTGCCGTCCGCCAGTAACTGGATCATCGACACCGGCACCAGCTACCCGGGTGGGCCGCCCAACTGGGGCACCGGCGAGATCCAGACGTACACGAACAGCACCGCCAACGTCAGCCACGACGGGGCCGGCAACCTGCGGATCACCCCGCTGCGCGACGGCGCCGGACGCTGGACCTCGGCCCGCATCGAGACCGTACGTAGCGACTTCAAGGCCCCGGCCGGTGGGGTGCTGGCCATCGAGGGCCGCCTCCAGATGCCCAACGTCACCGGCGCCGCCGCGATGGGGTACTGGCCGGCGTTCTGGGCGCTCGGTTCGCCGTACCGGGGCAATTACCACAACTGGCCGGGCATCGGCGAGTTCGACGTGATGGAGAACGTCAACGGGCTCAACACGGTCTGGGGTGTGCTGCACTGCGGTGTCGCACCGGGCGGGCCCTGCGACGAGTTCAACGGCATCGGCGGCTCCCGGGCCTGCCCCGGCAGCACCTGTCAGTCGGCGTTCCACACCTACCGCTTCGAGTGGGACGCCTCGGTGAGCCCGCAACAGCTGCGCTGGTACGTCGACGGGCAGCTCTACCACACGGTGAGCCAGAACCGGGTCGGTGAGCCGTACTGGTCGCAGATGACCAGCCACGCCGGATACTTCCTGCTGCTGAACGTGGCGATGGGTGGGGCCTTCCCGGACGGGGTCGCGGGCAGCGCCACCCCCACCTCGGCCACCGTGCCCGGTCGGCCGATGCTTGTCGACTACGTGGCCGTCTACAGCCGGGGTGGCGGCAGTACGCCGCCCACGACGTCGCCGCCGACCACGCCGCCGCCGGGCGGCGTGCGGGACGCGTACGCGACCATCCAGGCGGAGTCCTTCAACGCCCAGAGCGGCGTGATCGTCGAGGCGTGCTCCGAGGGTGGGCAGAACATCGGGGCGCTGCGCAACGGTGACTGGGTGCGCTACGACAACGTCGAGTTCGGCTCCAGTGGGCCGCGCGACTTCGTGGCCCGGGTCGCCTCCGGCGCGGCGGGAGGCATCAGTGGCCTGGTGGAGGTGCGGGTGGACAGCCCGACCAGTCCACCGATCGGCAGCTTCGCCATCGCCAACACCGGTGGCTGGCAGAGCTGGCGTTCGGTGCCCGGCAACGTCTCCGGGGTGACCGGGCGACGCACGGTCTACCTCACCTTCACCAGCGGTCAGCCCAACGACTTCGTCAACGTCAACTGGTTCCACTTCCGCCGCTGAGGTGCAAGGAAGGGCCCCCTACTAACGCCTGCGGTAGAGGAGGGGGCCCTTCCTAACAGTCACGAACGCTGGTGCTGGCGGTGATCGGCGCGCTGGCCTTCGACCTGCCCGCCAGCCCCTACTGGGACGCGCTGCTGACCTCAGACGGTCAGCGGTACACCTTCACTGTGACAACAACGCCGCGTACGCCCAGGGGACGGTCGACTTCATCGTCGCGCTGGCCTGCATCCAGTTGGCGGCGGGGCTGCGCCCCGACCAGGTCGGGCTCGGCCTGCCGACCGGATCCGGGGCGGCCGGTGGCGGCATAGTCCCGCCCAGCGTGGTCAACGCCGCGCTGGACTGCCTCGCCGGGGGCACCAACTGCGGCGGCTTCCGCCCGCCGCGCACCTACCCCGGCCTGCGGGGCGCGATGACCTGGTCGATCAACTGGGACGTCACCAACGGCAACTCCTTCGCCCGTACCGTCGCCCCGCACCTGCGCACCCTGCCCGACTGACCACGAGCCCCCGCCCCCGGCCGCGTTGACCATGGGTCGCGCCTCGGGCGACGGCCCGTGGTCAACCGGCGGGGTGGCGGGTGATCAGGAGACAGGGGAGCGGCGGCGACGACGGACCTTCTTGACCGCCCACGAGGCGATCATGAGGACGATCAGGGCGATGATCCCGTAGTCGAACCAGGAGCTGTAGCGGTCGATCTGGTGCCAGCGGGAACCGAGGGCATAGCCGAGGCCGATGAAGAGCCCGTTCCAGATGCCGCTGCCCAGCGTGGTGAGGGTGACGAACTCGACCAGCGGCATCCGGTTCGCCCCGGCCGGTACCGACACCAGGCTGCGTACCACCGGTGCCATCCGGCCGAAGAACACCGCCCAGCGGCCGTACCGCTCGAACCAGCGGTCCGCCTTCTCCAGGTCGTCCAGGTCGACCAGGGGCAACCGGTCCAACCACCGTTTGAGGCGGTCCTCGCCGAGGGCGGCGCCGAGCCAGTAGAGGACCAGCGCGCCGAGCACCGAGCCGACGGTGGCGGCGACGGTCACCACCGCCAGGTTGAACCGACCCTCGCTGGCCAGATACCCGGACATCGCCAGGACGATCTCGCTCGGGATGGGCGGGATGATGCTCTCCAGGGCGACCAGCAGGGCCACTCCCACCGCGCCGCCCGCCTCGATCACCCCGGCGATCCAACCGGTCAGCCCGCCGACCTGGGCGGGATCGACGTCCTGGGCGAGCGCCATGATGAAGCCTTTCGCGGGTCCGGCGTAGACCTCGCTGTTACCCGCCGAGATCCCGCCGCACACCGACCGCCGCCGCCGTCACCGCCGCCGCCGTCACCGTCGCCGTCACCGTCGCCGCCGTCGCCGCCGTCACCGCTGCCGCGCGCCGGACGCCGACCCCGGGCGGGTTTGCCGAAGTCGCGGCCGGGAGAACGTACGGGGGCATGTCTGACAGGTGGTACTCGGAGGCGGTCGTGTACTGCCTCGACATCGACACATACGCGGACTCCGACGGTGACGGGGTGGGTGACATCCAGGGCCTGATCGGTCGGCTGGACTACCTGGCCCGGCTCGGCGTGACCTGCCTCTGGCTACACCCCATCCACCCCTCGCCCAACAACGACGACGGCTACGACGTGACCGACTTCTACAACGTCGACCCCCGGTTCGGGACCCTGGGCGACTTCGCCGAACTGCTGCACCAGGCCGGCAACCGGGGCATCCGGGTGGTCATCGACCTGGTGGTGAACCACACCTCCGACCAGCACCCGTGGTTCGTCTCCGCCCGATCGTCGCCGGACTCGCCGTACCGCGACTGGTACGTCTGGTCCGACCAGGAGCCGGCCGACCGGCACCAGGGCATGGTCTTCCCCGGGGAGCAGCACGAGACCTGGACCTACGACCGGACCGCGAAGGCCTGGTACTACCACCGGTTCTACAAGTTCCAGCCCGACCTCAACACCACGAACCCGGCGGTACGCGCCGAGATCAAGAAGATCATGTCGTTCTGGATTCAGTTGGGTGTCGCCGGATTCCGGATGGACGCGGTGCCGTTCATCATCGAGCGCACCGAGCCGGGCGACCCGAATCCGGAACTGGACTTCGAGTTCCTCACCGAGTTGCGGCAGCACGTGCAGTGGCGGCGCGGGGACGCCGTCCTGCTGGCTGAGGCGAACGTCGAGCCCGACAACCTGCCCGCCTTCTTCGGCGACAGCGGCGGCTCGGCGAACCGGGTGCACATGCTCTTCGACTTCATGCTCAACGGGCGGCTGATGCTGGCCCTCGCCCGGCAGGACCCGGAGCCGGTGATCGAGGCGCTGCGGGACACCCCGGCGCTGCCCGAGGGTGGGCAGTGGGCGACGTTCCTGCGCAACCACGACGAGATCGACCTGTCCCGGCTCACCGCCGAACAGCGCAATCAGGTGTACGCGCAGTTCGGCCCCGAGGAGCACATGCGTATCTACGACCGGGGCATCCGCCGCCGGTTGGCACCGATGCTCGGCAACGACCGGCGGCGCATCGAGTTGGCGTACTCCCTCCAGTTCAGCCTGCGCGGCACGCCGGTGCTGCGCTACGGCGAGGAGATCGGCATGGGGGAGGACCTGTCGTTGCCCGGCCGGGAGGCCATCCGTACCCCGATGCAGTGGTCGAACCAGGCCAACGCCGGCTTCTCCACCGCGGAGCCGGAGAAGCTCGTGCGCCCGGTCGTCGACAAGGGCGAGTTCGGGTACGAGAAGGTCAACGTCACGCTTCAGCGTCGGGACCGCAGCTCGCTCCTGGCCTGGTTCGAGCGGATGATCCGCACCATGCGGGAGGCCCCGGAGATCGGCTCCGGCTCCACCTCGCACGTCGACGTGCCGATGCCACCGGGGGTGCTGGCGCACCGGGCTGACGGCCCGACGGGAACGATGGTGTTCCTGCACAACCTCGGCACCATCGACGCCGAGATCGACCTGAGCCTGCTGCAACCGGAAGCGGACCTCCCCATCGACGTGCTCGCCGACCGCAACTACGACGACGTGGGCAAACTGGACAAGTTGCAGCTGTCCGGCTACGGCTACCGCTGGATCCGGCTCTGCCGGTCCTGGTCGTCCTGAGCGCGGTGCCGGTCGCCCCGTCGGCGTGGTCCGCCGACCTCCGGGCGGGGCGGGCCGGTCCGGAGGCCGGGATCGATGGGGGCCATGCCGCCCCGGGGTGGGTTACGCTCCTGCGGTCGAGCCAAGTTACCGGGAGGTAGGCATGTCGGAGGGGCAGCGGGTCGCGATCGTGACCGGGGCGGCACGGGGAATCGGCGCGGCCACCGCGAAACGGTTGGCGGCCGACGGGCTGGCGGTGGCCGTGGTCGACATCGAGGAGTCGGCGACGAAGGAGACCGTGGACGCCATCGCCGCGGCCGGCGGTCGGGCGCTCGGCGTCGGCGCGGACGTGTCGGAGCGGGCCCAGGTGGAAGCCGCCGTGGACCGGGTGGTCGCCGAACTCGGCGCGCCGACCGTGTTGGTCAACAACGCGGGTGTGCTCCGGGACAACCTACTGTTCAAGATGACCGACGCCGACTGGGACACCGTCCTGGGCGTACACCTGCGCGGGGCGTTCCTGTTCAGCCAGGCCGCGCAGAAGCACATGGTCGAGGCGCGCTGGGGTCGCATCGTCAACCTCTCCAGCACCTCCGCGCTGGGCAACCGGGGCCAGGCCAACTACTCCGCCGCCAAGGCCGGTATGCAGGGCTTCACCAAGACCCTCGCCATCGAGCTGGGCCCGTTCGGGGTGACCGTCAACGCGGTCGCGCCCGGATTCATCGTCACCGACATGACCGCCGCCACCGCCGCGCGGATGAAGGTGGACTTCGAGGCCATGCAGAAGCACGCGGAGTCGGAGATCCCGGTGCGCCGGGTGGGCCGTCCCGAGGACGTGGCCCACACCATCTCGTTCCTGGTCAGCGAAGGGGCGTCCTTCGTGTCCGGCCAGGTCGTCTACGTCGCCGGTGGGCCCCGGGACTGACCGGCCCCGCACACCGGGTCTCCTGCTGGGCGGATGGCGTCAGGAGGAGACCCGGTGCGCCGCCCGGCGGGTGTGCAGTAGCCAGGCGAGGCCGAGGATCGGCAGCACCAGGGGGATGTAGCCGTAGCCGCTGCCGAAACCGGACCAGACCGTCTCGTCCGGGAAGAGATCCGGGCGGGCCAGACTGAACGCGCCGACGCCGACCACGCCGGCCAGTTCCAGCGCGCAACAGGCCAGGGCGACGCGGCGACCCGCATGACCGGCCCGCGCCAGACCGACCGCGGCGACGATGTAGACCACCGCGGCGAGCGCGGAGAGCAGGTACGCCAACGGCGCCTCGTCGAACTTGGTGGCGATCTGGACGGCGGCGCGGCTGCTCGCCGCGATAGCGAAGATCAGGTAGACGGCGATCAGCAGCCGTCCCGGCCCGGCGTTGGTTCGTGGGCGGGCGGTGTGTGACTCAGCCACCGAGCACTTCCCAGGTCTGCTGGAGCCGGACCACGACCACCGGGGTCACCAGGCACACCGCGCAGACGATCGCCGACCCCCAGCGGGTCGGTTCCATCCGGGCCAGCACCGCCGCCAGCGGCGGTAGGCAGACGAGGGTGACCAGGTAGCCGAAGAACGACCCCGGTTCGCCGGGGCGCTCGCCGCCGGTCAGCGCCACGGCGGTCACCACCGCCAACCCCAGCAGCAGCAACTCCAGCACGGCCAGCCCGATGAACTGCACCCGGTCCGGCGACCGGTGGCGCAACGCGGCCACCAGCGCCCAGACGGCGACCAGGAGCGCCACGACGATGGCGGCGACGGCCAGCGCCCCGTCGACCGGAGACCCGGAGACGGGAACGGTGGCCGGTGCGGGGGTGGGAGTGTTCACCTGGTTCGTCCGGTGCTCGTTCCGATCACCGGCCCACTCTACTAACCCCCGTAGTAAGAGCCGCCGGAAGGCACCCCACGCCGGTCGGCGGGGCACCGGTACGCCCGTAGGTGTCCGCGTAGGCCCTCGCGGGCGTGGTCTGATGGTCGTGACACGACCCGGGTGGGCCGTGGCCAGGTGAGGAGGCACGGGATGCGGTTCGGGTTGTTCGGCACCGGGCACTGGGCGGCGGAGACGCACGCGGCGGGACTCGACGCACACCCCAGAGCGGATCTCGTCGGAGTGTGGGGGCGTGACCCTGACAAGGCCGCCGCGTTGGCCGCCCGCTACGGGGTGCCGGCGTTCGAGGATGTCGACACGTTGATCGAGGCGTGCGACGCGGTCGCCGTCGCGGTCGCCCCCGACATCCAGGTGGAGATCGCCGTCCGGGCCGCCACCGCCGGTCGGCACCTGCTGCTCGACAAGCCGCTGGCGTTGAACGTGGCCGACGCCGATCGGGTGGTCGAGGCGGCCGTGGGCTCGAACGTGGCGTCGGTGGTCTTCTTCACCGGCCGTTACCAACCGGAGGTCGCCGGCTTCATCGCCGCGACCGCCGCCGCCGGAGGATGGCACACCGCCCAGGTGATCCGGTTCGCCTCGATCTTCCAGCCCAGCAGCCCGTACGCACAGTCGCCGTGGCGTCGGGAGCACGGCGCGTTGTGGGACGTCGGCCCGCACGCGCTGGCCGTCCTGCTGCCGGTGCTCGGCCGGGTGGCCCGGGTGTCCGCCGCCGATGGCCCCGGCGGCCTGGTGCACCTGCTGCTCAGCCACGCCGACGGTGCCACCAGCACGGTGTCGCTGACCCTGGACGCACCGCCCCGCTCGGCCGCCGCCGAGTTCGTCCTCTACGGCGAGAGCGGTATCGAGCGCCTGCCGGCCAGCGGCGCGAGTGCGGCGAGGGCCTTCGGGGTGGCGATCGACCAGTTGTTGGCCGAGGTCGACGCCGGCACCCGCGACCACCGCTGTGACGTGCGGTTCGGCCGCGAAGTGGTGTCCGTCCTGGCCGCCGCCGAGGCCGCCCGCGCGCAGGGCACCGTGATCGACGTACCGGCCTGAGCGGGCCGGAAACCGGTGGCCGCCCGCCACGCGGGTGGGTAGGGTCGCCGGCATGTGCGTGTGCGCTTTGATCAACGCGGTCGCCATGCCGGCCGCGTTCGGGCCGCTGCTGGTGGCCCGCCCGCGCGTCCGGCGCCCGGCCCTGGCCGGCGCGGTCCGCGACTGACACCACTTCCCGCGTACGTCTGCGGCACCCGTCCCCGCGTGGTGGTGCCGTTCCCGCGCCATCTCACCAGGGCCGTCCGAGTCCCGATCACTCGGACAGGCCCCGTCGACGGTCGCCTGTCCGCTCTCGTCGCCACCCGGCGACAGACAAGGACGACGCCATGGCGCTCCGCCGAACCCGCACGACAGCCCGCGACAGGTCCCGTCGTGTGCTCTCCCAGAACTTCCTCGCCGACCCGACCGCAGTCCGGCGGTTCATCGACGCCGCCTGCCCCGACCCGCACGGACTGGTGCTGGAGGTGGGTGCCGGGCGGGGGCAGTTGACCCGCCCGCTGGCCGCGCGTTGCGGCCGATTGACGGCGTACGAGGTGGACCCGGTCGCCGGCACTGAACTGGCCCGGGTCTGCGCGACCCTGCCGAACGTCACGCCTCGCCAGAGCGACTTCCTCTCGGCCGTACCACCCGAGGAGGAGTTCGCCGTGGTCGGCAACATCCCGTGGTCGCTGACCGCAGCCGTGGTGCGCTGGTGCCTGGCCGCGCCGGGGCTGCGCACGGCCACCCTGCTCACCCAACTGGAGTACGCCCGGCGGCGGGCCGGTGACTACGGTCGGTGGACCCGGTTGACGGTGCTGACCTGGCCGGAGTTCGACTGGCGGTTGGCCGGGCGGGTGCCGCGTACGGCATTTCGGCCGGTGCCCCGGGTCGACGCCGGCATCCTGCGCATCGAGCGTCGGGCGCAGCCGTTGCTGCCGCCTCGGGCGCTGCCGGCGTACCGGCGGATGGTCGAGCTGGGCTTCGGCGGGGTCGGCGGCTCGCTCGCGGCCTCGCTGGCCCGCGAGTATCCACGGGCCCGGCTGGCGGCGGCGGTGCGGGCCGGTCGGCTCGCCCCGGACACCCCGGTCGGGCAGGTCTGGCCGGAGCAGTGGTTGGTGCTGTACCGCCTGTTGCACGCCCGCTGATGCTCAGGTGAACGTACGCAGCACCTCGGTCAACTCGTCGGGGGAGCTGATCTGCTCCATCGGCAGGGCCCGTACGGCCTGCAACTGCTCGGTGCTCGCGCCGTTCTCCTGGCACCAACGGATCAGGTCCTCGCGGGAGACGGGATAGTCCAGCCCGGCGAGGTACTCCTGCAGGGCCGCGCCGCTGTCGGTCATGGTCTGCGACGTACCCGCGCAGCCGCCCCGGCACACCACCGGCGGGCCCCGGCGTTTGCCCGTCGGGGTGCCGGGTAGCCGCTGGCATGCTGGTACAGCGGCTCGGCGCGCCGAGCGACCTCGATCCGTTGCTGGAGCGTGTCCGGGACGCCCAGGTGGTGATGATCGGGGAGGCGACGCACGGCAGCTACGACTACTACCGCATCCGGGAGCAGTTGACCCGGCGGCTGATCGCCGAGTGCGGCTTCTCCTTCGTGGCGGTGGAGGGTGACTGGCCGGACTGCGACCGGGTGCACCGGTCGGTGACCGGCGCACCCGGTGCGATCGCCGAGCCGCAGATCGCGCTGGAGGCCTTCGAGCGGTGGCCGACGTGGATGTGGGCCAACGCCGAGGTGGCCCGCTTCTGCCGGTGGCTACGGGCCTGGAACATGGAGCGGGCGGAGGCGGCCCGGGTCGGCTTCCACGGCCTCGACGTCTACAGCCTCTGGGAGTCGATGCAGGCGATCTTCGACTATCTCGGCGAGGAGGAGCCGGCCTCGCTGGAGGTGGTCCAGGACGCGTACCGGTGCTTCGAGCCGTACGGCAAGCGGGTCGAGGAGTACGGCGCGGCGAGCCGATTCGTCTCCGCCCGCTGCGAGCAGGAGGTGATCCGGCTGCTGGCGCGTACCCGAGAACACGCCATCGCCGACGGCTCGGACGCCTTCTCGGCCTGGCAGAACGCGGAGGTGGTGGCCGGTGCGGAGCGCTACTACCGGGAGATGGTCGCCGGTGGACCCGGCTCGTGGAACGTCCGGGACACCCACATGGCGGACACCCTGGATCGGCTGCTCGACCACTACGGGCCGGGTGCCCGGGGGGTGGTGTGGGCGCACAACACGCATGTCGGCGACGCGCGGGCGACCGACATGGCCGCCGACGGGATGGTGAACATCGGCCAGCTGGCCCGGGAACGCCACGGCGCCGACCGGGTCGTGTTGGTCGGCTTCGGCAGCTTTCGCGGCACGGTGATCGCCGCGCCCCGCTGGGGGTCGCCGGCGGAGGTGATGGTGGTGCCGCCGGCCCGGCGCGGTTCGCTGGAGCACCGGCTGCACGAGTTGCTGCCGGAGCGGGCGGTGCTCGTCTTCGGCGGGCCGGACCAGCCGGGCTGGGTCACCGATCCGCGCGACCACCGGGCGATCGGGGTGGTGTACGACCCGTCGCTCGAGGCGTGGGGCAACTACGTGCCGACCCGGCTGGGGGAGCGCTACGACGCCTTCATCTGGTGCGACGAGAGCACCGCGTTGCATCCGTTGCCCGCCCGGGCCGCCCCGGGCGAGATGGAGACCTACCCGGCCGGTGTCTGAGCACGGCGACGGCCCCCGCCGAAGGTCGGTGGGGGCCGTCGCGTACGGGGTCAGGCGCCGACCCCGACCTTGTCGTCGAGCTTGGCGCGCAGCTTCTCGCCCTCGATGTCGACGTTCGGCAGCGCCCGGTCCAGCCAGCGCGGCAGCCACCAGGCCACCTTGCCGAGCAGCGACATCACCGCCGGGACGATGGTCATGCGGACCACGAAGGCGTCGATCGCCACGCCGATCGCGAGCGCGAAGCCCATCGACTTGATCACCGGGTCATCCAGGAAGACGAAGCCGCCGAAGACCGAGGTCATGATCAGGGCCGCGGCCGTCACCACCCGGGCTCCGTGCCCCATGCCGTTGATGGTGGCCTGCTGGGCGGTGTCACCGTGGACGAAGTCCTCCCGCATCCGGGAGACCAGGAACACCTCGTAGTCCATGGCCAGGCCGAACAGGATGCCGATCAACAGGATCGGCAGGAAGCTGATCAGCGGGCCAGGGGTGTCCAGGCCGACCAGGTCGGCGAGGTGACCCTGCTGGAAGACCGCGACCGTGATGCCGAACGTGGCGGCGACGGTGAGCAGGAAGCCCAGGGCCGCCTTGACCGGCACCAGCACCGAGCGGAACACCAGCATCAGCAGCAGGATCGACAGGCCGACCACCAGCGCCAGGTAGATCGGCAACGCGTCGGAGAGCTTCTCCGAGATGTCGATGCCGATCGCGGTGACACCGGTGAGCAGCACGTCCGCGCCCTGGATGCCGCCGACGGAGGTACGGATGTCGTGCACCATCGTCTCGGTGGCCGGATCGGTCGGGCCGGTCTGCGGGATCACCCCGAGCAGCGCCGTTCGACCGTCCGGGCTCAGCTGCGGCGGGGCCACGGCGAGCACGTTGTCGGTGCGTTGGACCAGGGCGGTGACCTGCGGAACGGCTGCCGAGGTGGCGGCGGCGTCGTCACCGGCGACCACCACCGCGAGACGTCCGGTGAAGCCCGGCCCGAAGCCCTCGGTGATCAGGTCGTTGGAGACCCGGGCAGCGGACCCCACCGGAGCGGTACCGGCGTCGGGCAGGGCCAGCCGCATGTCCGACGACGGCAGCGCGAGCAGCCCCAGGCCGAGCAGTCCGACGAGGATCACCGGGATCCGGAACCGGGTGGTCAGCCGGGCCCAGCGGAAGCCGAACGTCGACTTGTCCTCACCGGCCGTGGTGGCGGGCTTCGACGGCTCGCCCGGGCCGGTCTCGTCGCCATCGCCGTCGGCGGTGGCGGCGTCGGCGGAGAGCACCACCGGCACCGACGAGCGCAGTCGGCGAGGCAACACCCGGCGACCGGCGAAGCCGAGCAGGGCCGGCTGGAGGGTAATCGCCACCAGTACCGCGACGGTCACGGTGCCGGCGGCGGCCAGGCCCATCACGGTCAGGAACGGGATGTTCACCACGGCGAGACCGGCCAGGGCGATGACGACCGTGGCACCGGCGAAGGTCACCGCCGAGCCGGCGGTGCCGACCGCCCGCCCGATCGCCTCGTCCGCCGGTATGCCTTCGAGCAGGTTCTGTCGGTACCGCGAGGTGATGAAGAGCGAGTAGTCGATACCGACGGCCAGGCCGAGCATCAACGCGAGGATGGGCGCGGTGCTGGTCAGCTCGATCGCGCCGCTGAGCGCAAAGAGGCCGGCCATGCCGACGCCGACGCCGATCAGCGCGTTGAGCATGGTCATGCCCGCGGCCACCAGCGAGCCGAAGGTGACCACCAGGACGATGAGGGCCACCGCGACGCCGATCGCCTCGGTGGAGCCGACCTCGGGCTCGGAGTTGAGCACCTCACCACCGGGCGCCACCTGCCAGCCCTGGGCCGTCGCGTCGGCACCCAGCCGCTCGTACGCCTCCCGCTGCTCGTCGGTGACCTGGTCGGCGCCGCCGGAGAACTGCACCTGGATGAGCGCGTACTGACCGTCGGGGGAGACCGAGCCGACCTGGAACGGGTCGACGGCGGCGAGCACCCCGGGGACCGTGGTGGCCTCCTGGGTGATCGACTGGATCACCGCCTGGCCCTCGGGGGTGCCGAGCTGGCCCGGGGCGGGTGCCTTGACCGCGACGGTGCCGGTGGCGCCGGCCGCCGCCGGGAACTGCTCGTCGAGCAGGTCGAGCGCGCGTTGCGACTCCGTACCGGGCATGCTGAAGTTGCTGGCCGTCGGGCCGCGCAGGGTCGCCGCTGCCAGGCCGAGCCCGACGAGTACGACGAGCCAGATCGCGGCGACGAGTCGCCGCCGCCGCATCGAGCCCCGGCCAAGCCGGTAGAGCAGGGTCGCCATGAGGTCCTTCCCTCAATCGTGAATTGGTGGAACTGGTTCAGTGCACGGGCGGCTCAAGCGCCCGTCGCAGCAGGCCGAGCAGCGCGTCGCCCAACTCCTGGTCGGTCAGGTCGGCGAACTCGCCGCAGGTTTCGGCGATACCGGCGAGCAGCACCAGCGCGGTGACCCGGGCGGAGGCCCGCTCGGAGTGCCCGGCGAACGCGTCGATGAGCCGTTCGGAGATCTGCTGGATGTGCGCGAAGACCGGCTGTTGCAGCAGCTCCGGGAACTCACCCCGCAGGAAGGCGATCTCGTTGCGGAACCGGACCGCGAGGTCGACGAAGCCCTCGGCCGCGACCCGCTGCGCGTCGGCCGGCCCGTGCTGCTCGGCGATCCGTTCGTCGAGCGAGCACAGCGCCTCGATCGCGGGCGCCATCAGCTCGGTGAGGATCGCCTCCTTGTTGGCGAAGTGGTACAGCACCGCAGCCTTGGAGCAACCCACCTCGGTGGCGATGTCCTGCAACGACGTGCCCCGGTAGCCGGTGGCGGCGAAACGTCTCGCCGCTGCCGCGAGGATCTCGTCGTGCGTCTGCGGGGTGGGACGGGCCATGAGAATCAGCATGCCTGACCGATCGGTCAGAGGCTGACCGATCGGTCAGATCAGTGGTCTTCCCCACAACCGGAGCTGTCGAAACGACACCGGGTGTTCCGGTTGACCGTTGCCCGTACGCCGAGGATGGTGATCGGATGAGCGGGGCTGACGAGACCCGGGACGGGGTCGCGCTGACGAACCTCGACCAGCCGCTGTTCGACGGGTCGGGGGTGCGCAAGCGAGATCTGGTCGACTACCTCGACGCGGTGGCTGACCGGCTCGTCCCGCACCTGCGTGGCCGACCGCTGTCGGTGGTCCGGGTGCGTCCGGGGCAACCGCCGTTCATGCAGAAGAACCTGCCGCGCTACACCCCGGACTGGGTGCGCCGGGTGCCGATCTGGGCGGAGGCGTCCCGACGGGAGATCGCGTACGCGTTGTGCGACGACCGCCGTACCCTGCTCTGGTTCGCCAACCAGCGGGCCGTCGAGTTCCACCCCACCCTGGCCACGGCCGACGACCTGAGCCGCCCGACCCACCTGGTGCTGGATCTCGATCCGCCGGAGGGCGGTGGGTTCGGTGCCGGGGTGCGGGCCGCGCTGCTGGTCCGGCAGGCGCTGGCCGACGCCGGGTTGGCGGGTGCGGTGAAGACCAGCGGCGCCAAGGGGGTGCACGTCTTCGTCCCGGTCGAGGGCAGCGACGCCGAGGAGTTGGCCGCCGCCACCCGGGCCCTCGCCGCCCGCGCCGAACGGCTGGACCCGAAGCTGGCGACCACCGCGTTCATCCGCGAGGACCGGGGCGGCAAGGTCTTCGTCGACCCCACCCGCACCGGCGGGGCGACGGTCGTCTCGGTGTACAGCCCTCGGCTGCGTCCCGATGTGCCGGTCTCCTTTCCGGTGCCCTGGCCGGAGTTGGAGTCGGTCACCCCGGCGGACTTCACCATCCGGACGGTCCCGGCGCTGGTGGCGCAGCGGGACCTGTGGGCCGATCTGCTGCCGGCGCCCCAGCGGCTCCCCGCCGACCTGATCGAGGAGGGCCGCGCAATCCCGATCCCGAGGGTGCAGGCCATGCACGAGGGCCGCCGCCGAGCCCGCGCCCGCCGAACCCCTACCTAGACAAACCCACACTGCCCCGCAGGTCGCGCCCCGGCACGCACAACCGGACGGGGCTCGGCATGGACCAACGGACCGTGTTCACAGAACCAGGGCTGACGGAGATCGCCCAGCGGCGCGAGCTGCGGACGGCGTCTGGACGCCGGAGGTTGACGGAGATCGCCCAGCGGCGCGAGCTGCGGACGGCGTCTGGACGCCGGAGGTTGACGGAGATCGCCCAGCGGCGCGAGCTGCGGACGGCGTCTGGACG
>NZ_JBNCLE010000019.1:70796-116971 GCF_049844495.1 Micromonospora sp. DT48
CGCCGGAGGCTGACGGAGATCGCCCAGCGGCGCGAGCTGCGGACGGCGTCCGGACGCCGGAGGCTGACGGAGCTGCGCAGCGGGATGGGCCGTGGTTGGCGTCTGGACGCCGGAGGCTGAGGAGCCGCGCAGCGGGACGAAACCGCGGACCGTGCCAAGGAGCGTGGGGTCTGGGGCTCGGCCCCAGACAGAAATGACAAGCGCCCCAGGTCCGCGCTTCTCAGCGGACATGGGGCGCTAAAGCTTGTGCCCCCGGCAGGATTCGAACCTGCGCCCCCGCCTCCGGAGGGCGGTGCTCTATCCCCTGAGCTACGGGGGCTCAGCGACTGGAGAAGACTAGCAAACCCCCCACTCGATCGCCGAATCGGTATCGGTGGGTCGTGGACGGGTGTCGGCTCAGCGGAACCGGCCCGGTGTCGGTGACGGGCCGGTTCCGTCGGCTGGCTCGACGGGTGTCGGTGGTGTGGCTCAGGCGGCGAGCGCGCGTCCGCAGCTGGGCAGCGGGTGCGGCACGATCCGCCGGGGGAGCCGGCGCGGCCATTCGTTGCGGGCCCAGGAGCCGTCCACGATCAGGTGTACGGTGCGCTGCTCGGTGCCGCTGAGCCGGTACAGGAACTCCCGGGGCAGCGGCGGGTCGACCGACGGCGTGGTGACCATGAACCGGACCCGGCCGCGTGAGGAGACCGCCGAGATGACGTCCGCGGCTGGCATGGTGCCCCGCAACCGGACCCGACCCACCCAGTAGACCTCGGCCAGGTGTTCCTGGGCGGCTCGGGTGATCGCCGGGTACTCGCTGCGTACCCACCGTTCGACCGCGCCGACGCAGAGCCCGCAGGCGCGTTCGCGGGGCTCCCGGGGACCCAACCCCCAGGCCCGCAGGTACGCCCCGACGACTCCCACGTCCAGCGTCAGGTCGAAGCGTTGCTGGATGAGCGCGTGCAGGCTCTGTCGGGTCCACAGCTCCTCGTCCAGGCCGTACGCGTCGGGGTGGACGCCCCGGAGGGCGTCGATCAGCTCCAGCTCCTGTACGCGGCTGAGTGTTCCCGGCTCACCCTGCCGCTGTCCGCGACGGACGGCTGCCACCGCTCCGTCACCGCCGATGGTGTGGCGTCGGCACCAGCTGGTGACCGAACGCCGCGCGTCTCTGAGTGCAACCCCCACGTCCCGGACAACGAGTGCACTTCGCTCCAAGTAACCCCTAGAGGGAAAATCGGTCGTATGGCACCAAGGTGGGGCGGAGGGGCGATTCCGGTGGTGTGGGGGCGGACCAGGACAACGCCGCCCCGCTCGTGAGTTCGAGCGGGGCGGCGAGGAGTCCGGGTACGGGGCGGATCAACCGTCGGCGAGCCCCATCCGCCGCAGCTCGTTGATCTCCTTTTGCTGCGTCTGCTTCATCGCCTCGGCCATCCGCACCACCTCGGCCCGGTCGGAGACCTTCAACAGGCCGTCGGCCATGTGGACTCCACCGAGATGGTGCTTGATCATCAGCTTCACGAACAGCTGGTCGACCGCCGCACCCTGGGCCTCGTGCAGTTGGGTGATCTCTTCGCGGGTCGCCATGCCGGGCATGAGTCCGTCCGGCCCCACCGGCACGGCGTCGGGCATCCACTCCATCGCCGGTCGCGTACCGGTGGGCAGCAGATCCCACTCCTGCAACCAGCGCTGCATGTGACCGATCTGCGCCTGCTGGGTCAGGGCCATGTCGTAGCCCAACTGCCGGATCGCCGGATCCTGGCCCTTCGCGTACGCGATCATCGCCATCTCCACCGCCTGGGCATGGTGGCGGGACATGTCCCGGGCGAAGCCGGCCTCGGCCGACTCGTCACCGGGCGTCCGGTTCGCGGTCAGCGTCGCAGCCGTCCAGCCGACACCGAGTAGCAGCACCGCCGCCATGACCAGGGTCAGGTAGCGCAGTAGCCGAGGCGACCGGTGGAGGTCCGTGCCGTTGCGCTCCGCCGGAGGCGCCTCCTGGGTCGCGGTCGGCATGTCAGCCGCCCGTCGGGGGAGCCAACTCGCGCGGCTCGGTGCCGGTGCCGGTGGTGTAGTTGCCGGAGGAGCAGGGCACGCCCGGCTCGATCGAGGCGTTCTGCGCCAGCGTGGTGGCGAACTCCTTGATCCGGGGGTCGTCGGCGCTGTCGACCTTGAGCTGGTAACCCCACGCCTGGATCGACACGGCGGCGTCCAGGCCCTCGTACGGGCTCATCAGCATGAAGTCGTTGCCCCGGATCACGCTGGCCAGCTTCTCGACGTCCGCGGCGGGCAGGTCGGGGCGGTAGGTGAGCCAGACCGCGCCGTGCTCCAGGCTGTGCACCGCGTGCTCGGACGCGATCGGCGCGTCGTAGACGTCACCGAGGCACCGCTGCCAGGCGTTGTTGTGCGCGCCACCGACCGGCGGGCTGTACTTGTATTCGATCTTGCCGGCCTGGTGCGACTCGTAGTTGAGGCTCTCCGGGTCGGTCTTGCGGTAGTTGACGATGCCGTCGATGCCGGCCGCCTTGTCCTGCCAGGACTGGCTGCCCTTGAAGGTCGCCCACGCGCCGAACCCGATGATCGACGTGGCGAGCACGCCGACGGCGACGAAGAGCGCGATCGGCCCCCACGACCGGCCCTGGCTGACCTTGACTGGAGTGATCGGCTTACGCGGCCCCTTGCCGCCCCCCGCGCGCTGGGCCGATCCGGACTTGTTGGGGCCAGCCTTGGCTCCGGTCGCCTTGGCGCCGGCGGCCGGCCGTCCCGCCGCCGGCTTCTTGCCGGTGCTGACCACGGTCGGGCGGCGCTCCGGGCCGCCCGGTGTGCTGATACTCATCGTGCCTCGTCAGGTCGGTCGGTCAGGGGGTCTGGCGGGCTGGGTTCGGAT
This sequence comes from Micromonospora sp. DT48, assembly GCF_049844495.1. Taxonomy (NCBI): domain Bacteria; kingdom Bacillati; phylum Actinomycetota; class Actinomycetes; order Micromonosporales; family Micromonosporaceae; genus Micromonospora; species Micromonospora sp. DT48. Next base: position 73,654 of record NZ_JBNCLE010000019.1, read on the forward strand.
GCTGGGTCGCCGCCGCGGGGACCGAGTCTACCCCCGATAACATGGATCGGTGACTCCTGCAGAACTCGCCGCCGCCGTCCTAGCCGCCGCTCACGCCGTCTTCGCCGACCGAGAGCTGGACCGGTCCGCCCTGCCGGAGCACACCACGGTCGAGCGCCCGCGCAACCCGGAGCACGGCGACTACGCTGCCACGCTGGCCCTTCAGCTCAGCAAGAAGGTCGGCCTGCCACCACGGGAGCTGGCCGCCGCGCTCGCCGCGCAGTTGGCCAACACCCCGGGAATCAAATCCGTCGAGATCGCCGGTCCGGGCTTCCTCAACATCCGGCTCGACGCGGCGGCGGCCGGGCAGCTCGCCCGCTCGATCGTCGAGGCCGGTGCGGAGTACGGCCGCAGCGACCGGCTCGCCGGTCTGAAGATCAACCTGGAGTTCGTCTCGGCCAACCCGACCGGACCGGTGCACATCGGTGGCGTCCGCTGGGCCGCGGTCGGTGACGCGTTGAGCCGTCTGCTGCGCGCGACCGGCGCCGAGGTCGGCACCGAGTACTACTTCAACGACGCCGGCTCGCAGATCGACCGCTTCGCCCGTTCGCTGCTCGCCGCCGCCCGCCACGAGGCGCCGCCGGAGGACGGCTACGGCGGGGCGTACATCGCCGAGATCGCCGAGCAGGTCAAGGCCCGCCGGCCGGACGTGCTGACCCTGGACGACGCCGCCGCCCAGGAGGTGTTCCGGGTCGAGGGCGTCGCGTTGATGTTCACCGAGATCAAGACCTCGTTGCGGGAGTTCGGGGTCGAGTTCGACACCTACTTCAACGAGAAGGACCTGCACGACCGCAACGAACTGGACCACGCCCTGACCCGGCTGCGCGAGCAGGGCCACATCTTCGAGTCCGAGGGCGCCACCTGGCTGCGGACCACGGACTTCGGCGACGACAAGGACCGCGTGCTGCGCAAGTCCAACGGCGAGTGGACCTACTTCGCCGCCGACTGCGCCTACTACCTGGACAAGCGGGAACGCGGCTTCGACCGCATCGTGATCATGCTGGGGGCGGATCACCACGGCTACGTCGGCCGGATGAAGGCGATGGCGGCCTGCTTCGGTGACGACCCGGACCGCACGCTGGAGATCCTCATCGGCCAACTGGTGAACCTGGTCCGCGACGGCGCGCCGGTGCGGATGAGCAAGCGGGCCGGCACCGTGGTGACCCTGGAGGACTTGGTCGACGCGATCGGGGTGGACGCGGCCCGCTACGCCCTGGCCCGGTACTCCAGCGACTCGCCGATCGACATCGACATCGAGTTGTGGACCCGGGCCACCCGGGACAACCCCGTCTACTACGTGCAGTACGTGGCGGCCCGTACGGCCAGCGTCGGCCGCAACGCCGCCGAGGTCGGCCTGGTCCGGGGTGACGCGGCGTCGTTCCGGCCCGAACTGCTCGACCACGAGAAGGAGAACGAGCTGCTCAAGGCGCTCGCCGAGTTCCCCGCCGTGGTGGCCGCCGCCGCCGAGCTGCGGGAGCCGCACCGGGTCGCCCGCTTCCTGGAGGACCTGGCCGGTGCCTACCACCGGTTCTACGACAACTGCCGGATCCTGCCCCGGGGCGACGAGCCGATCACCGACCTGCACCGGGCCCGGCTCTGGCTCAACGACGCCACCCGGGTGGTCATCGCCAACGGGTTGCGCCTGCTCGGCGTCTCGGCGCCGGAGCGGATGTAGCCGTGAGCGCGAGGAGTGAGCTGGCGAGCCCCGCAAACGCGAATCCAGGGAGGCACTGATGCGGGCTCACGAAGCGGGCGCGTTGCACGGCGACATCGGCAGCCGGGGGCCGGCCTGGCTGCGTACCCCGACCGACGTCAACGCCCTGGTGCCGCAGCTGTGGCCGGGTAACGTGAGGCGCGGCGCGGACGGCGCGCTCACCGTCGCCGGTCTGGGCGTGGCGGACATCGCCGCCGAGTTCGGCACGCCGCTGTACGTCCTCGACGAGGACGACCTGCGCGCACGCTGCCGGGCCTTCCGGGACGCCTTCGCCACCGACGACGTGTACTACGCGGGCAAGGCGTTCCTCTGCCGCGCGGTGGTACGCATGATCGCCGAGGAGGGCCTGTTCCTCGACGTGTGCAGCGGCGGCGAACTGGCCGTGGCGCTGGCCGCCGGAATGCCGCCGGAACGCATCGGCTTCCACGGCAACAACAAGTCGGTGGCCGAGCTGAGCCGTGCGTTGGACGCCGGAGTGGGGCGGATCATCGTCGACTCCTTCACCGAACTCGATCGACTCACCGCGCTGGCCCGTGAGCGGGGGGTCCGGCCCGGGGTGCTGATCCGGGTCACCGTGGGCGTGGAGGCGCACACCCACGAGTTCATCGCCACCGCCCACGAGGACCAGAAGTTCGGGTTCTCCCTCGCCGGTGGCGCGGCCCTGACGGCCGCGCTGCGCGTGCTCGACGACGACGTCCTGGAGCTGCGCGGCCTGCACTCGCACATCGGTTCGCAGATCTTCGACACCAGCGGGTTCGAGGTCTCCGCCCGACGGGTGCTCACCCTCGGGGCCCAGATCCGCGACGCGCGCGGCGTGGAACTGCCCGAGCTGGACCTCGGCGGCGGGTTCGGTATCGCGTACACCTCGCAGGACGACCCCGCAGCCCCCCAGGACCTGGCGGACCGGCTGCGCAAGATCGTGGAGTTCGAGTGCGCGGCGGAGCGGCTGGCGGTTCCGCGCCTGTCCATCGAGCCCGGCCGGGCGATCGTCGGCCCGGCTGTGTTCACTCTCTACGAGGTGGGTACGGTCAAGGACGTCGATGGCATTCGCACGTACGTCAGCGTCGACGGCGGGATGAGTGACAACATCAGGACGGCCCTGTACGACGCGTCGTACTCGGCGACCCTGGCCTCCCGGGCGAGTGCCGCCGGACCGATGCTCGCCCGCGTGGTGGGAAAGCATTGTGAGTCCGGGGACATCGTGGTGAAGGATGAATTCCTGCCCGCCGACGTGCAGCCCGGAGATCTTGTAGCCGTGCCCGGCACGGGGGCGTACTGCCGCAGCATGGCCAGCAATTACAACCATGTGCCGCGCCCCGGTGTGGTCGCGGTTCGTAACGGCCGGGCCCGGCTGATCGTTCGACCGGAGACCGAAGAGGACCTGCTCGCTTTGGATGTGGGATGACGTCACCTGTACGCCTCGCCCTGCTCGGCTGTGGCACCGTCGGTGCCGAGGTGGTCCGGCTGCTGCACGAGCAGTCGGCGGACCTCGCCGCCCGCGTCGGTGCTCCGCTGGAGATCGCTGGTATCGCCGTCCGCCGGATCGGGCGTGACCGCGGCGACCTGCCGGTCGATCCGGCCCTGTTCACCACCGACGCGCTCGGGCTGATCAAGCGGGACGACGTCGACGTGGTGGTCGAGGTGGTCGGCGGCATCGAGCCGGCGCGCGGCTGGCTGGTGGAGGCGTTGCGGGCCGGCAAGAGCGTGGTCACCGCCAACAAGGCGTTGCTCGCCGAGGACGGCGGCACCCTGCACGACGCGGCGGCGGAGGGCGGCGGTGACCTCTACTACGAGGCGTCCGTGGCCGGGGCCATCCCGCTGCTGCGCCCGCTGCGCGAGTCGCTGCACGGCGACCGCATCACCCGGGTCACCGGCATCGTCAACGGCACCACCAACTTCATCCTCTCCGCGATGCACGCCACCGGGGCGGGCTTCGCCGAGGCGCTGGAGGAGGCGACCGAACTCGGCTACGCCGAGGCCGACCCGACGGCCGACGTGGAGGGCTTCGATGCGGCGGCCAAGGCGGCCATCCTCGCCTCGCTCGCCTTCCACAGCCGGGTCTCCGCCGCCGACGTGCACCGCGAGGGCATCACCGAGGTGACCGCCGCGGACGTGGCCAGCGCCAAGGCGATGGGCTGCACGATCAAGCTGCTCTGCATCGCGGCACGCGGAGCCGACGGGCAGGGGCGGGAAGCGGTCAGCGTCCGGGTGCACCCGGCGATGATCCCGGTGACCCACCCCCTGGCCAGCGTGGGCGACGCGTTCAACGCCGTTTTCGTGGAGGCGGAGGCGGCGGGGCAGCTGATGTTCTACGGGCGGGGTGCCGGTGGGGCGCCGACCGCCAGCGCGGTGCTCGGCGATGTGGTGGCGGTGGCCCGCAACCGGCTCGCCGGGGTCCGCTCGGCCAGTGAGTCCGCGTACGCCGACCTGCCGGTGCGACCGATGGGGGAGGCGGTCACCCGCTATCACATCAGCCTCGACGTCGCCGACCGGCCGGGTGTGCTGGAGTCGGTGGCCGGGGTGTTCGCCCGCCACGACGTCTCGATCGCCACCGTGCGTCAGGGGCCGGCCGCCGGTGCCGCCGGTGCGGCCGGCGACGCGGTGCTGGTCATCGTGACCCACACCGCGCCGGACGCGGCGCTCGCGGCGACCGTCGAGGAACTGCGCGGCCTGGACATCGTCCGGTCGGTGGCGAGCGTGCTACGGGTCGAGGGCGGGCTGTGAGCGGCCGGATCAAGCACAGAGGCGAGGAGAGCAAGATGTGGCGCGGCCTGATCGACGCCTACCGGGACCGGTTGCCGGTCACCGAGGCCACGCCGGTGGTCACCCTGCACGAGGGGAACACCCCGTTGTTGCCCGCGCCGGTGCTCTCCGCCCGACTCGGCTGTGACGTCTACCTGAAGGTGGAGGGTGCCAACCCCACCGGCTCGTTCAAGGACCGGGGCATGACGATGGCCGTCTCCAAGGCGGTCGAACACGGCAACAAGGCCATCATCTGCGCCTCCACCGGCAACACCAGCGCCTCCGCCGCCGCGTACGCGGCCCGGGCCGGGATGACCTGCGCGGTCCTCGTTCCGCAGGGCAAGATCGCGCTGGGCAAGCTGGCTCAGGCGCTCGTGCACGGCGCCAAGCTGCTCCAGGTCAACGGCAACTTCGACGACTGCCTGGCGCTGGCCGCCAAGCTCGCCCAGGACTATCCGGTGGCCCTGGTGAACTCGGTCAACATCGACCGGCTGCACGGTCAGAAGACGGCCGCCTTCGAGATCGTCGAGGCGCTCGGTGACGCGCCCGACATCCACTGCCTGCCGGTCGGGAACGCCGGCAACATCTCGGCGTACTGGATGGGCTACACGGAGGACCGGGACGCGGGCAACGCCACCCGCCGACCGAAGATGTACGGCTTCCAGGCGGCCGGCGCGGCACCGATCGTGACCGGGAAGGTGGTGGCCGAGCCGTCCACCATCGCCACCGCCATCCGGATCGGCAACCCGGCGAGTTGGACGAAGGCCCTGGACGCGCGGGACGCCTCCGGCGGCCTGATCGAGGCGGTCACCGACCGGGAGATCCTGGCGGCGTACCGGCTGCTGGCCCGAGAGATCGGTGTCTTCGTGGAACTGGGCAGCGCGGCCAGTGTCGCCGGTCTGCTCCAGCAGGCCGCCGCCGGGCAGGTGCCGGCCGGGTCCACGGTGGTCTGCACGGTCACCGGGCACGGCCTGAAGGACCCCGAGTGGGCCATCTCCACCGCTCCGGCCCCCGTCACCATCGCCAACGATCCGCTCGTCGCCGCCCGTTCGCTCGATCTCGCCTGAGGAGCGGCACCTCCCGTCTTGACCGGATCGGGTGTCAGGGGTGGGGAGTGACCGCGCCGACGACGGTCCGGGTGACCAGGCCGAGCACCTCGTGGCGGGACACGTCGTGCTCGACCAGATAGCTCCATCCCGCGTAGAGCTGTGCCCAGAGCACGGACTGCAACCAGGCGGCGGGCAGCGCCGGATCGATGCTGCCGTCGGCGTGTCCCCGAGCCACCAGGGCGTTGAAGTCGTCGTCGCAGACACCGGTGGTCCAGGCGGGGTCGGTGACCAGTTGCGGCTCGGCGAAGACCAGTGAGAGCAGGTCCCCCAGGTCGAAGTACTCGGCGCAGAGCCGGTGCAGGGCCTCCGCGCCGGTGCCCTCGGCCAACCGGGCGCGGGCGGTCGCCCGGCTGAGTCGGGTCACGCCCTCCTCCGCCACGCCGGCCAGCAGGTCCGACCGTTCGGCGAAGTACCGGTGCAGGGTGGTCCGGCCGACCTGCGCTGCGGCGGCGATCTCGCCCAGGCTGGCCGCCGGGTTGCGGCTCAGTACCTCGATCGCCGCCTGCAGGATCGCCTGCCGGGTCCGCGCCCGGCTGCCGGTCTCCTCGGTGGTCACCACGGTCAGAACTTACCAATGTTTGGTTTTGGAATTTATCTTGTCCGTACTGGAACATTAGTGTTCCATACCGGAGTGACTGAGACCGCCGTTGTCGAATCCGTCGACCCTCAGCCGGCCGCTTCCCGAGGCAGGACCAGCCTCCTGTTCGCCTACCTACGCCCGCACGTGCCGGCCATGCTGCTCGGCCTGCTGCTCGGTCTGCTGGCCAACGCCGCCGGGCTGGCCACCCCGCTGGTGACCAAGTGGGTGCTGGACACCCTCGGTGCCGGCGGTTCGCTGTCCCGGCCGGTGGCCATGCTGTTCGCCCTCGTCGTCATCGGTGCCGGCATCTCGCTGTGGCAGTGGATGCTGATGGGCGGCGTCGCCGAACGGGTGGTGCTCGACGCGCGGTCCGGGGTCATCCGCCGCTACTTCGCCGCCCGGATCGACCAGCTGACGCGTCGGCCCGGCGGCGAGCTGGTCACCAGGGCGACCTCCGATCCGGGTCTGCTGCACGCGGCGTCCGGTAGCCTCGTCGGGCTGATCAACGGCGGGGTGGCGTTGGTCGGGACGCTCGTGTTGATGGGCGTCCTCGACGTCGTGCTGCTGGGTGCCACCATGGTCGCGGTCGTCGTCGTCGCGGTGCTGATGGGCGTGCTGCTGCCGTCGATCGGGCGGGCGCAGGAGGCGGCGCAGGAATCCGTGGGACGATTCGGCGGGGCGCTGGAGGGTTCGCTGCGCGCGATCCGTACGGTCAAGGCCAGCCGCGCCGAGCAGCGCCAGGCAAGCCTGATCACCAGGCACGCCGAGGATTCGGCCCGGCATGGCATCCGCGCCGCCCGCCGTGCTGCGACAGTCTGGACCATCTCCTGGACCGGCATCCAGCTCGCCGTGATCGTCATCCTCGGATTCGGGGCGGCGCGGGCCGAACGGGGGCTCATCGAGGTCTCCACGTTGATCGCCTTCCTGCTCTACGCCTTCCAGCTGATGGGGCCGATCAGTGAGTTGACCCAGAACATGACCGCCATGCAGGCCGGCATCGCGGCCGCCGGCAGGCTGCGGGAGATCGAGGACATCGCCGTCGAGCCCGGCTCCCAGCCGACCGGTCGGCCGGCACCCGTACCCGCCACACCGGCATCCGGCGCTGCCGTGCTGACCTTCCAGGGCGTCACCGCGCGGTACGCCCCGGGAGTGGCACCCGCCGTACGCGGTGTCGACCTGGAGATTCCCCGGCGTGGCCACACCGCGATCGTCGGTCCCTCCGGTGCCGGCAAGACCACCCTGTTCTCCCTGCTGCTGCGCTTCCTCGAACCGGAGCGAGGCAGGGTGCTGCTCTACGGTCGCCCCTACCCGAAGCACACTCCTGCCGAGATCCGTGGCCGACTGGCCTACGTCGAGCAGGAGGCGCCGGTGGTGCCGGGCACCATCGCCGACAACCTGCGGTTCACCCACCCCGATGCCGCCGACGAGGAACTCTGGGCCGCACTGCGCGCGGTCGACCTGTACGACAAGGTCAGTTCGCTCGACCAGGGCCTGGACACGCCGCTGAGCGCCACCACCGTCTCCGGCGGCGAGCGGCAGCGCATCGCGTTGGCCCGAGCGGTGCTGCGTACGCCCGACGTGCTGCTACTCGACGAAGCCACCTCGCAGGTCGACGGCCTGACCGAGGCGGCGGTCGGTCGATGTGTGCGGCAGCGGGCCACGGAGGGCGCGGTGGTGACCATCGCGCACCGGCTCTCCACCGTGCTCGATGCCGACCAGATCGTCGTGATGGAGGGTGGCCGGATCCGAGCCGTCGGTGACCACGCCACCCTGCTCGGCACCGACGAGCTGTACCGCGACCTGGTGGCGTCCCTGCGGATCGGCACCTCCGGCACCCCGGCCGCCCCGGAGGCCGGGAGGGCGACGGGGTCGGGCACACTGCTCGTACCCCTCGATCGTCTTCCCCAGGAGTGAGTCACGCGATGTCGCTGCTCGCCAGATTCAGTCTCGCCAACCGAGGGCTGGTAGCCCTCATCGCGGTGGTGACCACGGCGTTCGGTGTGTACGCCGTGCCGTCGCTGAAGCAGCAACTCCTACCGTCGTTGGAGTTCCCGGCCGCGTTCATCGTGGCGCAGTATCCCGGTGCCGCGCCGGAGGTCGTCGAGTCCGAGGTCGCCGAGCCGATCGAGAACAGCCTGCGCGGCCTGCCCGGCCTCGACTCGGTCGTCTCGACCTCCCGCGAGGGCCTGACCACCATCGTGGTGCAGTACGAGTTCGGCACCGAACTCGACGACATGGTCAACCGGATGCAGACCGCGATCAACCGGACCAGGCTGCCGGATGGCGTGGACCCGCAGGTGATCGCGGGCAGCACCGACGACCTGCCCGCGGTGGTGCTGGCCGCGTCCGGCGGTGACGACGAGCGGACCCTCGCCGGCAAGCTGCGCGACACCGTGGTGCCGGAGCTGGCGGCGATCGACGGCGTCCGCAGTGTCGAGCTGACCGGCGTCCGGGACGAACTGGTGGTGATCACACCGGATCCGGCCAAGCTGGCGAAGGCGAAGGTGCAGCCGACCGCGATCGGCACCGCCTTGCAGGCCAACGGCGTGGCGGTGCCGGCCGGCGCGGTCCTGGACGGCGAGCGCACCCTGCCGGTGCAGGTCGGCGCCCCACTGACCAGCCTGGACGAGCTGCGCGACGTGGTCGTCGCCCCGCCGGTCAAGAAGGCTGGTCCGGTCCGCCTCGGCGACGTCGCCACGGTCGAGGAGCAGCTCGCCCCGGCCACCGCGATCACCCGTACCAACGGCCGGGACAGTCTCGGCATCGCGGTCACCGCCGACCCGGACGGCAATGCGGTGGAGATCTCGCACGCGGTCGCCGACCGGCTCGACGACCTGCGGTCCGAAACCGGAGCCGAGCTGACCGTCGTGCTCGACCAGGCGCCCTTCGTGGAGAAGTCGATCAAGACGCTGAGCACCGAGGGTCTGCTGGGTCTGATCATGGCCGTGGTGGTGATCCTGGTGTTCCTGCTCTCGGTACGCTCCACAGTGGTCACCGCGGTCTCCATCCCGCTGTCGGTGGTGGTCGCGTTGATCGCCCTCTGGGTCGGTGACTACTCGCTCAACCTGCTCACCCTCGGTGCGCTGACGGTCGCGGTCGGCCGGGTGGTGGACGACTCGATCGTGGTGCTGGAGAACATCAAGCGGCACCTGACCTACGGCGAGCCGAAGCAGCAGGCGATTCTCACGGCGGTACGCGAGGTGGCCGGTGCGGTCACCGCGTCGACGTTGACCACGGTGGCCGTCTTCGCCCCGATCGCACTGGTCGGTGGCTTCGTCGGCCAACTCTTCGCCCCCTTCGCGATCACCGTCACCGTGGCGCTGCTCGCCTCGCTGCTGGTGTCGCTGACGGTGATCCCGGTGCTCGCGTACTGGTTCCTCAAGCCGGTCAGCGGTGCGGCCGACGGGGCGGCGGTCCGTCAGGCGGCCGAGGAGCGTGAGCTGCGCAGCCCGTTGCAGCGGGCGTACCTGCCGGTCATCCGGTTCGCCACCGGCCGTCGTGCCTACCGGTGGGCCACCCTGGCGATGGGGTTGCTGGTGCTGTTCGGCACCTTCGGGCTGGCCCGGCAACTGGAGACGAACTTCCTCGACGACTCCGGGCAGGACACCCTCAACATCCGGCAGGAACTGCCGGTGGGCACCGGGCTGGCCGGCACCGACGCGGCGGCCCGGCGGGTCGAGGCGGTGCTGGCGAGCACGCCGGGCGTCGAGTCGTACCAGGTGACCGCCGGTGGCGGGGACACGCCGTGGGCCGGCAGCGCCGGCAACAACGTGGCCAACTACTCGTTGCGCCTCGACGGGGAGACCGACGCCAAGGAGATGCGCGGCGTGCTGCGGGAGCGGTTCGCGGCGCTCGGGTCGGCAGCCGGTGAGATCACCTTCCCGGCGGGTCAGGGCGGGGCGTCGGCCAACGAGTTGGCGGTCATCGTCCGGGCCGCCGACCCCGAGGCGTTGGCTGCTGCCGCCCAGCAGGCCGAGTCGGCGCTGACCGGCATCGACGGCGTCGAGGACGTCTCGACCACCCTGGCCGAGCGGGTGCCGCGCGTTGACGTGACGGTCGATCGGGTGGCGGCGAGCCGGGCCGGGCTCACCGAGGCCGCCGTCGGGCAACTGGTGTCGCAGGCGTTCCGGGGTACGCCGCTGGGCCAGGTGACCGTCGACGGCGCCGCCCGGGACGTGGTGCTGCGCCTGTCGGCGACGCCGCCGGTGTCCATTGCGGAGCTTCGGGCGCTGCCGGTCGGCGCGGTCACGCTGGACGACATCGCCGAGGTCACCGAGACCACCGGCCCGCAGCAGGTACGGCGGATCGACGGTGAGCGCAGCGTCTCGGTGACCGGCACGGTCACCGGCTCCGACCTGGGCGCGATCAGCCGGGAGTTGCAGAGCCGTCTCGACGCGATCGACGTACCGGGGGCCACGGTCACCCTGGGCGGGGTCAGCGCCGAGCAGCGCGAGACCTTCGCCGATCTGGGGCTGGCCGTGCTCGCCGCGATCGCGATCGTCTTCCTGATCATGATGGCGACGTTCCGCAGCGTGATCCAGGCGCTGATCCTGCTGGTCTCCATTCCGTTCGCGGCCACCGGAGCGGTCGCCCTGCTGCTGGTCACCGGTACCGCGCTGAGCGTGCCGGCGCTGATCGGCGTGCTCATGCTGGTCGGCATCGTGGTGACCAACGCCATCGTGCTGCTCGACCTGGTCAACCAGTACCGCGCCCAGGGGATGGGCGTGCGGGAAGCGGTGGTCGAGGGCGGGCGGCACCGGCTGCGTCCGATCCTGATGACCGCGATCGCCACCATCTTCGCGTTGACGCCGATGGCCTTCGGGCTCACCGGGGAGGGTGGCTTCATCTCCCGGCCGCTGGCGATCGTGGTGATCGGTGGCCTGCTCACCTCGACCGTGCTCACGCTGATCCTGGTGCCGACGCTGTACGCCATGGTGGAGGACACCAAGGCGTCGGTCCGGGCGTGGCGACGCCGCCGCAACGGTGACCCGGTCGACGGCCAGACGGGTGGCGGTGCGGCCGACGACGTCTCCGGGGCGGACGCCACCGCGTTGGCGGCGGTGGGCGCCGGGGGCGCCGGTGCGGCCGACGCGGTGCGGCCGGAGAGCCGGCCCGTGCCAGCGGCCCCCGCCGGAGCGCTGATCGAGAACACCGACCAGTTCGAGGTGCTCCGGCTGCCGAAGAGCCGCAACTCACCGTTCCCACCGAACGGGTGACCGCCGCACCCCGGAGGGCCCTCGGGCCCTCCGGGGTTGTCCATGCTCTGACGTAACAGCCGACGCCGGGCGGGTATGGTCCGCTCCGTGGCGTCCACCCTCTCGGTCCTCACCCGCAACCGGAACTTCCGTAATCTCTTCCTGGCCGAGCTGGTGGTCTTCGGTGCCGACTGGTTCGTGATGGTGCCGCTACTGGTGCTGCTGCCGAAGCTGACCGGCAGTGGCGTGTGGGGTGCCCTGGTGCTCGCGGTGGACACCGGCATCCTGGCGTTGCTGCTGCCGTACACCGGGACCATCGCCGACCGGTTCGACCGCCGCACCATCATGATCCTTTCGAACGGCGCCGCGCTGGTGGGTGTGCTGCTACTGCTCGGCGTACGTGACGCCGGCACCGCCTGGCTGGCGCTGCTCGGCATCGGCGTGGTCGCGGTGGCCAAGGCGTTCTACTCCCCGGCAGCGCAGGCGGCGCTGCCGAACGTGCTCGATCCGGAGGAACTGGCCGCGGGTAACGCGGTGGCCGGGTCGGCCTGGGGCACGATGACGATCGTCGGCGCGTCGCTCGGTGGCGTGCTCAGTGCGGCGGCCGGTCCGTACGTGTGCTTCTGGGTCGGCGCCGTCGGGCTGGTGCTCGCCGCGGGCCTGGCCCTGCTGATCCGCCGCCCGTTGCAGGCACCTCGCGAGCAGGGTGCGCGACCGCCGCAGACCTGGGCGGCCATCCGTGAGGCGCTGGTGTACATCGGGCACCGCCCGCGCGTGCTGGCGCTGGTGACGGTCAAGTCGGCGGTGGGTCTCGGCAACGGCGTGCTGACCGTCTTCCCGCTGCTGGCCGGGGTTTACGGCGTCGGCTCGCTCGGCGCGGGACTGTTGTTCGCGGTACGCGGTGCCGGCGCGTTGGTCGGCCCCATCATGATGCGTCGGGTGCTGACCAACCGGGCGTGGCTGCTGCCCGGTCTGGCACTGTCCATGTCAGCCTACGGTCTGGCCTACCTCGGCACCTCGGTGGTCGGGTGGTTTCCGCTGGTGCTGGTGCTGGTCTTCGTGGCCCACTTCGCCGGTGGCAGTAACTGGGTGATGTCGAACTTCGCGTTGCAGGGCGAGGTGCCGGATCGGTTGCGCGGGCGGGTCTTCGCCACCGACATGATGCTGGCGACCCTGGCGATCTCCGTCAGCCAACTGGTGGTGGCCTTGGTGGTGGACGTGGTCGACGAACGTGTCGTACTGGCCGGTTGCGGACTGGTCACCCTGGTCTACGCGATCGGATGGCGGATCGCGACGCGGCGTCTCTCGCTCGCCACGTCGCCCCCCGCCGTCGTCGAGACCCGGTGATCGGCCCGGCCCGATGGAGGGCGGCGACACCTCACCCATCTAGCATGGGCGACGTGCCGACCACATTCGTCGCGGAACCGGTCCGAGTCCGGGTCCCCGCCACCAGCGCGAACCTGGGGCCAGGTTTCGACGCGCTGGGGCTGGCCCTCGCGCTGTACGACGACGTCGCCGCCGAGGTGACGGCCGAGGGCGTGACGGTGACGGTGACCGGCGAGGGCGCCGGCGACCTGCCGGTCGACGACACGCACCTGGTGGTACGCGCGATGCGGGCGACCTTCGACGTGCTCGGCGGGCAACCGTCGGGGCTGGCGGTGGAGTGCGTCAACCGCATCCCGCAGGCGCGAGGGCTCGGCTCCTCGTCGGCGGCAATCGTCGCCGGGGTGTTGTTGGCCCGGGGTCTGGTGACGGACGGCGGGAGCCGGCTCGACGACGACGCGGTGTTGCGGCTGGCCGCCGAGATCGAGGGCCACCCGGACAATGTCGCCCCCTGCCTGCTCGGCGGCTTCACCGTGGCCTGGACGGAGTCGGCCGGTGCCCGTGCGGTGACGCTGCCGGTGGCCGACGGCGTACGCCCCACGGTGTTGGTGCCGGCGCAGCGAGGACTGACCGCCTCGGCCCGCGCCGCGCTGCCCGCCGCCGTGCCGCACGGTGACGCCGCGTTCAACGCCGGCCGTGCGGCGCTGCTGGTGCACGCGTTGACCGCGCAGCCCGAACTGCTGCTGGCGGCGACCGCGGACCGGCTGCACCAGAACTATCGCGCGGCGTCGATGCCGGAGACGAATGCCCTGGTCGATGGGTTGCGTGAAGCGGGTGTGGCGGCAGTGGTCAGTGGGGCCGGACCCACCGTGCTCGCCCTGTCTGAGCTGCCCGTAGACTTCGACGCGGGAACAGATTGGCGGCTGCTACGGTTGCCGGTAGATGTATGCGGGGCGCAGGTCGAGCGGGGTAGACTCAAACACGCGGAGCGGGACCCTGTTGCCGCAGGTCGCAAGAGTTGATTACGCTCTAGACTTAGCACAGCCGCGAAGCATGCGATCTCTCTGCGGGTCGGCGCACCCCCGAAGCTTTCGGCGGTAGCCCGTCACCCCTGCCTAGGCCCACGCCGCACCGCAGTCTTCACTGGTCGCCGCAGACGGCGAAACCCCGCTCACCGCTCCACCTGGTGGGTCGGGCGACCGACCGGCTGCTGTGTTACAGACACCCCGCGAAGCGTCATGCGAGGCGGGTGTACCGAGGCCGCCCGGCCACCTGTTGTCGATTCCGGGCAGTCCCGGCCTATCGAGGGAAGGAATCCATTGAGCGACACCACCGACGTGACGTCGGATGTTTCCAACGTCGCTGGCGATGCCACCACCGCTGCCCCCACCCGCCGTCGGCGCAGCGGTACGGGACTGTCGGCGATGCTGCTGCCGGAGCTGCAGAGCCTGGCCGCGTCGCTCGGCATCTCGGGGACGGCTCGCATGCGTAAGGGCGAGTTGATCAGCGCGATCACCGAGCGGCAGGGCGGCGCTGCCGGAGCCCCTCGACCACGGGCCGAGGTCGCGGCGGCCGCCGCACCGGTCCGCGAGGAGGTCCACGCGGAGGTACGGGACACCGGTGAGCGGCCGGAGGCTGAGCGCCGTGGCGCCGAACAGCCGGCAGCGAGCGTGGAAAGCGAGGGTCGCGGGCGTACCCGGCGTAGCCGGACCGCCGTGGCGGAACCGCGCGCCGAGGAGGCCACCGCCGAGGGCGAGCGGCCCGAGGGCCGGTCCGGCCGTGATCGTGGCGCCGAGCGTGCCGACCGGAGCGCCGAGCGCGCTGAGCGCGGTGACCGTGCCGAGCGCGCTGAGCGCGGAGAGCGCACCGCCGAGCGGGCTGAGCGCACCGCCGAGCGCGGTGACCGGGCCGAGCGTGGCGACCGTGCCGAGCGCAGCGCCGAGCGTGGCGACCGGGCCGAGCGCAGCGCCGACCGTGGCGACCGGGCCGAGCGTGGCGAGCGTGGCGACCGGGCCGAGCGTGGTGACCGTGGCGAGCGGGGACAGCGCGCCGAGCGGGACAACGACGGCGACGACGACGGCGACAACGGCGGTCGGCGCAGCCGGCGCAGCCGCTTCCGGGACCGTCGGCGGGGTCGCGGTGACCGCAACGAGTCCGGCGACGGCGGCCGTGAGCCGCAGGTCGGCGAGGACGACGTGCTCGTGCCGGTGGCCGGCATCGTGGACGTGCTGGACAACTACGCCTTCGTGCGGACCACCGGTTACCTGGCCGGTCCGAACGACGTCTACGTGTCGATGTCCCAGATCAAGAAGTACGGCCTGCGACGCGGTGACGCGATCACCGGCGCGGTCCGGGCGGCGCGTGACGGCGAGCAGCGGCGCGACAAGTACAACCCGCTCGTCCGGCTGGACACCATCAACGGGATGGAGCCGGACGAGGCCAAGCGCCGACCGGAGTTCTACAAGCTCACCCCGCTGTACCCGCAGGAGCGGCTGCGGCTGGAGACCGAGCCGCACATCCTCACCACCCGGGTGATCGACCTGGTCATGCCGATCGGCAAGGGGCAGCGGGCGCTGATCGTCTCGCCGCCGAAGGCCGGTAAGACCATGGTGTTGCAGGCGATCGCGAACGCCATCACGCACAACAACCCGGAGTGCCACCTGATGGTGGTGCTGGTGGACGAGCGGCCCGAAGAGGTCACCGACATGCAGCGGTCGGTCAAGGGCGAGGTCATCGCGGCCACGTTCGACCGCCCGCCGCAGGACCACACCACCGTCGCCGAGCTGGCGATCGAGCGGGCCAAGCGCCTGGTCGAGCTGGGCCACGACGTGGTCGTGCTGCTCGACTCGGTGACCCGGCTCGGTCGCTCGTACAACCTGGCGGCGCCGGCCAGCGGCCGGATCATGTCGGGTGGTATCGACTCCACCGCGCTGTACCCGCCGAAGCGGTTCCTCGGCGCGGCGCGCAACATCGAGAACGGCGGCTCGCTGACCATCCTCGCCACCGCGCTGGTGGAGACCGGCTCCATGGCGGACACGGTCATCTTCGAGGAGTTCAAGGGCACCGGTAACGCGGAGCTGAAGCTGGACCGGAAGATCGCTGACAAGCGGACCTTCCCGGCCATCGACATCCACCCGTCCGGTACCCGCAAGGAGGAGATCCTGCTCGCGCCGGAGGAGCTGGCCATCGTGCACAAGCTCCGCAAGGTGCTGCACTCGCTGGACTCGCAGGCCGCACTCGACCTGCTGCTGGACCGGTTGAAGCAGTCCCGGACCAACATCGAGTTCCTGATGCAGATCGCCAAGTCGACGCCGGGGGAGTGACCTTCCAGGCAGAGCACGGCGAGGGGCGGGGCCGAGACCGGCCCCGCCCCTCGCCGTGTCCGGGATCGAACGGGTAGGAATGCTTCGCCGGTGCGGCGGGAATGCGCTCGGATGGCGCGGTGTTGACCTGCTCGGCCGGTACAGCCGCGCGGCACGGCCCGCCTCCAGGGGCGGTCGAGGCCCATGGCAGACTGGTCAATCGGCCACCGGTTCCGGTTCACGCCCACATCAGCGAGCACTGGGGCGACCCGGCGACCACAGACGAGAGGACCGAGGCGACATGAAGCCCAACATCCACCCGGAGTACGTGACCACCGAGGTCACCTGCTCCTGCGGTAACACCTTCACCACCCGCAGCACCGCCAAGGGCGGCTCGATCCACGTCGAGACGTGCAGCGCCTGCCACCCGTTCTACACGGGCAAGCAGCGAGTGCTGGACACCGCTGGCCGGGTCGCGAAGTTCCAGCAGAAGTACGCCAAGGCCCAGGGCAAGAAGGCCAAGTAGCTCCTCGTCCGACGCCCGCGTCCGGTTTTCCGCCGGGCGCGGGCGTCGTCCGTCTGTGTCCCGGTCACCCGCCGTCGAAGGAGCGATTCCGAGCATGAGCAGCGAGCGCCTGGCCGCCCTCCTCGACGAGTACGCCGAGTTGGAGAAGCGGCTGGCCGACCCCGCTATCCACGCCGACCAGGGGACCGCCCGACGGATCGGTCGGCGCTACGCCGAACTGGTGCCGCTGCACAAGGCCGCCGGTGAACTGGAGCAGGCTCGGGCCGATCTCGCCGCCGCGCGGGAACTGGCCGACGAGGACCCCTCCTTCGCCGCCGAGGCCGAGACGATCGCGGCGACGCTGCCGGCACTGGAGGAACGCCTCGCCGAGTTGCTCATCCCGCGTGACCCGCATGACGCCAAGGACGTCATCGTCGAGATCAAGGCGGGCGAGGGCGGTGAGGAGTCCGCGCTGTTCGCCGGTGACCTGCTGCGGATGTACACCCGGTACGCGGAGCGGCGCGGCTGGCTCACCGAGGTGATCGACGCCCAGGAGTCCGACCTCGGTGGGGTCAAGGACGTCTCGCTGGCGATCAAGACGAAGGGCGTGCCCGAGGGGGGCAACGGCGTCTGGTCCCGGTTGAAGTGGGAGGGCGGCGTGCACCGGGTGCAGCGCGTGCCGGTCACCGAGTCACAGGGACGCATCCACACCAGCGCGGCCGGTGTCCTAGTGCTGCCGGAGGCCGAGGAGGTCGACGTCACCATCGACCCGAACGAGCTGCGGATCGACGTCTTCCGTTCGTCCGGTCCGGGCGGCCAGTCGGTGAACACCACCGACTCGGCGGTGCGGATCACCCACCTGCCCACCGGCATCGTGGTCTCCTGCCAGAACGAGAAGTCCCAGTTGCAGAACCGCGAGCAGGCCCTGCGGATCCTGCGCGCCCGGCTGCTCGCCGCCGCCCAGGAGCAGGCCGACGCGGCAGCGTCGGACGCCCGCAAGGCCCAGGTGCGTACGGTGGACCGCTCGGAGCGGATCCGCACCTACAACTTCCCGCAGAACCGGATCACCGACCACCGGATCGGCTTCACCGCGTACAACCTTGATCTGGTGCTCGCCGGAGAGCTGGACGGCGTGCTCGACGCCCTCACCGAGGCGGACCGGGCGGCGCGCCTGGCGGGCGACGCGGAGCTGGCCCGCCGCTGACCTTCCGCGTCGGTCAGGCGATACGCGGTCGCGTCTTCGCCCGCAGCATCTCGCGGTCGGCGGCCTCGAAGGCCGCGCTGAGTGCGTCCCGCTGGCCTGGGCCACCGGCACCCACCTCGGCGAAGCCGATGCTGACACCGACCGGGGTGCCGGGCACCAGAGACTCCCAGTCCTCGGTGCGAACGGCGGCGTCGATGCGCCGCGCCACGTCGGCCGCCTCGCTCATCCCCGTCCCCGGTAGCACCACCACGAACTCGTCCCCGCCGTAGCGGGCCACGAAGTCACCCCGTCGCATCACCCGGTTGATCACTCCGGCGACGCGTTGCAGGACCAGGTCCCCCGAGTGGTGGCCGTGCCGCGTGTTGACCGCCTTGAAGCCGTCCAGGTCGCAGACGCCGATCACCACCCGCTCGCCCCGGGCGACGACGGCCGCGATGTAGCGTTCCAGCCGACGCCGGTTGGGCAGCCCGGTCAGCGGGTCGGTCAGTGCCTCCCCCTCGAACCGCGCCGCCTCACGACGCATCTCCTCGTGGTCGATCCGCGCGGCGATGCCGTCGATGTAGACGTCGCGGAGCCGGTCGTGACGCTGCGCGGCGAGCCGGAAGGCCAGTCGGTCGGCCCGGTGCGCGGCGGCGTGGTCGCCGGCCCGGCCCAGTGCCATGCTGCGCAGCCGCGCCGGTTCGGCCGCGCCGAGTGTCTCGGCGGACACCTGGACGCCGTCCAACCGGGTGATCGCCTCGACCGGCCGTCCGCTGGCGATGGCGAGGCACACCTGACCGAGCTGACGCATGTCACGGGCGCGGGCACTGTCCGCGCCGTAGTCGAGCAGCCGGACCGGGTCCCGGCCCGGGGCGGGGGAGATGTCGTCGCCGAGCGCGCAGCGGCGGGCGGCGGCGTAACCGTAGGCGGCCAGACTGCTGGGGCGCAGCCGATCCGCCCGCCCGGTGCTGACGAACCGGTCGAGGTCACCGCCGACATCCCGCAGTACGCGCAGACAGCCGTCGCTGTCACCGGTGTGGTCCAGGGCGACCGCGTTGCGCAGCCGGATGCCCGGCGCGGCGAAGGTCTCCTCCGGGATCCCGGCGGCGTTGCCGAGCTGCCGGGCGCGTTCGATCGCGCCCAACGCGTACCCGTGGAAGCTGAGGTACGAGTAGGCCATCGCCAGGTCGTGCCAGCCCCAGGCGGTGTCCCGGTCCGGGTCCTCCACCGCCCCGAGTGCCCGTGCCGCCCTGACCAGATGGGTCACGCACCGGTCCAGCGCGCCCTGGTGGTGGGCGGCCAGCGCGGCCAGTGCGTTGAGGTGCCCGTGCAGGTAGGGCTCGGCGAGGTCGCGTACCGCCGCGGACGCCTCCTCGATGGCACGGGTGTACTCGGCGGTGCGCCCGAGGTTGATCAGAGCCGAGAGCCGCTGCACGAGCGCGTCGGCGCGGGCGTTCGGGTCACGGGTGGCACACAGCACCCGCTCCAGGAGCCCGTACGCCTCGGTGGACCGGCTGACCTCCTGTAACGCCCGCGCTTTCGTCAGGGCGTCAACCTGGTCCTCGACCCGGTCGAGCCAGCCCACCCGCACCTCCTGTCGATGTGCCTGCACCCGCTTATGCACGTGCACGGCGACGCCTCATGATTATTGCGTGACCACCGCGCCGCAACACCCGTCCGAAGGGACGAGACGTCATCGCCCCGGTCCCTTGATCGCCGACGTGGCCCGTATGCTCGCCGCCGCCGGGGTGACCTCGGCGCGCGCCGAGGCCGAGTTGCTGGCCGCGTACGTGCTCCAGATCGGTCGGGGACAGTTGGCCGTGGCGGACGGGTTCACCGACGAGCAACGGGACCGCTACCGGGAGCTGGCGGCCCGCCGGTCACGGCGGGAGCCGTTGCAGTATCTCACCGGCACCGCCGGGTTCCGGCATCTGGAGCTGGCCGTCGGGCCAGGCGTCTTCGTGCCGCGCCCGGAGACCGAACTCCTCGCCGGTTGGGGCGTCGACCAGGCCCGGCAGATCGCCGGAGCCGGAACAGGGGCCCCGGAACGGCCGGAGCCACTGGTGGTGGACCTGTGCAGCGGCTCCGGAGCGATCGCCCTGTCGGTGGCGTACGAGGTGCCGGAGGCTCGGGTGGTGGCCGTGGAACGCTCTGCCGACGCCCTGCCCTGGCTGCGGCGCAACGCCGCGACCCGGGCCAGCGTCGGCGACCGACCGATCGAGGTGGTGGCGGCGGACGTCACCGATCCGGCCCTGCTCGACGAGCTGACCGGCCGGGTGGACGTACTGCTGTGCAACCCGCCGTACGTGCCGCTCGGGGTGACGGTGCCGCCGGAGGTGGCCGACCACGACCCGGCGGAGGCCGTGTTCGGTGGGGCCGACGGGCTGGACGTGATCCGTCGGGTGGTCGACCGGGCCGGGTTCCTGCTGCGTGCCGGTGGGGTGCTCGGCATCGAGCACGACGACACCCACGGTGACGCGTTGCCCGGTCTGCTCGCCGCCGACGGTCGGTACGCCACGATCGTCGATCATCGTGATCTCGCCGGGCGGCCCCGATTCGTCACCGCGTCCCGCCTCGCGGACCGCCCACCCGCCGGCCCGTCGGTGACGTGGCAGACTGGCTCATCGTGATGCTCTACGACTGCCGGTCGGTCGCCGACCGGGACCGCGGCATCGCTGCGGCCATCGAGGCGGTCCGCAACGGCGAGCTGGTCGTCCTACCGACCGACACGGTGTACGGAGTCGGCGCGGACGCGTTCACTCCGTACGCGGTCAAGGCGTTGCTGGACGCCAAGGGTGTCCCGCACTCGCCGCCGCCGGTGCTGATCGGTTCCCGGCACACCCTCGACGGGCTGTCCTACACGCTGCCGACGGCGGCGCGAGACCTGGTGGAGGCGTTCTGGCCGGGAGCGCTGACCATTCTGGTGAAGCACTCGGCGAGCCTGCGGTGGGATCTCGGCGACGACAGCGGCACGGTGGCGGTACGGATGCCGCTGCACCCGGTGGCGCTGGAGGTGCTGCGCGAGACCGGACCGATGGCGGTGGCCTCGGCGAACAAGATCGGTCAACCGGCCGCGCTCACCGCCGAAGAGGCGCGTGATCAGCTGGCCTACTCCGTGCGGGCCTACCTGGAGGCGGGGCCGGCGGTGGATCCGGTGCCGAGCACGATCGTGGACCTCACCGGCGACGAGCCTCGGCTCGTCCGGGAGGGTGCGGTCAGCCTGGCCCGACTCCGTGACGTGGTGCCGGAGCTGCGCGAGAGCGAGGTGGTCTAGGTGCCTCCCTTCACCGTCCTGCACGTCTGCATGGGAAACATCTGTCGCTCGCCGATGGCCGAGCGGCTGCTCACCCTCGCGGTGGCCGAGCGGCTGGCCCGGCGCGAGGCCGATCCGACCCGGGTCGACGAACTGCTGCACAGCCACAGCGCCGGCACCGGCGGTTGGCACGCCGGTGAGGAGATGAACCCGCCGGCCGCCCGTCAGATCGTCAGCCGGGGCGGCAACGTCGCCGGGTTCGCCGCGCGCAAGCTGCGCAGCGACCACATCGACGGTGCCGACCTGGTGCTGACCGCCACCGCCGACCAACAGGAGTACGTGACGGCGTTGCGGCCCGACGCCGCCGCGCGCACCTTCGTGCTCGGCGAGTTCGGACGGCTGCTGGCTGGGCTCGACGCGACCGTGCTGCCGGCGGCCGACGCCACCGCCGAGGCGCTCCACGCTCGGGGTGTGGCCCTGGTCGAGGCGGCCCACGAGAGCCGCCAGGGCGCCACTGCCCTGCCCACCGACGACCTCGACGACCCGTGGGGACGCGGTGACCAGTGCTTCAGCCGGGTGGCTGACGAGATCGAGGAGACGGTGCAGCCGCTCGCGGCGCTACTGCTCCCCTGATCGGCGAATTTCATCCGGGTTTCATGAAAGGCGCGGCAGAAGGGGTGATTAGCGCCATTCTGGGGGAGTCCTGACGGCTCCTGCGGGGAGAGCTGATGACCCGGGCGTTCCTGCCGAAGATGTTCACCGTCCTGCTGGCCGGCACGCTGGCCGGCCTGGTGCTGGCGGTGGCGGCGCTGCCGGCCGCGCTGGTGTTCGGCATCGGGTTCTCGGCGCTCGCGGCACCGTACGCGGAGCTGCCCAACACCCTGCGGACACCGCCGACGGCCCAACGGTCCAACCTCTACGCCAACGACGGGACCACCCTGATCACCTCCTTCTACCAGGAGGACCGGGTCGACGTGCCGTTGGACGAGGTCGCCGTCGTGATGCGGCAGGCCATCATCGCCGCCGAGGACGCCCGCTTCCACGAGCACCGCGGGGTGGACCTGCGGGGCATCGTGCGGGCGTTCACCGTCAACCGGCGCGACGGCGCGACCCGGCAGGGCGCGTCCACACTGACCATGCAGTACGTCCGCAACGTGTTGAGCACGGACCCCCGGCTCACCGAGGCGCAGCGAGCCGCGGCCACCGAGGTGAGCACCGCCCGCAAGATCCAGGAGATCCGGTACGCCCTGGCGTTGGAGCGGGAGCTGAGCAAGGACCAGATCCTGACCCGATACCTCAACATCGCGTACTTCGGCGCCGGTGCGTACGGCATCGCCGCCGCCAGCAAGCGGTACTTCTCCACCTCACCGGCGAAGCTCACGCTGGCCCAGGCGGCGCTGCTGGCCGGACTGGTCCGCTCCCCGCACACCGACGACCCGATCAACGGCGACGCGGACAGCGCGACCGCCCGACGCGGCTACGTGCTGGACCGGATGGTCGAGTCTGGCGTCATCGCGGCCGAGGAGGCGGCCCGCGCCGCGGCCCAACCGTTGAACCTGCGGCCCAGCGAGACTCCGAACGACTGCACCGCGGTACCCGAGGGACACAACGACTGGGGCTTCTTCTGCGACTGGTTCACCCGATGGTGGAACAGCCAGAAGGCGTTCGGCGGCACCGTCGACGAGCGGCAGCGCACCCTGCGCCGGGGCGGGTTCAGCATCGTCTCCTCCCTGGACCCGGGGGTGCAGCGGGCCACCACCGAGCAGGTGCGGCGGGTCTACCCGGCCGAACACCCGCACGCCATGCCGACCGCCGTGGTGCAGCCCGGTACCGGCCGCGTACTCGCCATGTCGGTCAACCGGGTCTACAGCGTGGCCGCCAACCCGGGTGGCCAGCAGAACCATCCCAACACCGTCAACCAGCTCGTCGCCGGTGGCGGCACCATCGTCGGCTACCAGGCCGGTTCCACGTTCAAGCTCTTCACCATGCTGGCCGCGCTGGAGGCCGGACTGCCGCTGAACACGGTCTTCGACGCGCCCCGGCGGATCGTCACCGACTTCCGGATCAGCGGCGAGCCGAGCTGCGGAGGGTACTGGTGTCCGCAGAACGCCAGCGCCTCGGTGAGCGGTCGACACGACATGTGGACCGCGTTCGGCGACTCGGTCAACACGTACTTCGCGTGGTTGACCGAGCGGGTCGGCGCCGACCGGGTGGTGGAGATGGCCGAACGGCTGGGCATCGTGTTCCGGGCCGACGACGACGCCCAGTTGGCCCGGCACGGCGCACGTGAGTGGGGGCCGTTCACCCTGGGAGTCTCCGCCACCACCCCGCTCGACCTGGCCGGCGCGTACGCGACGCTGGGCGCGGAGGGCACCTGGTGCGCGCCCACGCCGGTCGTCTCGATCACCGACGCCGCCGGTCGCCGGGTGGCTGCCGGGCAGCCGGACTGTCGGCAGGTGCTCGACGTCGACGTGGCCCGTGCGGCGACGGACGCGGCCCGCTGCCCGGTCGGCGACCAGTCCATGTACCACGCCTGCGAGGGCGGCACGGCGACCCGGTTGCGTGGTCAGCTCGGCCGGCCGGTGGCGGGCAAGACGGGCAGCTCCGAGGAGTACGCCACGGAGACCGTGGTGGCCTTCACCCCGCAGTTGGTGGTGGCGGCGATGGCGGCCAACCCCGACGAGCCGCAGGACGCGGTCGGTCGCGCGGTGCAGAGCGCCATGGTGGAGGGCGTCGGCGAGATCCTCTCCTACGCGTTGCGCGACGAGCCGGTCCGCGACTTCGTGCCACCGAGCGAGGCGACCGCCTGGCGGGTCACCGGGGAGCGCACCGGCAACTGACCGACGCCACCGCCGAACCCGTCAGTGGGCCCGCGTGGGGGTCTCGATCCGCTCGGCGTCCCGGGCGATGTTGCGGGCCATCCCGCCGAAGACCAGCGAGTGGAACGGTGCCACCGCAGCCCAGTAGACATGCCCGGCCAGGCCCCGGGGCAGGAACACCGCCCGCTGCCGGTAGCAGACCTGCCCGGTGTCGTCCTGCTGTACCCGCATCTCCAGCCAGGCCCGGCCGGGCACCCGCATCTCGGCA
The DNA here is from genome assembly GCF_049844495.1 of Micromonospora sp. DT48. Taxonomy (NCBI): domain Bacteria; kingdom Bacillati; phylum Actinomycetota; class Actinomycetes; order Micromonosporales; family Micromonosporaceae; genus Micromonospora; species Micromonospora sp. DT48. The sequence continues at coordinate 97,686 of NZ_JBNCLE010000019.1, forward strand.
CGTAGCCGCAGCAGCTCACCGGGGACGATCTCCTCCACCCGCCAGAAGTCCAGCGCCTCGCCGACGCGCAGTCGGTGCGGGTGCCGTCGGCCCCGCCGCAGCCCCACCCCGCCCACCAGCCGGTCCAACCAGCCGCGCACCGACCAGGCCAGCGGGAACGAGTACCAGCCGTTCTCGCCGCCGATTCCCTCGATCACCTGCCACAACGCCTCCGGCGGTGCCGCCACCGCCCGCCGCCGCAGGTCGGTGTAGGCGGTGCCGCCGCTCCAGTGCGGGTCGCTGGGCAACGGCTCGGCGGGCGCGTCCGCCCCGGCCGCGTTCGACCAGCGCGTCTCCACCTGGGCGTCGCGTACCTTGGTCAGCGCCAGCTCGACGGCCTGGTCGAATCCGGTGAGCCCGCCCGGCGGGTCCGGCAGGTACGCCGCGATGTCGTGCTCGTGCGCGACCGACTCGTGCACCAGACTCTCCACCAGCGGTCGGGCGAGCGCGTTCGGCACCGGGGTGACCAGTCCGACCCAGTACGACGACAGCGTGGGCGTCAGCGGCCGTACCGGCAGCAGAAGGCGGCGGGAGAGTCCGGCCACCCGGGCGTAGCGCTGCATCATGTCGCCGAAGGTGAGCACGTCCGGCCCGGCGATGTCGAAGGCCCGGTTGACCTCCGCCGGTAGCCCCGCGCAGCCGACCAGGTAGCGCAGCACGTCGCGGACCGCGATCGGCTGGATCCGGTTGGTGACCCAGCGCGGGGTGACCATGACCGGCAGTCGTTCGGTCAGGTAGCGCAGCATCTCGAACGACGCCGACCCGGAACCGATGATCACGGCTGCGCGGAGCACCACCGTCGGCACTCCGCTGTCCAGCAGGATCCGCCCCACCTCGGTGCGGGAGCGCAGGTGCGCCGACGAGTGTTCGTCGTCGGCCGCCGGCTCCGGCCCACCGAGGTAGACGATTCGGCGTACGCCCGCCGCGTGGGCCGCCGCCGCGAACGTGGTCGCGGCCTGTCGGTCGGCGGTCTCGAAGCCGGTCTGGCCGAGCGAGTGCACCAGGTAGTACGCCACGTCGACGCCGTCGAAGACGCCGGTCAGGCTCTCCGGTCGGCTCAGGTCACCCTCGACCACCTCGACCTGCGATGCCCACGGCACGTCGCGTAGCCGACCCGCGCGCCGCGCCAGGCAGCGCACCGTGTGTCCCTCCGCCAGCAGGCGCGGCGCCAACCGCCCGCCCACGTACCCTGTCGCGCCGGTCACCAGGCATTTCACGCCTCCAGTCTGCGGTCTCATAGACTCTGGCGCTGTGGAGACCGCCGAGGGCACCTTCTGGGGGCCCGACTTCGAGCAGCTCAGCACGGCCGACCCGGAGATCGCGGAGGTGGTGCTCGGTGAGCTGGATCGGCTGCGCGGCGGTCTGCAACTGATCGCCAGCGAGAACCTCGCCTCGCCGGCGGTGCTGGCCGCGTTGGGCTCCACGCTGACCAACAAGTACGCCGAGGGCTACCCGGGTCGGCGTTACTACGGTGGCTGCGCGCAGGTGGACCGGGCCGAGGAGCTCGGCATCGCCCGGGCGAAGGACCTCTTCGGCGCCGAGCACGCGAACCTTCAGCCGCACTCCGGCGCGAGCGCCAACCTCGCCGCGTACGCCGCCCTGGTGCAGCCGGGCGACACGGTGCTGGCGATGGAGCTGCCGCACGGCGGGCACCTGACCCACGGCAGCCGGGTGAACTTCTCCGGCCGCTGGTTCAACCCGGTCGGCTACACCGTCCGGCGGGACACCGAGCTGATCGACTACGACGAGGTACGGGACCTCGCGCTCGTCCACCGGCCTAAGATGATCATTTGTGGGGCGACGGCCTATCCCCGGCTGATCGACTTCGCCCGGTTCCGCGAGATCGCCGACGAGGTCGGCGCGTACCTGATGGTGGACGCCGCGCACTTCGTCGGGCTGGTCGCGGGGCAGGCGATCCCGTCGCCGGTGCCGTACGCCGACGTGGTCTGCGCGACCACCCACAAGGTGCTGCGCGGCCCGCGCGGCGGCATGATCCTCTGTCGGGAGTCGCTGGCCGAGCGGATCGACAAGGCGGTCTTCCCGTTCACCCAGGGCGGGCCGCTGATGCACACCGTGGCGGCCAAGGCGGTCGCGTTGCGTGAGGCGGCCCAACCGGCGTACCGGGACTACGCCGCGCAGGTGGTGGCGAACGCGCGGGCGCTCGCCGACGGGCTGGCGGCCGAGGGGATGCGGCCGGTCTCCGGTGGCACCGACACCCACCTGGCCCTGGTCGACCTGCGGGAGTTGGCGGTCACCGGCGCGCAGGCCGAGGCGCGGTGCGACGCGGCGACCATCACCTTGAACAAGAACGCGATCCCGTACGACCCGCAGCGACCGATGGTCGCCTCCGGGATCCGGGTGGGCACTCCGAGCGTCACCACGCAGGGCATGGGGGAGGCGCAGATGCGCACGGTCGCCGGACTGATCGCCCGGGCGGTGCGGACCGACCCGTCCGCCCCGGGTGGGGCCGACGAACTCGCCCGGATCGCCGCCGACGTGGCCGAGCTGGCCGTCGAGTTCCCGGCGTACCCCAGATGAGCGGGGCCCGTGCCGACGAGCCCGGCGCATCCCCGACGGCCGCGCCACCGGCGGGTCAGCCGGGTGCCATCCGGGCCCGGCTGCCGCACCTGCGGCTGCCGCTGCTCGCCTGCGCCGCGCTCGCGGTGATCGCGGTACCCGGCGCCGCCTGGCTGCGCGGCCCGACCGGGGCGGCCGGCGTGGCCGCCGGGATCGCCCTGGTGGTCGCGAGCTACGTGATCTCGGGGTTGTCGGTGGCCTGGGCGGACGCGGTCCACCCAAGACTGATCATGTCGGTGGGGCTGGTCACCTACGTCACGAAGATCGTGATCCTGGGGGTGGCGATGGCCGCCGTCGCGGCGACCGGCTGGCCCGGCCTGCCGGACATGGGCGTGGCCATCATCGCGGCCGTGGTGGTGTGGACCGGCGCCCATCTGACCTGGGCTTTGCGTACCCCGCTGCCCAGGGTGGACCCACCGTCCGGTCACTGACCGTACGGCTGGCGTTTCCCGGGCGTTTCGTCGGCCTGTTCGACTGGCCGGACAGGAGTAGGCTGAATCCGGTTTGATGCGCCGCACCCGCCGCCCGCACGCTGCTTGCAGTGTGGGGGGTGCCGCACACTCACGGGACACCCGACTGATAGTGTTCGCCTCGTCATGGCCGACAACCCTCACCGCAGAAGCCCCGACGAGAACTCGTCGGAAGGTGTCGCCGGAGCCGTCCTCGGCTACCTGCTCGCCGGCATCGTGGTGTGGGGGTTCCTCGGCTGGTTGGCGGGGGATTTCCTGGGCCTGCCGACCGGCGTCGGAATCGCCGTCGGCATGATGCTCGGCGCAGCCGGAGCGATCTACCTGATCATGAAGAGGCTCAGTGCCTGAGTGCCGGCACGCGCGGGTCTGTCGAGTGCGGAGGATGACACGGTGAGCGGACAGTTTATCGCCGCAGAGGGCCTGCCCTGGCCCCCCAAGGTCGATGACTTCTACCTGCCGGATCTCGCCGGCCCGTGGGTCACGAAGTTCACCCTGATGATCTGGCTGGCCGTCGGCCTTCTGATCATCTTCTTCATGGCGACCTACCGGAACCCGAAGCTGGTGCCGAGCAAGGGCCAGTGGTACGCGGAGTCGATCTACGGTCTGGTCCGGGACAACATCGCCCGGGAACAGATGGGCAAGGACGGCATCCGGTTCGCGCCCTACTTCACCGTGCTGTTCTGCTTCATCGTGGTGACGAACCTCTTCGGTATCACCCCCGGGTTGCAGATCTCGCCGAACTCGCACATCGCCTTCCCGATCGTGCTCGCCGCGATCTCCTACGTGATGTACCTCTACATCGGTGTTCGCAAGCAGGGCCTGGGCCGCTACCTCAAGCAGAGCCTGATCATCCCGGGCGTGCCGTGGCCGATGCACATCCTGCTGATCCCGATCGAGTTCCTGCAGACCTTCATCGTCCGGCCGGTCACCCTGGCGGTGCGACTCTTCGCCAACATGTTCGCCGGTCACCTGATCCTGCTGGTCTTCACCGTCGGCGGCTTCGTGATGCTGGCCTCGGACAACATCTTCATCCAGGTGACGTCGGTCTTCTCGTTCCTGATGGCGATCCTGATGGCCTTCTTCGAGGTGCTCGTCGCGCTGTTGCAGGCATACGTCTTCGTCACCCTGACCGCCAACTACATCGGCACGTCGCTCGCAGACGGGCACTGATCCACAGACCTCGGCGGGCCGCCCGGCCCGACCAAGCTCCGGTACGACCGCGTACGCGTGAGAACTCACGCCTCTACTAGGAGGAATACCCGCAATGGACGTTATTGCCGCCATCGAGGGCAGCGTCAACACCATCGGCTACGGCCTCGCCGCCATCGGCCCCGGTATCGGTGTCGCCCTGGTCTTCGCGGCCTACATTCAGGCCAGCGCCCGCCAGCCGGAGTCCGCCGGTTACAACCGCACCTGGCTGGTCCTGGGCTTCGCGCTGGTCGAGGCGCTCGCCCTGTTCGGCCTGGTGCTCGCGTTCGCAGTCTGACGTAGCCCGACGCGACCCGGAGGTCTGACATGTATGTCGCCGCTGAAGGTGCAGAGCACCACCCGCTCGTGCCGATCTGGCAGGAGCTCGTCGTCGGGACGATCGCCTTCGCCCTGCTCTGCTTCGTGCTGCTGAAGTTCGTGATGCCGCGCATGGAGGCGATGTATCAGGCGCGGGTCGACGCGATCGAGGGCGGTCTCAAGCGTGCCGAGGCTGCTCAGGCCGAGGCCAACCAACTGCTGGAGCAGTACCGGGCCCAGCTCGCCGAGGTGCGTACCGAGGCGGCACGGATCCGGGACGACGCCCGTGCGGACGCCGAGTCGATCCGGACCGACATCCTGGCCAAGGCCCGGGAGGAGTCGGACCGGATCATCGCCGCCGGTCGGGAGTCGCTGGCCGTGGAACGCCAGACCATCGTGCGCGAGCTGCGCGCGGAGGTCGGCGGCCTCGCGGTCGACCTGGCCAGCCGGATCGTGGGCGAGTCGCTCGCTGACGAGGCTCGCCGTAAGGGCACCGTCGAGCGGTTCCTCACCGATCTCGAGAGCGCGGGGGCCCGCTGATGCAGGCCGCCAGCCGGGAGTCCTACGCAGCCGCGCTCGCGCGGCTGGAGGCGTACGTCGCCGGTGCCGAGCCGTCGACCGTGGCCGGCACCGGCGCGGAGCTGCTCGCCGTCGCGGACCTGCTGCGGCGGGAGGTCCGGCTGCGTCGGGCACTCTCCGACCCGGCCCGTGAGGGCGCGGACCGCACCGGCCTGCTGAACACGGTGCTCTCCGGCAAGGTCGGTGCGGACACGCTCGACCTGCTGGGGGCCCTGGTCTCCGGTCGCTGGTCCGCGCCGTCGGAACTGCTCGACGGGGCGGAGAGCCTCGGCGTGCAGACCCTGCTCGCCAGCGCCGACCGCGCCGGCGAGCTGGGCGAGGTGGAGGACGAGCTGTTCCGCTTCGGCCAGGTGGTCGCCGCGGACCCGCAGCTGTCCAACGCCCTGTCCGACCCGATGGCGCCGGTGGCGCAGCGGGCCGAGCTGGTCGGGATGCTCCTGACGGGCAAGGCTCGACCGGTGACGGTGCGGCTGACGGAGGCGGCGCTTGCCGGCTTCGGTGGGCGCTCGTTCACCGCCGCGCTGTCCCGGCTGGTGGAGTTGGCGGCGGAGCGGCGGGACCGGCAGGTCGCGTACGTGACGGTCGCCGCACCGCTCACCGAGGAAGAGGAGCGGCGACTGAGCGATCGGCTGTCCGCCATATACGGTCGACCGGTTGCTGTCAAGCTTACGGTTGACCCGTCGATCCTCGGTGGAGTGAGCGTACGGGTGGGTTCGGACCTCTACGACGGGACGATCCTGCGCCGCCTCAACGAAACCCGCAACGCGCTCGCAAAGCGCTGATCAGCACCCAGCGAAGCGCCCGGAAAGACAGTCGACCCGAGGACCGGTCGGTACTAGGTATCCCGGGCCCCTGATACTTAAGGAAGCAGAGGATGGCCGAGCTGACCATCTCGACGGAGGAGATCCGCGGCGCTCTGGAGCGCTACGTCTCCTCCTACTCGCCCGACGTCTCCCGTGAGGAGGTCGGCACCGTCGCCGACACCGGCGACGGCATCGCCCACGTCGAGGGCCTGCCCTCGACCATGACCAACGAGCTGCTGGAGTTCGAGGACGGCACGCTTGGCGTGGCGCTGAACCTCGACGTCCGGGAGATCGGTGTCGTTATCCTCGGCGACTACGCCGGTATCGAGGAGGGGCAGCGCGTCAAGCGCACCGGCCGGGTGCTCTCGGTGCCGGTGGGCGACGCCTTCCTGGGCCGCGTGGTCAACGCGCTCGGCCAGCCGATCGACGGCCTCGGTGAGATCGCCGACGAGGGCTACCGCGAGCTGGAGCTGCAGGCTCCCAACGTGATGGCCCGGCAGTCCGTCTTCGAGCCGCTGCAGACCGGCATCAAGGCCATCGACGCGATGACCCCGATCGGCCGGGGCCAGCGGCAGCTGATCATCGGCGACCGGAAGACGGGCAAGACCACCGTCGCCCTGGACGCCATCCTCAACCAGCGGGAGAACTGGGCCTCCGGCGACCCGAAGAAGCAGGTCCGCTGCATCTACGTCGCCATCGGCCAGAAGGCCTCCACCATCGCCTCCATCAAGGGGCAGCTGGAGGAGGCGGGCGCGATGGAGTACACCACCATCGTCGCCTCCCCGGCCTCGGACCCGGCCGGCTTCAAGTACCTCGCCCCCTACACCGGCTCGTCCATCGGGCAGCACTGGATGTACGGCGGCAAGCACGTCCTGGTCGTCTTCGACGACCTGAGCAAGCAGGCCGAGGCGTACCGGGCCGTGTCGCTGTTGCTGCGCCGCCCGCCGGGCCGCGAGGCGTACCCGGGTGACGTCTTCTACCTGCACTCGCGGCTGCTGGAGCGCTGCGCGAAGCTCTCCGACGAGATGGGCGGCGGCTCGATGACCGGTCTGCCGATCATCGAGACGAAGGCCAACGACATCTCGGCCTTCATCCCGACCAACGTCATCTCGATCACCGACGGCCAGATCTTCCTGGAGACCGACCTGTTCAACCAGGGCGTCCGGCCGGCCATCAACGTCGGCACCTCGGTCTCCCGGGTCGGTGGTGCGGCGCAGGTGAAGCCGATGCGCAAGGTCGCTGGCTCGCTGCGGCTGAACCTGGCCCAGTTCCGTGAGCTGGAGGCGTTCGCCGCCTTCGCCTCCGACCTGGACAAGGCCTCCCGTGCCCAGCTGGAGCGGGGTGCCCGTTTGGTGGAGTTGCTCAAGCAGCCGAACTACTCGCCGTACCCGGTGCAGGAGGAGGTCGTCTCGGTCTGGGCCGGCACCGAGGGCAAGCTCGACGACGTCCCGGTCGGCGATGTGCGGCGCTTCGAGACGCAGTTCCTTGAGCATCTGCGGCGCAAGCACAACGCCACCCTCCAGGCGATCGCGGACAACAAGTGGGACGACGAGATCATCGCGACCCTCGACGCGGCCGTCACCGAGTTCAAGCAGGGCTTCCTCGGCCGCGAGGACGAGCGCACGATCAACGAGGCGCCGGCGGAGCCGCTGGAGGGCGAGTCCGAGCACGAGACGGTCACTCGCTACAGCGGCGGTGCTCCGGCCGAGAAGCGATAGGGCCGGGCCATGGCGGCGCAGGTACGTGTTCTTCGTCAACGCATTCGCTCGGCGAAGGGGATGAAGAAGATCACCAAGGCGATGGAGCTCGTGGCGACGAGCCGGATCGCCAAGGCTCAGGCCCGGGTTGAGGCGTCCCTGCCGTACGCCCAGGCCATCACCGGCGTCCTCACGGCGCTGGCCTCCAACGCGCGGATCGACCACCCGATGCTGACCCCGCGCGAGCGGGTGCGGCGGGCGGGCGTGCTGCTGGTCACCGCGGACCGGGGCCTGGCCGGTGGCTACAGCTCGAACGCGATCCGTACGGCGGAATCGCTGATCGCCCGGTTGCGGGCCGACGGCAAGGAGCCGGTGCTCTACGTCGTCGGTCGCAAGGGGGTGTCGTTCTACCGCTTCCGGAATCGGCCGATCGAGGCCAGTTGGACGGGCTTCTCCGAGCAGCCGTCCTTCGTCGACGCCCGCGAGGTCGGTGAGACGCTGATCAAGGCGTTCGTTTCCGGCGCGGACGACGAGGACGACGGTCCCGGCCCGGACGGGGTACGCGGGGTGGACGAGTTGCACATCGTCTACACCGAGTTCAAGTCCCTGATGACCCAGAACCCGGTCACCCGGATCATCGGCCCGTTGCAGGTCGAGGAGCGGCCCCGCTCGGAGGCGGCATCCGGTGTGCTGCCGGACTACGAGTTCGAGCCGGACCCGGAGGCGTTGCTCGACGCGCTGCTGCCGAAGTACATCAACACGCGGATCTACGCGGCGTTGCTGGAGTCGGCGGCGAGCGAGTCGGCGGCCCGTCGGCGGGCGATGAAGAGCGCCACCGACAACGCCGAAGAGATGATCGACAAGTACACGCGTGAGATGAACTCGGCCCGCCAGGCCGGGATCACCCAGGAGATCAGTGAGATCGTCGGCGGCGCGAACGCGCTGGCCGCGTCGGGAAGTGAAGTGTGATGACTGTATCCGCAGTTGCTGGTGGACCAGCTGAGACCAAGACGGCCACGGGTCGCGTGGTCCGGGTCATCGGCCCGGTCGTCGACGCCGAGTTCCCGCGCGACGCCATGCCGGACCTGTTCAACGCGCTGCACGTGGACGTGACCCTGTCCGGCGGACAGAAGACGCTGACCCTGGAGGTCGCCCAGCACCTGGGTGACAACCTGGTCCGCGCGATCTCGATGCAGCCGACCGACGGCCTGGTGCGCGGTGCCGACGTGCGGGACACCGGCTTCCCGATCCGGGTGCCGGTCGGTGACGCGGTCAAGGGCCACGTCTTCAACGCCATCGGCGAGTGCCTCAACCTCACCGAGGGCGAGACCATCCAGGCTGACGACCACTGGGGCATCCACCGCAAGGCCCCGGCCTTCGCCGACCTGGAGCCGAAGACCGAGATGCTGGAGACCGGCATCAAGGTCATCGACCTGCTCGCCCCGTACGTGAAGGGCGGCAAGATCGGCCTGTTCGGTGGCGCGGGTGTGGGCAAGACGGTGCTCATCCAGGAGATGATCACCCGCGTTGCCCGTAACTTCGGTGGTACCTCGGTCTTCGCCGGTGTGGGTGAGCGCACCCGTGAGGGCAACGACCTCATCCACGAGATGACCGACTCCGGCGTCATCGACAAGACCGCCCTGGTCTACGGCCAGATGGACGAGCCGCCGGGCACCCGGCTGCGGGTCGCGCTCTCCGCGTTGACCATGGCCGAGTACTTCCGGGACGTGAAGAAGCAGGAGGTGCTGCTCTTCATCGACAACATCTTCCGCTTCACCCAGGCCGGTTCCGAGGTCTCCACCCTGCTGGGCCGGATGCCCAGCGCGGTGGGTTACCAGCCGACCCTGGCCGACGAGATGGGCGAGCTCCAGGAGCGGATCACCTCCGTCCGGGGCCAGGCCATCACCTCGATGCAGGCGATCTACGTGCCGGCGGACGACTACACCGACCCGGCTCCGGCCACCACCTTCGCCCACCTGGACGCGACCACCAACCTGGAGCGGTCGATCTCCGACAAGGGCATCTACCCGGCGGTGGACCCGCTGGCCTCCTCGTCGCGGATCCTGGCCCCCGAGTTCGTCGGCCAGGAGCACTTCCAGGTGGCCAGCGAGGTGAAGCGGATCCTCCAGCGCTACAAGGACCTGCAGGACATCATCGCCATCCTCGGTATCGAGGAGCTCTCCGAGGAAGACAAGATCACGGTCCAGCGGGCCCGGCGGATCGAGCGCTTCCTGTCGCAGAACACCTACGCGGCGGAGCAGTTCACCGGCGTGCCGGGGTCGACGGTCCCGATCAAGGAGACCATCGAGGCCTTCCGCAAGATCAGCGAGGGGGAGTACGACCACTTCCCCGAGCAGGCGTTCTTCATGTGCGGTGGACTCGACGACCTTGAGAAGAAGGCCGCCGAGCTGATGAAGGGCTGACCCTTCACCTGCACAGACACGAAACAGAAGGCCGTCCCGGTGACCCCGGGGCGGCCTTCTGCCCATCTCGACGACGTACCATCGCCGCTGGCCGGATTCCCGTGTTCGGCGATCACGGCGAACGCGAGATACCGTCAGGTGCGATGCCAGCGGCGGCGTCGGGTCGGCATACGGCCCGGTGAGGTTTCTGGACATCGCACAGCCGCGCTCATTTCCTGATGGGCGTTGGTCGGTTAAACCATTCGGACCCGCGTGCCCGTATTCCCCCGTGGGCGCGACGAACGGAGATGCTTGTGGGTAAGGCCGGCAGGCGCGGCAAGCGTGGTGGACGGTCATCGGTGTGGCGGGGCGTGCCCCGCTGGGCACAGGTGTGCACCATCTTCGGAGTCATCCTGATGGTGCTCAGCGGGACGAGCCTGGTGGGCGCGGAGGCGCTGATGGCGCGCTACGAGGGCGCGATCGGCAAGGCCGATCTCTTCGGCGACCAGGCGGCCGGTGCCAGTGCGCGGAAGAGCGACATCAAGGGACCGCTCAACATCCTGCTCGTCGGCATCGACCCCCGAGACGACGACACCCTGCCGCTCTCCGACGCGATCATGGTCCTGCACGTGCCGAAGGAGATGGACCGCGCGTACCTCTTCTCCCTTCCGCGCGACCTCTATGTGGATATCCCGCAGTTCCCCAAGGCCGAGTTCGGTGGCGCCACCACCAAGCTCAACGCCGCGATGTCGTTCGGTAGCCGGGTGCCGGGCGGCAAGCCGGATCCGGCCCGTGGGTTCGAGCTGCTCGCCATCACCGTGCAGCAGGTCACCGGCATCAAGCGGTTCGACGCCGGCGCGATCATCAACTTCAACGGCTTCAAGAAGATCGTCGACGCCATGGGCGGCGTCACGATGAACATCGAGCGCGAGGTCCGCTCCGAGCACCGCGAGCCGAACGGCAAGCACCGCAAGGGGAACCCCAACGGCGACGGCTACATCGGGCCCCAGGCCGTCTACCCGAAGGGCAAGCAGCACCTCAGCGGTTGGCAGGCGCTGGACTACGTCCGCCAGCGGTACCCGGAGAACGGCGTCCCCGACGGCGACTACGGTCGGCAGCGGCACCAGCAGCAGTTCGTCAAGGCGATGGCGGCGCAGGCGCTGAGCGCCGACGTGGTGACCAACCCGGTGAAGTTGGACAAGGTGCTCCGAGCGGCCGGAGAGTCGTTGATCTTCAGCGGCCGGGGGCACAGCGTGATCGACTTCGGCCTGGCCCTCAAGGACATCCGCCCCGGCAACATCCAGATGATCAAGTTGCCGGGTGGTGCCGTGGTGGAGGGCGGCAAGTACCGCGGCGAGCGGTTCGCGCCCGAGGTCGATGACTTCTTCGTCGCCCTGGAGCGGGAACTACTCGACCCGTTCCTCCTCGAACACCCGAAGCTGGTGAACCGGAGCTGACCATGGCGCAGGTCTTGGCACCCGCCTGAAGAACAGGTCAGGGGCGCGACTAGAATTTTCCCAATCCGCCGCCTCAGCAAGGAGACAGCGTGGCAGAGCAGCTAAACGTCCAGCTCGTGGCCGTCGAGGAGAAGGTCTGGTCGGGCAAGGCCGATATGGTCATGGCCCGGACGACCGAAGGTGAGCTGGGTGTGCTGCCGGGGCACGCGCCCATGCTCGGTCAGCTCGCCGAGCCCGGCCAGGTACGCATCAAGCTTGCCGGGGGTGAGCAGCTCACCTACGACGTGGCGGGCGGTTTCCTCTCGGTCAGCGACCGGGGCGTGACCGTGCTGGCCGAGGAGGCCACTCCCGCCGCCGCAGCTACGGGTAACTGAGCCGACCCGCCGATGGAGATCGTCGAAGGGGTCGGAATCGGCGTCGCCGTGATCCTCGGCGCGATCCTGTTTCTCTTCATCCGGCGGGCTCTGGTCACCCGAAGCGGTGGCATCATCCGGCTCAGTGTCCGGACCACCACCATGCTCGACGGCCGTGGCTGGTCGCCCGGTTTCGGCCGTTTCGTCGGCGACGAGCTTCGCTGGTACCGGATGTTCAGTTTCGCCGTACGCCCCAAGCGGGTGCTCTCCCGCAAAGGGCTGACCGTCGAGCGACGGCGGCTGCCCGAAGGGCAGGAACGAATGTCCATGCCCGCCGACTGGATCATTCTTCGCTGTACCAGTCGGCACGCCCCGGTCGAGATCGCCATGGCGCGATCCACCGTCACCGGGTTCCTCTCCTGGCTCGAGGCCGCCCCTCCGGGGGCGGCCTCGCCGCCTGTTGCCTCCCAGGACTGGCCGGCTGCCTGACCGTGTGTGCGCTTTAGGGGTGTGGGCGCGCTCTTGGGTGTGGGCTGCGGTCTTTCCGAACGTGCGCTCTTGGGTGTGGCCCGCCGTGCCCGGCTTCGGGCGGTCAGGCTTGATCCCTGCGTCGGGCACGGCGGGCCGCGCCTCGGTTGTTGTGCGTGGGTTCGGCATCGGTGTGCCGGGTGTGCGGTTTCGGCCGAGTGCGGCTGGGTGTCCGGGGTTTGTGGATTGTGGTGTGGTGGTGTGGTCGTGGTGGGCGGTGTCGGTCCGGGTGTCCGGTTGGCGCTGTGCGGAGCGGGTGCGGTGGTTGGCTGGGGGTGGAATGGGTGGCGGGTCGGGGGCGTTGTAGACGGGTGAACGGCCGACGACCGCGCCCGTGCCGTCGGGAATGACGGCGGAGTGGTGGTCGTTGCATATCCCTGAACGGCCGAGGACGACGGCCCGCCATGGTGGGTGTGTGCTGTCGGGAATGATGGCGGGCGGTCGGTCGTTGTACCTGGTTCCGGCGGCGTGATGTGGCGATACACGCCCCGCGTGTCGGGTCGAGATCGAGAAGGTCTCCCCCCTTTTTCTTTTCTCCTCTTCTTTTGGGTGCCTGTTGTGGTGCTTGCGTGCGTGTGCCTGTCCCCCTTGGGTGTGCGCGTGACCCCCGATTGGAGCTTTGTCATGAACTCGATGCTGCGTAAGAGCGTGCTGGGTATTGCTGGTCTGGCTGTCTCCGGTGGTCTGGTCGCCGGTCCGGTGGCCGCGTTCGCTGACGCCGCCCCGGTGGCGTCCGCTCCTGTCGCTGCGGTGCAGGCTGAGAAGCCGGACACCGGCAAGCTGTTGCCGCATGGTGCTCCGGCGGGTCAGTCGCATGTCGACCTGAACGATGAGCAGGTGGGGAACGTGAAGGCGATCATCGCGGCGACGAAGAAGGCCGGTATGGATGAGCGGGCTGCGGTGGTGGCGATCGCGACGGCGTTGCAGGAGTCGAAGTTGGAGAACCTGGGTCATCTGGGTGACCGCAACGACCATGACTCGCAGGGTCTGTTCCAGCAGCGTCCGTCCAGTGGTTGGGGCACGGTCGAGCAGATCACCGACCCGGAGTACTCGACCCTGGCGTTCCTCAAGGGCCTCAAGCAGGTCGACGGCTGGCAGGACATGCCCCTGACCAAGGCCGCGCAGACCGTGCAGGTGTCGGCCTACCCGGACCACTACGCCCAGTGGGAACAGCAGGCCGCCGACCTGGTCGCCGAGCACTGGAACAGCTGACCTCTACCCCGTGGTGAGAACTCAACACCCGAACTGGCCGGACCCCGCACCCTGGGGTCCGGCCAGTTCGGCGTCTGACGGCCGGTGCATGCCGTGCGGGCCCGATCCGCCGTGCGCCCCGGTTGCGGGTCCCGGCGAGGATGGGGCGATGTCTGCGTGGGACAAGTGGCGGGGCCGCCTGGGCACGGTCGTCGGTACAGCCGGACTCTCGGTGTTCATGCCGGTCACGGCCTGGGCATCGTCGGGCGGCGGCGAGATCGTGGTGCGGGCGGGACAGAACGCCCGCCCCGCCAAGCCCGGGTTCAGTGGCGTCGACTGCTGCCTGATGGCGGTCTTCGGCATCGGCCTGCTGGTGGTGCTGCTCATCAAGCTCGCCCGCAACCGCCCCCCAGACTGACCCCACCCGCACCGCCCAGGCTGGCCGATGCCCTCCGGGCGAGCGGCTGGCCAAGGTCGCCCCCAGCCGAACCACCGATCAAGCCACCTCAGCCCGAGGCGACCAACTCCACCTCGTACCCCTGACCGTCCGTCAGGTACCCGGCGTACGTGTCGGGCCCGCCCGCGTACGGGTGCCGGTCGGCGAAGAGCAGCTCCCACCCGTACGCCGGTGCCTGCTCGACCAGCCGGTCCACGACGGTGGTCGAGCCCGCGTGGAAGGCCAGGTGGTTGAGGCCCGGGGCGAGCCGGTCGTGACGGCGGCCGGAGAGGGCGGGTGACTCCTCCAGCACGAGATAGGTCGAGCCGAGCCGCCAGGAGTGGCCGTTCGGCCACTGCTGGAACGACGTCCAGCCCAACTCGCCGAGCAGCCAGCCCCAGCTACGCATTGCCGAGTTCAGGTCGGGTATCCAGACCTCCACGTGGTGCAGCGCACCGAACGTCACCGGCCTCCGCCCGGCACCCATAGCACGTCTCCGTCCGGATTTGCCGTTCTTGACAGGATAAAGAGCAGATCTGACAGGCGGTTGAGATACTTTGCCGGGAGGTGGCTGGTCCGGTCGGGGTCGTGTGCGACGAGGGCCCACGCCGACCGCTCGGCGCGCCGGGCGATCGTCCGCGCCGCGTGCAGCAGCGCCGCGCCCGCGGTGCCGCCGGGGAGGATGAAGGAGTCGAGCTTGCTCAGGCGCGCGTTGTACTCGTCGCACCAGCCCTCAAGGCGCTCGACGTACTCCTCCGTGACCCGCAGCGGCGGGTACTTGGGCTCCGGTTCGACGGGGGTGGAGAGGTCGGCCCCCACGTCGAACAGGTCGTTCTGGATCAACCCCAGCACCCGGCGCAACTCGTCGTCGAGCTGGCCCAGCGCGAGTGCCACGCCGAGCGCGGCGTTGCACTCGTCGACGTCGGCGTACGCGGCGATTCGCGGATCGTTCTTCGGCACCTGCTCGTTGTTGCTCAGCCTGGTCATGCCGGCGTCGCCGGCCTTGGTGTAGATGCGCGTGAGGTGGACGGCCATGACGCACAGCCTACGGATACCGGACCTGACGATCCCGGCGCGGCCGGACGCCGGCACGGGTTGGCCTGCGGGTGTCGGCCCGGGAGACGCCGGTGACGCCGCGATCACCGACGTCGACGTCATCCGGGTGCACGGTGGTGCCCGGCTGGCCGGGACGGTGCACGTGGTGGGGGCGAAGAACTCGGCGTTGAAGTTGATGGCCGCCGCGTTGCTCGCCCCGGGCCGGAGTGTGATCACCAACGTGCCACGGATCACCGATATCGCCATCATGGGTGAGGTGCTGCGCCGCCTCGGGTGCGACGTACGGTTCGACGCCGACGACCCGGTGGACCCGATGGTCACGGCCGGCGGGGTGGCCCGCTCCCGCTCGGTCACCATCGACGTGCCGGAGCAGCCGGGCGTCGAGGCCGACTACGACCTGGTCCGCCGACTGCGGGCGTCGATCTGCGTGCTCGGCCCGCTGCTGGCCCGGCGCGGGTACGTGCGGGTGGCCCACCCCGGTGGTGACGCGATCGGCTCGCGGGGCCTGGACATGCACATCTCCGGGCTGACCCGGATGGGCGCGGAGATCTCCGGCGAGCACGGCTTCGTGATCGCGTCGACGCCCGACCGGCTGCGCGGCGCGGAGATCGTGTTGGACTTCCCGAGCGTCGGGGCGACCGAGAACCTCATCATGGCGGCGGTGCTGGCCGAGGGCACCACCGTGATCGACAACGCGGCCCGCGAGCCCGAGATCGTGGACATCTGCACGATGCTCCAGCGGATGGGCGCCTTGATCGACGGCGAGGGCACCTCGACCATCACCATCGTCGGCGTACCCCGGCTGAACCCGGTCCGGCACGCCACGGTGGGGGACCGGATCGTCGCGGGGACCTGGGCGTTCGGTGCGGCGATGACCCGGGGCGACGTCACGGTGACCGGTGTCGACCCCGCGTTCCTGGAGGTCGCGCTCGACAAGCTGGTGATGGCCGGCGGCATGGTGGAGACCCGGGCGGACTCCTTCCGGGTACGCATGGAGGAGCGGCCCCGGGCGGTGGACGTGGTGACTCTGCCGTATCCGGGCTTCGCTACCGACCTGTTGCCGATGGCTATCGGCCTCGCCGCGCTCAGCGAGGGCGCCTCGCTGATCACCGAGAACATCTTCGACGGCCGGTTCATGTTCGCCAACGAGATGATGCGCCTCGGCGCGGACATCAAGACCGACGGGCATCACGCGGTGGTACGCGGCCGGGAGCGGCTCTCCGGCGCTCCGGTACGCGCGACCGACATCCGGGCCGGTGCCGGGCTCATCATCGCCGGGCTCTGCGCCGACGGGGTGACCGAGGTGTCCCACGTGCACCACGTCGACCGGGGATATCCCGACTTCGTGGCCGACCTGCGGGCGCTCGGCATCGAGGTGGAGCGGGCCACCGCACCGGAGGAACCCGAACTGACCATCTGAGCTGCCTTAGCTATCGTTCAGGCTCGCCGACTAGGGTGCAGACAGACACTCATTCGTAGCGAGGGAGAAGCAGCATGGCGGGTCGACTCGCGGTCATCGGTGCCGGGTTGATGGGTTCGGGCATCGCCCAGATGGCGGCCCAGGCGGGCTGGCACGTGGTACTGCGGGACCTGGACGACGCGGCGACGAAGCGCGGTCTGGACGGCATTCGACGGTCGCTGGCGAAGTTCGCCGAGAAGGGCAAGCTCTCCGACGACGACGTCGAGGCGACGCTGGGGCGGATCACCCCCACCACCGAGCTGGAGGCAGCCGCCGACGCGGACATCGTCGTCGAGGCGGTCTTCGAGAAGTTGGAGATCAAGCACGAGGTGTTCCGCGCGCTGGACAAGATCTGTCAGGCGGACGCGGTGCTGGCCACCAACACCTCGGCGATCCCGGTGACCCAGATCGCGGCGGCCACCGAGCGTCCGGAGGCGGTCGTCGGCACCCACTTCTTCTCGCCGGTGCCGATGATGAAGCTCTGCGAGCTGGTTCGCGGCTACAAGACCAGCGATGCCACCCTGGAGCGGGCGAAGTCCTTCGCCGAGGGGATCGGCAAGACCGTCGTGGTGGTGAACCGCGACATCGCCGGTTTCGTCACCACCCGGCTGATCTGTGCCCTGGCCATGGAGGCGGTCAAGCTGGTCGAGGCGGGTGTCATCTCCGCCGAGGACCTGGACACCGCCTGCAAGCTCGGCTTCGGGCACGCGATGGGTCCGCTGGCCACCGTCGACCTGACCGGTGTCGACGTGCTGCTCAACGCGACCCGCAACATCTACACCGACACCGCCGACGAGAAGTTCTTCCCGCCGGAGCTGTTGCAGCGTATGGCCACCGCCGGTGACCTGGGCCGCAAGACCGGCCAGGGTTTCTACTCGTACTGACCCGCTGCGGGGAGGGCCCGGCCGGGCCCTCCCCGGCTCAGCCGTCGCGGCGGGTGGTCCAGCGGAAGGTGGTCAGGCAGAGCACCAGACCGATCACGCACCAGACGCCCAGCACCAGGGCGACGCGGGTCAGCTCGAACGAGCCGCCGGGTTCGTCCGCCCCGAAGGTCTCCGGCAGGAACACCGACCGCAGCCCCTGGCACATCCACTTGAGCGGGAACAACGCCGCGACCTGCTGCATCCAGGACGGCAGGTTGGTGAAGACGAAGAAGACCCCGGAGATGAACTGGAGCACCAGCGCGACCGGGGTGACCACCGCCGAGCCGCTGCGGGCGGTCCGGGCCAGCGACGAGATGGCGATGCCGCAGAGCGTGCAGGCGGTCACGCCCAACCCGCTGACCCAGCCGAAGGTCAACCAGGCCGTGGTGGTGCTCGGCAGGTCCAGGTCGAACAGCGTCACCGACACCGCGAGCAGCAGCGCGGTCATCACCACGCTGATCACCAGTACCATGATCACTTTTCCGGCGAACCAGACCCACTTGGGCATCGGCGTGCCGCGATAGCGCTTGAGCACCCCCCGGTCCCGCTCGATCGGGATCCAGATGCCGAGGTTCTGGAAGCTGACGGTCATCAGGCCGGTCGCGATCATGCCGGTGATGAAGTACTGCGTGTAACTCACCCCGGGCGCGATCTCCTCGTTGAAGATCGACGCGAAGATCAGCACCATGATGAGGGGGAAGCCCAGCGTGAACACGACGGACTCGCGGCTGCGTAGGAACTGCCGGATCTCCAGCCGTCCCTGACGCAGGGCGAGGCCGGCTGCGCCGCGGCGCCGGGCAGGTGAGGCCGTGGTGACCGGCTGCGCCGGTTTCGCCGTGGTGGTCATCGGTGTCCGATCATCGTCAGGTAGATCTCCTCAAGGGTGGGCCGGGTGACGGTCAGGCCGGGCACCTCACCGCCGAAGCGCGCGGCGAGTTCCGCCACCAGCGCCGTCGGCGTCGCGCTCTGCGCGCTCTCCAGGGTGCCCTCCGGCGTACGCCAGGAGACCGTGGCCAGCGCCTCCTGCCGGTTGCCGAGGCGGTTCGGCGCGGCCACCTCGACCAGCCGGCCGGCGGCGATCACCCCCACCCGGTCGGCGAGCGCCTCCGCCTCGTCCAGGTAGTGGGTGGTCAGCACGATGGTGGTGCCGGCCGCCGCGAGGTCGCGGATCAGCTCCCAGAACTCCCGCCGGGCCTCCGGGTCGAAGCCGGTGGTCGGCTCGTCGAGGAAGAGCAACTCCGGGCGGCCGACGATGCCGAGCGCCACGTCGAGCCGACGCTTCTGACCGCCGGAGAGGGTGTGCGTACGGGCGCGGGCCTTGGCGGAGAGTCCGACCCGCTCGATCACCTTGTCGGGGTCGTCGGCGTCGGCGTAGAAGCCGGCGAAATGGTGTACCACCTCGGCGACGCAGAGTTCGTCGAACTCCCCGGTGCCCTGGAACACGATGCCGACCCGTTCGCGCCAGTCGCGGGGCGGGTCGGCCGGGTCGACGCCCAGGACGCGCACCTCGCCGGCGTCGCGTTGGCGGTAGCCCTCCAGGATCTCGACGGTGGTCGTCTTGCCGGCGCCGTTCGGCCCGAGCAGGGCGAACACCTCGCCCCGGTGGACGTCCAGGTCGAGCCCGGCGACCGCGAGACTCTCGCCGTACGTCTTGCGCAGCCCTCGGACGCGGATCGCGGCGTCGTCACTCATGCCGTCAAGTGTGCGGCCCACCCGCATCCGGCGTCGGCACCGGGGGGTGTCCCTATGGGTTGTGTCAAGCGGCGAGGCGGGGTTCGGCCGCCGTTTTGGGCTGGTATGGCCGTTGGGC
>NZ_JBNCLE010000020.1:0-111646 GCF_049844495.1 Micromonospora sp. DT48
TAACTCACCACACGATGAGCCACCGACAACTCATCCGTGACCACCCGCCACGCCGGAGTCGTCATAAAAAAATTGTTGAGCGTCAACACAACCGGACCAGAACCGGTCGACTCGTAATACAACTCAACACCATCACGCACCCGAGCCCGCACCGCATCCTCGCGATACTCCAACTCAAGACGCTCAAGAACCTCACCAGCAGACACCACATCCCCCTCATCCCATGTCGATGCTCAAGCAGCAGGAAGGACTGCGGCGAATCCGGCGACGACGTCGGCAGCCGACGGCTGGTCGGTGAGAGAGCCGCAGGACAGACCGCAGTACATTGCCATTTCCTCGATCCGGCCGGTGGTCGCCACAGTAGGCACCGCGGCACTGAAACGAGGCACCAGATATGACCGGTCCTCCACCGAGGTCCGGCCGATGAACCGCTTCGGTTGCCCCGGGTTCTCGGTCACCGGCGTGGCCAGCACCCGGTGCCGCCGACCAGGCCACCCGATCTCGTAGACGTCGGTGATCACCGTGTCGTCCCCGTCAGCCGCGCAGACCGCCGCCTTGAAGTGGGGATGCGCCCAGGACTCCCGGGCCACGACGAAGGCCGTCCCCAGCAGCACTCCGTCGGCTCCGGCGGCCACCGCCCGCGCCGCGTCGGCAGGCGACCCGATGCCGCCCGCCGCGACGACGCAGGCCTCGGGCAGCCGGTCACGCAGCTGGGCGACCAACTCGTCCCGACACGACACGCCGAGCAGGTGCCCACCCGCCTCGATGCCCTGCGCCACCACCACCGCGCCCCGCTCCGCCGCCAGCACCCCGTCCTCGACGGTGCCGACCTGCACCACCAGAGCCCGGCCGGCGGCAGTGACCTGCTCGAACACCGCCTCCTCAGGCATGCCGAACAGCGACACGTAGACGTGCGGCGGCGTCTCGGCGAGCACCTGCTCCACCTGGCGGGCGAGATCGTCGGGCCCGACCACCTCGGGGATGAGGTTCACGCCGACCGGACGCGACGTTCCCGAGGCCAACCGGGTCAACACCGCCGACAGCGGCTCGCCGATGAGTTTGTAGCCGCCCACGCAGCCGGCGGCGCCCGCCTCGGAGACCGCGCACGCCAGCTCCGTGCCGGCGACGCCACCCATGCCCGACTGGAGCAGGGCCACGTCGATGCCGAGCACCGTCGCCACGCTCGATCGCATCAGCCCAGGCTCTCCACTGCGGACACTGCGGCCTCGACACCACCGAAACGCGCCGTCAGCGTGTGCACCCACCGCTCGACGCCGAACGCCAGGCAACTGGTGTGGGCGGTGTCGCCACCGGCCTGGATCTCGCACCGCTCGCCGAAGAAGTTCCGGTGGTAGTTGACCGAGCCGATGGCCAGGCCGTCGACGACGAACTCCTCCTTGACCGGGAACAGCCGCTGCATCTTGGCCTTGCCGCTGTTCTTGTCGAAGAACGGGTCCGTGGCGACCTCGACCTTGACCTCCAGCCCCAGTTCGGCGCAGAGCGCCAACACCGCGTCCTTGGCCCGGCCGAGGTGCTGCTTGGCCCCCTCCTCCTGACCGATGAAGACGATCTCCCGCATGGAGAAGCCCAGCAGCCGCTGTAGGCCGTCGTAGTGGTCCTCGTTGCGGAAACAGGTGCCCAGGGTGGTCCGCACGACGCCGCCGTCGGGCAGCACCGAGCCGGCCAGGTCGAGGTAGATCGCGTAGCACGCGGCCGAGGGCAGGGCGAACTCCGCGGGCCGCATCACGTCGGCCGGCACCTGCTCCACCGGACGGGACGACGTCGCCAGCAGGGTACCCACCCGCTCCGGGTCGAGCCGGGCAGCCGCCAGCCCGAGGTGCGGGAAGTTGTCGTAGTAGTCGAAGGTGTCCAGATCCCGAGTACGCAGCAGGAACGGGAACCGGAACTCCTCGGCCCCCCAGCCGTCCCCCAGGCGCCGGAACACCG
The DNA here is from genome assembly GCF_049844495.1 of Micromonospora sp. DT48. Classification (NCBI taxonomy): domain Bacteria; kingdom Bacillati; phylum Actinomycetota; class Actinomycetes; order Micromonosporales; family Micromonosporaceae; genus Micromonospora; species Micromonospora sp. DT48. The sequence goes on from NZ_JBNCLE010000020.1 coordinate 1,948, forward strand.
CGTCGACCGCCCGCAGCAACCGCAGCTGGTCGCCGTTGAGAACCCTCAGGCCATTGTCGGTAACGGTGGTCATGACGCCGCCTTCTGCTTCAGGAACCGCGCCCCGATCGCGTTCAGGGTGCGGAAGTCGTCGAGGTCGAGTTCCTCGGGATCGATCGACTCGCCGGTCAGCTCCTCCAGCAGGAAGATGAACTCGACGAAGGCCAGCGAGTTGATCGCCCGGCTGTCGATCAGGTCGAGGTCGTCGTCCAGCTGTTCGAGCTTGGGGTTGCGCTCCAGGATGAAGTTCCGGACCGCCTGCATCGGATCGGTTCTCACTTGACCAGTTCCCTGCCCACGCCGGCCTTCGTCAGGAAGCTGCGCGTCCGCTTGAGGATCCGCTCGTGAGCGGCGTGCCGGGCCGGGTGCTCCAGGGCACGACGCCGCAGGGCCAACGCGTCCGGGATGCCGGCGTCGCGGTAGGCCGCGGGGTTGTAGAGGGTGGCGATGCTGTACCGCAGGTAGTTCTCCAGATACTCGGCGAGCAGCGGCACCTCGGCCGGGTCACGCTTGGCCACCTGGCCGAGCAGGTTGGTGAAGATCATCCGGCCGAACGCGACGTGCCTGCTCTCGTCCTGGTGGTGCACCCGGTTGATCTCGCGGGCGATGTGCGGCAGCGACTCGTCGGTGGCCATGTACGCGTTGTAGTGGTCGACGATCTCCTCGAAGATGAGGATGCGGGCGAAGACCACCAGCTCGCGGGCGACCGGCGACAGGTGCTCCACCGAGTCGGCCTGCAGCGTCGGCTGGGCCGGGTAGAGCTTGCCCCCGTAGCGCAGGCAGAACTGCGCGAAGAACCACATGTGCTCGTTTTCCTCACCGATGAAGTGGTGCAGGAACTCCGAGACGTTCGCGTAGGTCCGCTCGTGGATGCGCATCACGACTTCGCTCATCAGCTCGCGGATGCCGTGGATGTTGAGGCTGAAGAAGTTGATCGCCTCGTACTTGGTCAGCGCGATCTGCTGCTCTCGGGTGAGCTCGTCCCACATCTCCGTACCCGCGAGGGTGGTCAGGCTCTCGCTCATCCACGGCATGTCGGGCTCGATGGCGTCCGGCCAGTCGAACAACGTGTACGGGTTGTAGTACCCCGACTCGGCCATGTGCTCGAGCCGGTCCAGCTCCAGCTCGATCGGCTCGATCTCTCGTACCGCCATTGTCTGTCGTCCTCCCCGATAGGTGGTTCAAGAGGTCAGGTTGTTCACCGCACCGACCGGATGTCGGCACGCACCAGCGCTGGCTGCGGCGAACCGCATTCGTGGCGTCCGAAGGACGCGTTGCCGGAGGCGGTGGACGGGATGACCTTGTTGTAGAGCGACCCGAGACACAGCTCCTGGAACTGCTCGGTGTTGGCCGACAAGCGCGCCGCCAGCTGCGCCTTGGCGATGTCGACCGTCTTGGTCAGCCCGTCGTCGTCGGTCACCTCGACGCACGCGTGCGGCAGGTCGAGCGCGCCACCGAGCACCCCGGTGAACCAGCCCCGCTTCGCCTCGGCACGGTATCCCGCGGCACGGAAGCGCTCCGCCAGCAGCAGGCTCGCGGCGATGCAGCTGGTCACCCCCAGCTCGTGCACGAGCGGGTAGTCGGCCTGCATCGGCACCGGGATCATGTGCCAGCGGTAGCCCGCGTTCAGGTAGTCGCGGGTCAACGTCCGCAAGGTCGGTGAGACCAGGGGGGTCCGGGCACCGGTGTTGGTGACGGTCGCGGCGTACTCCGCCGACCCCTCGCTCGGCGCGAGCGGCGTGATCTCCTCAAGGCGACCGCCGTACCGGACCACGTCGGGTCCCTCCAGCCGCCACGGCGCCGCCCCCGCGCACTCGTGGCACTCCAGTCGGACCCGGAAGCTCCAGGTCTTCGGCCGCAGCAGGTCGTCGAGCGGGCGTCCCGCGAACCGGAACAGCATCCGGAACGCCAACTCGGGCTGCGTGTTCGAGCGCTGCGAGTACATGCCGAGGTTGTACAGGTCGTTCGGGTCGAAGTACCGGACGCCGTCACGGTCCTCGTGCGGCAGGCCAGCGTCGACCAGCCGGTCGACGTCAGCCGCGTCGCAGTGCAGCATCTCCCGCGCCACGGACTCCGGCTGGGTCTTGTGGGAATACCGGTCGGGAACGAATGTGATCGCCTCGGCGACCTTTTCCCACGGCGGGCAGGCACTTACTTGTTGCTGTGGCACGGTCTCTCCCCCAGGCAGATTCAACCGGGTCGGCGACCCGCGTCACCACCGGTCACGACCGCACAGGAATACGAAACGCCCGAAACGGGCTATCGCCATGGTTCGCTACATTCCGCCGGGCCCTGCCTGGCCCTGCGGAACACCAACGCACGGTACCACCTGCCAGACGCCCCGCAATCCATTAATTTCGCATATCCAGCTATGCGCTTTCCACGCATCGCACGATTACGACGATTCATCCACCGGGCCGGAAGATCGCTTCGCCACCACAGCCGGAAAGCGCTCCCGCGAGGGGCCGGCACGATACCTTGCAAGCAGAGTTTTAGCAGCTCAGGACGGTTGGCCGCGATGTCGTACATCCGATCGAACGCAACCGTTGTGGGTTACGTCACACAATGCGATAGGCGCATTGCGGCCGAATGAAAGGCAGTGACAGCCCAGCGCGGTCCGGTAACGACTTTCTCCGACGCCCCCACAGATCGCCACAACCGCCGAGATCCCCCGACGCATATTCGATCTGCACCTTGCACGCGCGGATCGACGACTGGGTAACTGTCGAGGCCACGTCGGGAAGTCGACTTTCCACGGAACTGTGGTCGGCACTACGGCAACAGCCCGCGCACGCATCCGGGCGTGCGTTCCTCACGGTCATATTCCGAGCGGGCGTCGGTATCGTATGGTGCCGCACAACGGACGCCCGACGCGTGGACGAGATGTCGTGTGACAGGGCGCGGATCGGCGGGCCGCAGTCGCCCGACCAAGCCATTGAAGGGGCCACCATGCCGTTGGATCGGATACTCCGGAGACTCATCGCCTGGCAGCACGCCGACGGTGCGCCGACGCCGCTCCGCGCGATGTCGATCGAGCAGGCCCGCGAGCGCTACCGGGCGAGCGCCCTGCGCCCCCGACGCCAGGACGACGCGACGGTGACCGTCGTCGACGAGAAGATCGACAGCTCGGACAACACGTCCATCCGGTCCAGGGTGTACACCCCGCAGGACCACACCGACCGGGTGGTCACCTACCTGCACGGCGGCGGCTGGGTGACCGGCGACCTCGACACCCACGACCTGGCCTGCCGCGTGCTCGCGGCGTCGCTGGGCGCGGTCGTCGTCTCGATCGACTATCGCCGGGCGCCGGAGTTCCCGTACCCCACGCCGCTGCACGACGCCATCGCGGCCGCCCGGTGGACGAGCCGGATGTACCCCGAACACCACCACGTCCTCGCCGGCGACAGTGCCGGCGCCCACCTCGCGCTCGGCGTCGCACTCGACGCCCGCGCCGACGGCGACCCGCGGATCACCGCGCTGCTGCTGATGTATCCGCCGGTCGACCCGACCCTGCGGATCGCCGCGGCCGGTCCGCACACCGACGGGTACCTGCTGTCGATCGACGATCTGGCCTGGTGTTACGCGCAGTACCTGCCCGATCCCGAACACCGGAACGACCCGGCCGTCGACCTGCTGCACGCGGACCTGACCGGTCTACCGCCGACGGTGGTCGCCACCGCCGAGTACGACCCACTCCAGCGCGAGGGTGAACTGCTGGTGGAGAAGCTGCACACCGGTGGCGTGCCGGTTCGTCACGTGCCGGGGCCGGGACTCGTGCACGGTGCCTTCCTGATCCAGGACATCGTGCCCGCGGCGGCCACCAACGCGCAGCAGGTCATCCGGGAGCTCGACGCACTCCTCACATCCACCCGACAGCCCCCCGCATAGTCGTCCGTCGGTGCGCGCCGGGTCCGCCCGGCGCGGCTCACGACGCCGTGACCACCAGCGGCTCACCGTCGCTGTAGACCGCGACCAGGTCGCCGTCGAGGAACCGACGGCGCATCGCCGGCCGCTTCACCTTTCCGCTCGTGGCCCGCACGACACCGCCGCGACGCAGCAGGAACGTCCCGTCGGCGCGGAGGCCGAACTCACGGTCAAGGGTGCGGTTGATCTCGTCCGCCAGGTGCCGAAGTCGGTCCTCGGACGGCCGTCCGTTGACCTCGGAGACGACGACCAGGGCGTCGCCCGACGCGGATCCTTCGCGCGGGACCGTGAAGATCGCGCTGATGATGCCCAGACCACGGATCTGGGCCCGCAGCGCCCGCTCGATCTCCTGCGGATAGAGGCAGCGCCCGTCCACGACGAGCAACTCGGCCACCCGCCCGGTCACGTACAGCTCACCCCCGTGCAGGGTGCCGAGATCCCCCGTACGCACGTAGCCGTCACCCGACACCCCCGGGTCGGTTGTGGCCTCGTCACCCCAGTAGCCCCGGCACACGCTGGGGCCGCGTACCCAGATCTCGCCGATGGACCCGGCGGGCAGCGCCTCCCCGGTGCCCGGATCGGCGATCAGCACCTCGACGTCGCGTGGCCTGCCGCAGCTGACCACCGCCTGGCCCACGGTGGAGGGAATGAACCGGTGCCGCTCCAGACCGTGCTCGTCCACCCTGGTCACCACCGCCCGGCGGAACGGGTCGGTGGACACGACCAGGGTCGCCTCCGTCAGGCCGTAGCTGGGGCACACGACGTCGTCGCGGAGGCCGGCCGGGGCGAACCGCTTGGCGAACGCCTCCAGCGTCTCGATGTGTACCCGCTCCCCTGCGCTGACCCCGACTCGCCAGCGGGACAGGTCCAGCTCGGCCAGTTCCTCGTCGGTCACCCTGGCCTGGCACATCGCGAAGGCGAAGTCCGGAGCTGCGGAGGCGTGGACGTCGTACTCGTCGATCAGGCGCAGCCAGAGGTACGGACGCCGGATGAAGGCGGCGGGATGCATCAGCACGCAGCCGCCGCCCACCAGCAGGGCGGGCAGCAGGTGGCCGAACAGACCCATGGCGTGGTGCAGCGGCACCCAGCCGCCGAGTCTGGTTCCGGCGCTCAGCTCGTACGCACGGCGCTGCGTCTCCACGTTGTGCAGGAGATCGCCGTGGCTGACCAGCACTCCTCTGGGCTCGTCGATCGCGCCCGAGGTGTACTGGAGGATCGCCGGTGTGTCGTGTTCCGGCTCGATCGGCGACCACGACTCCGCGTCCTCGGCGGCGTCGCCGTCGGTGGTCATCAGCGGCAGGTCGGCCAGCCCGGTCGAGCGCAGCCACTCCGCGACGTGCCCCGCCTCGGCCGGGTCGGTCAGCACCGCCGAGACTCCGGCGTTCTCCGCGATGCGCCGTGCCCGCGCGCGCTCGTGCGGATACCCCGGCAGGGGGGCCGGCACCGCGACCATCCCGGCGTAGAGGCAGCCCACGAGCGCCGCGACGAACTCGAACCCGGTGGGATACAGCAACAGCACCCGGTCGCCGACCCGGCCATGGGCCGCGAGGCACGCCCCGGTCCGCCGTGCTGCGGCGTCCACCTGGGCGAACGACCAGCGCTGGTCGGCCGCCACGTCGTCGACGACGATCAGTGCGGTGCGCTCCGGCGCCGACCGGGCGTGCTCACGAATCGCTGTGACGGCATTGGCGGTACGCGACAGATCCATCATTGCCCGGTTTCCTCTCCCTGCCGTGCGCACGATTCACCGGCACCACCGATGACTCTTCGCGGTGCCGCAGGAACTCAACAAGCAACGAAAAGTTTGGTATGGCAACAACACGGACTGTCAGCGAGCGAAGAATCGCCGAGATCCGCAGGTTAGCATCGGCGAAGTGCGGCATCCACCGAATCGTCGCACTAATGAGATTCACATACCTGCGGCATTAGGAACGCACACGTGTGACGTCAGGTCATCCAAACAGCCCCACTCGAAGAATAAAGCCAACGTTTACCAAGGGGAAAGGTTCTGTAAAGAAACGGACGCGAGGTGCGCCAGTAGCCCCAGCTCCAACCACACCTCACGAACCGGTCAGATCCAGTGCGACTCGCGGGCGATCCGCAACGCGTCGATCCGATTGCGGGCCTTGAGCTTGGTGACCACCGACGACAGATAGTTGCGCACGGTGCCGTCGGACAGCCGCAACCTGGTGGCGATCTCGCCGACCGTGTCCCCCTGGTAGACGTACGTGAGCACGGACAGCTCGCGTGGTGTCAGTGGACAGTCCCCGTTGCCCAGTGCAGCCACCGTCAGCTCTGCGTCGAAGACGCGTTCCCCCAGGTGGACGCGGCGGATGGCATCGAAGAACTGGCGCGGCGGGACGTCGCGCTGCACCAGGCCGGCGATGTCTCCGGCGAACGCCCGCCGCACGACCGGCCGGGTGAACGAGGTCGCGAGCAACATGCTCCGGCAGCCCGGGATGCTGGCCACCTTCTCGGCGAACGCGACCGCGTCGCTCTCCTCCCGCTGGAAGCTGATGATCACGACGTCGGGTCGGTGCAGCTCGGCGAACTCCACCGTATCCAAATAGTTTGCTGTCGAACCGACGATGCGGAACTCCTCCTCCTGCGCCAGTAGTGCAGTGAGCGCAAAACGGGACAGATGCAGAACGTCGGACACCAGTACGTCGATTGCCACGTATTCCCTCCAGACGGTTCCCCGACCGCGCCGTTGGGGGCCCGGCGCGCACCCTCGACGTCATAATGTCACACGCGTACGAAAATCTGAAGGTCGATATCCGACAGCAGGCTAGACACCTTTCGCTACCACTGTGGACATTCGCCGATGCAAGATTGCGACAACCGTGACAGTGTCAAATTAGCGATAGCCGACCAACTATCCGGAGCTGCGACAGACGCGGGAAGATCGCGACATTTCAGCCCGATGTGACAAGAGGCCGACAGGCTCTCGCGACACCTCGGGGTGTGCGTCAGAAGCGCCGACGCGGCGATAGCGCCGATCCCGCATATGTCGGATGTGAGACCGATGCACCCGTACGAGAGGACGTGTGGAGCGGAGGCCAGGTCACGGACCGACGGCCCGGCCGGCCAGCTCGTCGTCGAGGCCGGCGAGGAGGTCCTGCGGCGCCCGCATTCGCCACGCGTCGGTGACCAGTTCGGCGAGACGCTCGACGGTGACCGCCGCCAGCCGCACCATGACCAGCGGAAGCCCCTCGTAGGCGGGGGTGGTGAAGAACAGTGTCGGCTCGCCGAGAAGCAGCGCCTGCTTCTCGGCCTCGTCACCGACGTACAGCACCGCGATGTCGGTGCGGAGCACGCGCGGTCGGCCCGGCCGCCGCTCGGGATAGGACCAGACGAAGCCCTTGCCCGCGACCCGGAAGTCGAAGCCGTCGCTGTCGATCTCCACCGTGTGCGGCAGTGCCAGAGCCAACCTGCGGACGTCCGCGTCGTCAGCCATCGCCTCTCCCCGAGATCACCGGATGCGGCATGTCGAGAGGCTATCCACCGGCCTGCGGGCTTGGCCGACCGGCCGTGGTGGAGCCGACGGAGCAGCCCACCACGACCGGGACGCGTCGACGTGTCAGTTCGTCGTCGCGGGCGGCGTCAACACCGCCAGCCGGCGGGCGACGACCAGCAGCACGTAACCGATGACGGCGAGCAGCAGTCCGAGCCCCATGGCCAGGGCTGCGACCCCGAAGGACACCACCGAGGTGAACAGGGAGGCCCGCAGGAACGACCCGGTCATCACGACCTGCCGCGTCGGGTCCTCACGGTCGAGCTCGGCGTACGTCCGGCCACCGCTGGCCTCCAGCGCGTGCCGCTCGATGACCTCAGCCTCGGCGTACGCGGTGAGCGGGCCGTCGATCCTCTCTCCGGCGAACCACTTCGCGTCCTCGGAGACGGTGATCCGCTCGTCGGCGAGCTGTCGCTGCACCGTCAGCCACGTCGCGCCACCGGCCACCAGCATGATCAGCCCCGCCGCGATCACCAGCACGGACAGCGCCCGGACAACACCGCCGGGTGTCGTCGACTTGTCCGCGCCTGCCTCGACCGTCTTCGCCATGGCATCCCCTTCGTCGTCGCTGCCCGCACCGGCGGTGCGGGCAGCCCCAGTGTGCACGATCATCAGTATCGACGTATCGAGTGGTGCCTGCATCTGGCGGCGACATACCAGGGGTGGGCGGTGGCCTCCGGTGGATACGGGCGGGGCGGCGGGGAGGTCGATGCCACCCCGCCGCCCCGGTGCCCGTGGATCAGGAGGTGAACTTGTCCAGTGCCAGCTCGATGGCACCACTGTCCGGCTGGGCGTACGACTTCATGGTCTCCTTGTTGTAGGAGATGAAGCTCGGGCAGCGCACTGCCGGGGCGTTGATCCGACCGCCCTCACCGATCTTCTCGCCGGTCTTGGCGGCGTAGAAGGTCAGCGTGTAGCGCGAGGAGACGTAGTCGACGGTGACCTGCTTGTCGTCGCTGCTCTTGTACTGGCACTTGCGCGGGGTGCCCTCGCTGCCCTCCTCGAAGGTGAGGCAGCCGACGACGGACACCGAGGCCCACTCGGCGGTCTTGGCGTAGTACGGCTTGTCGTAGCCGACCGACTTGCTCAGCCAGGACTGCGGACGCTCCGGGGAGTTCGCGAACGTGTAGATCTTGGTGCCCTTCGCGCCGGTGTAGGGCGCGGCGTTGAGGATCGGGCTTCCCTCGCACACGGCGGACATGTCGCTGGAACTGCGAGCGGTCACAGCGTTGTTGTTGTCAGGCTGCTCCTCCGGCGGCGGAGGGGCCGCCGGTGAGGTGCTCGGGTCCGCGGGGGCGCTGGTCTCCGTCCCCGGCCCCGCGATCGGGTCCTCGTCGTCGTCGGCCAACACGAAGAAGCCGATCACGCCACCGCAGGCGACGAGGACCGCCATCACGACGGCGCCGATCCCCAGACCGAGCCAGAGGCCCTTGTTCGAGGACTTCGCCGGCTGTGCCCCGTAGGGCGGCGGCGGAGGCGGCGGCGGGGCCGCTGCGCCGTACGGCGAGGGGTACCCGCTCGGGGTGACCGGGGAACCGGGCGGAAGGGGCTGACCGACTGGCGAGCCAGGCGGACCGACCGGGGAGCCGGATGGTGAGCCCCACGGGTTGGCGTTCGGATCCGGCTGCGGCCCACCGTACGGCGGGTGGCTGTCACTCATCTGATGCCCTTGTCAAAGTCGAGAGGTTCGCTGGCAGATGATCAGAGCCAGGGTAGTGAGCAGCGCAAGTCCCGACGTCATCGGCTCCCCCGAGCACGGCTCGGCGGCGGACACGCCCCCGCCGGGGCCGCCGACGAGGGCTGGGAGCGGCCCGCCCGACGGCCGCCCCAGGGAACGGCTTTGGGACCACCGTCGATCACATCCTTCGACGCATCGAAATATTGCGTTATGGTTTCGAACCATCGTAGGCTGCCGTGGGAGCGCTCCCGGGCCGGCCCCGTCCGTCGTCGCCGAAGCGCGGCACCCCCACCACCACGACCAGATTGCGATGGTCCACCATGAAGCAACCTCCACGTCGGCTACGGCGCCTGCTGGTCGCCACCGGCGCTGTCGGCGCGTTGACCCTCGGCGCGTTGACGGCCCTGCCCACCACCAACGCGATGGCCGCGACCGGCTGCTCCGTGACATACACGACCAACAGCTGGTCCGACGGGTTCACCGCGAGCGTCACCATCACCAACCTCGGCGACGCGGTCGACGGCTGGACGCTCGGGTTCAGCTTCCCCGACAGCGGCCAACGGCTCACGCAGGGCTGGTCGGCCACCTGGAGCCAGAGCGGCAGCTCCGTCACCGCGCAGAGCATGAGCTGGAACGGCTCACTCGCCACCGGAGCCAGCACCGACATCGGCTTCAACGGCAGCTTCACCGGCGCGAACCCGTCGCCGAGCTCGTTCACCCTCAACGGCACGGTCTGCACCGGCTCGACCACGCCCACCACCCCACCGCCCACCACTCCGCCGCCGACCACTCCGCCGCCCGGCGGCCAGACCCCGGTGGAGATCAACGGTCAGCTGCGCGTCTGCGGCGTCAACCTCTGCAACCAGTACGGCCGGCCGATCCAGCTGCGCGGCATGAGCACCCACGGCATCCAGTGGTTCGGCCATTGCTACAACAACGCCTCCCTGGACGCCCTGGCCACCGACTGGAACGCCGACCTGTTCCGGATCGCGATGTACGTGCAGGAGCAGGGGTACGAGACCGACCCCACCGGGTTCACCAACCGGGTCAACGACCTGGTCGAGGAGGCCACCCGGCGCGGCATGTACGCGATGATCGACTTCCACCTGCTCACTCCGGGTGACCCGATGTACAACCTGGAGCGCGCCAAGACCTTCTTCGCCTCCGTCTCCGCCCGCCACGCCGCGAAGAACAACGTCATCTACGAGATCGCCAACGAGCCCAACGGGGTCAGCTGGTCGACCATCAAGAACTACGCCGAGCAGGTCATCCCGGTGATCCGGGCCAACGACCCGGACGCGGTGGTCATCGTGGGCACCCGGGCCTGGTCCTCGTTGGGCGTCTCCGAAGGCTCCAGCCATGACGAGATCGCCAACAACCCGGTCAACGCCAGCAACGTCATGTACGCCTTCCACTTCTACGCCGCCTCGCACCTGGACAACTACCGGGCCGAGGTGGAGCGGGCGGCGGCCCGACTGCCGCTGTTCGTCACCGAGTTCGGCACCGTCGACTACACCGGTGACGGTGGGGTCGACCTGGCCAGCAGCACCCAGTGGCTGGACCTGCTGGACCGGCTGAAGATCGGTTACGCGAACTGGACCTTCTCCGACAAGGCGGAGGGCAGCGCCGCGCTGCGGCCGGGCACCTGCAACGGCAGCGACTACACCGGTACCTCGGTGCTGACCGCCTCCGGCGCCTTCATGCGGGAGCGCATCCGGACTCCGGACAACTTCCCGACCAGCTGATCCGAACGCACCACCACCACGCGGCCCCGGCGGTTCTCCGCCGGGGCCGCCCTAATGCTCAGCCCGTCCAGGTCACCGTGGGCAGCCGAGCACCGGGCCGATCAGCGAGTCGGCGGGCCCGGCGGAGCCCGCCGGGTACTCCTGCAGCGGCACCGTGCCCGCCCGCCACGCGGCCAGCACCGGCTCCACGATGCGCCAGCACTCCTCGGCGACGTCGCCGCGCACCGACAGGGTCGGATCGCCCTCGAAGGCACCGCGCAGCACCTCGCCGTACGGGGGCAGGTCGCCGGGGCCGAAGTTCGCCGTGAGGTTCACCTGGTCCAGCTCGAAGGGTTTACCGGGAGCGTTGATGTTGAGGTCCAGACCGAGCCGGTCCGGGCCGAAGCCGATCCGCAGCCGGTCGGGCCGTTCGTAGCCGGTCAGCCCGTCGGGAACCCGGGCCGGCTGCTTGAAGGTGACGACCGCCTCCTTGCGTACGCCGTGCACCGCCTTGCCGGAGCGGAGCCGGAAGGGCACTCCCGCCCAGCGCCAGGTGTCGACCGTGACCACCAGTTCCGCGAGGGTCTCGGTGCCCCGCCCGGCGTCGACGCCGGGCTCGTCGGTGTAGTTCGGCAACCGTCGCCCGCCAGCCTCCCCCGCGGTGTAGCGGGCCCGTCGGCTGGACCGCACCGGATCGTCCTGCCACAGCCGGGTGGCCCGCAGCACCTGCGCCTTGCGCCCCCGCAGTTCCTGGGCCTGCAGGGTCGGCGGCGGGTCGATGGTGAGCAGGGCCAGCACCTGGAGCAGGTGGGACTGCACCATGTCCACCAGCGCGCCGGTGCCGTCGTAGTACCCCGCCCGCCCCTCCAGGCCGAGGGTCTCGTCGAACACGATGTCCACGCAGGCCACGTGCGCAGAGTTGAGCACCGGCTCGAAGATCCGGTTGGCGAAGCGCAGGCCGAGCAGGTTGAGCACCGTCGACTTGCCGAGAAAGTGGTCGATCCGGTGGACCTGGTCCTCCGGTACGAGCGTGACCAGCAGTTCGTTCAGCGAGCGGGCCGAGATCCGGTCGACGCCGAACGGCTTCTCCAGCATCAGCCGGGTGCCCGGCGGCACCCCGACCCGGGCCAGCGCGGCGGCGGCCCGGGCGGTCACCATCGGGGGCAGCGCGAAGAAGATCACCACCGGTCCGGCGCAGCAGCCCAGCAACGACCGTAGGTCCTCCTCGCGCGTCACGTCGGCCGGCACGTAGCGCGTGTCGCGGATGACCTCGGACTCCGCCGGAGTCACCTCCCCGGCGGCGGCGAAGGCGTCAGCCACCCGACGCCGCCACCGCTCGTCGTCCCAGTGCTCCATCCCGCTGCCGATCAGCCGCAACCCGGGCACCGCGCCGGTGGCCACCAACCGGCCCAGGCCGGGCAGCAGCAACCGCCCGGTCAGGTCACCGGTGGCGCCGAGCACCAGCAGTGTCTGCCGTACGCCGTTGCGGGCGGGTCGCGTGGGGACAGCGGCGGGCGCGCTCGATGCCGACGTCGTCATGCCACCACCATGCCCTGCCCGACGATCGGCAGGTGCCGGACCCGGTGGGTTTCACCGGGTTTCGCGCACCGGTCCGCCCCGCCGCGTTCCGGTCGGATCGCGTCGCCGTCGCGTCGCCCGCACGGATCGTGGTGTCGGGCCGGCGAGCCGATCTTCGTATGGCAGTCTGGTGTCACCGTCGGTCGGGACGAGGCCGACGGCGTGCCCGACCCCTGCGAGGAGACGATCGATCCGATGGCTGCGGACGTCACCAGCACCGACGAGTGGCAGGCCCTGCGCAAGCACGCCGACGAGATCCGTGGGACGCACCTGCGGGACCTGTTCGCCACCGATCACGACCGGGGCCGACGGTTGGCCGTCGAGGTGGCCGACCTCTACGTCGACTACAGCAAGAACCTGGTCACCGACGAGACGGTACGCCTGCTGACCGCCCTGGCCGAGCGGGTCGGCCTCACCGATCGGATCGCCGCGATGTTCACCGGTGCCCACATCAACGGCACCGAGGACCGCGCCGTGCTGCACACCGCGCTGCGGCTGCCGTCGGACGCGACGCTCGGCGTCGACGGCCAGGACGTGGTGGCCGACGTGCACGGCGTACGCAGGCGGATGGCCGAGTTCGCCGACAAGGTGCGCTCCGGGCAGTGGCGTGGGCACACCGGCGAGCGGATCCGCACCGTGGTCAACATCGGCATCGGCGGCTCCGACCTCGGGCCGGTGATGGCGTACGAGGCACTGAAGGCGTACCGCGACGGCGGTTTGAGCTGCCGCTTCGTGTCGAACATCGACCCCACCGACATCCACGACACCACCGCCGACCTGGATCCGGCCACCACCCTGTTCGTGGTGGTGTCGAAGACCTTCTCCACGCAGGAGACCCTGGCCAACGCCGAGCAGGCCCGGCGCTGGCTGCTGGCCGGACTCGGCGCGGACGCCCACGCGGTGGCCCGCCACTTCGTCGCGGTCAGCACCAACGCCCAGCGGGTCACCGACTTCGGCATCGACCCGGCCAACATGTTCGGCTTCTGGGACTGGGTGGGCGGCCGGTACTCGCTGCCCTCGGCGGTCGGCCTGTCGGTGATGTTGTCCATCGGGCCGACCCGCTTCGACGAGATGCTGGCCGGCTACCACGCGGTGGACGAGCACTTCCGCACCACCGCGCTGGCGGACAACGCGCCGGTGCTGCTCGGCCTGCTCAACGTCTGGTACACCAACTTCCTGGGCGCGCAGACCCACGCCGTGCTGCCCTACTCGCAGTACCTGCACCGGTTCCCCGCCTACCTGCAGCAACTGACCATGGAGAGCAACGGCAAGTCGGTACGCACCGACGGCCCCCAGGTGTCGTACGACACCGGGGAGATCTTCTGGGGGGAACCCGGCACCAACGGTCAACACGCCTTCTACCAACTGCTGCACCAGGGCACCCGGCTGGTGCCGGCGGACTTCATCGGGTTCAACGAGCCCAACCACGACATCGGCGACATGCACGACCTGTTCATGTCGAACTTCTTCGCCCAGACGGCGGCGCTGGCCTTCGGCCGCACCGCGGAGCAGGTCGCGGCCGAAGGCACCCCGGCCGACCTCGTGCCGCACCGGGTGATGGCCGGCAACCACCCGACCACCTCGATCGTGGCCGACCGGCTCACGCCGGCCACGCTGGGCCAGTTGGTCGCCCTCTACGAGCACATCGTGTTCACCGAGGGGGCGATCTGGGACATCAACCCGTTCGACCAGTGGGGCGTCGAGTTGGGCAAGGTGATGGCGAACCAGCTCGCGCCGTTGCTCACCGGCGACCGAGCTGACGTGACCGGTCTCGACTCGTCCACCGCAGCTCTGATCGGCCGGTACCGCAGCCGACGCCGACGCAACTGACGGCCCCGCGCGGGGGACGCGGGCACGTCGCAGCGCCCGGTCACGGCGCTCGTAGCGCAGCCCGCGTCCGGTCTCGGGTATCGAGAACTGTTTGGCCGCCGTCGACGTGTGGAGCACAGTCAGGCCATGGAGAACTCCATCACCGTCCGCCACCGCCCGATGGACGAGATTCTGGAAGGGTTGCCCCTCGTACGGCGTTCGCCGCGCGGCGTCGGCACTCTGGCGCTGACCGTACGCCGCCCGGCCGTCGACGCCCGCGAGGTGCTGTCGGAGGCCGAACTGGATCCGGTCGCCGGGCTGCTCGGCGACAGTTGGGGTCAGCGATCCAGCGATCGGACGGCCGACGGGTCACCGCACCCCGACATGCAACTCAACGTCATCAACGCGCGTTTCATCGAGCTGATCGCCGGGCCCGACCGGGACGCCTGGGCGCTCGCCGGGGACCAGCTCTACGTCGACCTCGACCTGAGCGTCGACGCCTTGCCCGCCGGCACCCGCCTGGCGATCGGCGACCAGGCCGTGATCGAGGTGACCGACCAGCCGCATACCGGCTGCGCCAAGTTCGCCGCCCGATTCGGCCGTGACGCCCACAAGCTCGTCTGGACCGACGAGGGCAAGGCAATGCGGCTGCGCGGCCTCAACGCCCGGGTGATCGTGGGTGCGACGATCAGGACGGGCGACACCATCCGGCAGCTGCCTGCCGGCCAGCCACACGTCGAGGCAGCCTGACCAGGCGCGGATCGTCCACGGACGTCGCAGGGCCACACCGGGAGAACAGCGTCTCCGCTCCCGGGTTGCCGTCCACCGACGACCGGAGACAGCCCGTCACCGACCGATGTCGATCGGTGACGGGCCGGTGACCTCCGCTGGACTGTCACGCAACTGTCATCCAACCGTGCGGTCGACTCCAAGGTCGTTGCGCAAGGTGGTGGTCCATCGGGGCGGCGCGTCGGGGTCGCCGGCGTCAACGACGAAGGAGACCGCTGTGGTGATGCCGTGGCCCTGGCCGATGCCCGACGACCACTCCTTCCGCGCCTTGTGGGAGGAGCCGCAGCATCACGACGAGGACGTCCGCCTCGCCGCGCTGGTCGCCCAGCGGCTGAGCGCCGACTGGTCTACCCGGAGGCAGCAGATCACCGTGATGGTGCAGAACCGGGTCGTGATCCTCACCGGCCTGGTCGCCAGCGCCGAGACCCGTCGCGCGGCCGGAGAACTGGCCTGGGACATCGAGGGCGTGGCGGACGTCTGCAACGCACTCCGGCTGACCGGAGCGCGGCGGGGCCGCCGTTGAACTTCGGCCCGTCCACGGTGCCCGGCACCGGCTTCGTGGACGGGCCGAACACGAAGACCGGCGAGCCGGACGGTTACGCGGACGCCGTCCCACCCGGGGCCTGGCCCTGGAGGAGGGCCAGCGCGTCGGCGCGGGTGTCCGCGATGGGAAACACCTCGTCGAGCAGGGTTACCCGCAGCACCTGACGGATCAGCGGCGAGGTCGACACCAGGCAGAGCTGTGCGCCGCGTTCGGCAGCGCTGCGGTGCGCGCGGACGAGCAACCCGAGGGCGGTGGAGTCGAGGAGGTCCGTCCGACCGAGGTCCACCACGACGTGCCCGCCCATGTCGGCCGCGTGCCGCAACGCCATGCCCAGGTTGTCGCCGGTGTCGACGTCGACGTCTCCGGCGACGGTCACCACGGTCACGGCACCGAGATGCTCGATGCCGAGAATGCCGCCGGGAACGCCCACGGAGGCGGGGGCGAGCTGGGTACAGTGCGCGCAGCGGTGCGGGCCGTCGGCCAGCGGTGAGCCGCTCCAGCCGTGTTCGGACACCAGCGGCCAGACCACCTCCGCGTCGGAGGGCACCCGCGGCGCGGCAACGGTGTCGCCGCAGTTGTCACAGGTCAAGGTGACCAGATGGTCATCCAGGACGATGGCCATGGCGTGCTCCTTCCCAGGTCGGAGGGGTCGGGGTCCCACCCTGCCGGGGCCAGGTGGCGGGTACCGCGCGGACACATGACGGTTGGGTGACGAATCGGCCCTCCGTCTCCAGCGGTCGGATCGACGACGACGGCATCGGATTCGTCGCCCGGTTTGAGACGATAGGCGCAGAGAGATCAGTTGATCCCTGTGTGCGACGGGAGGTCGAAGGATGCGACATTCACTACCCACCGACGAGCCGGTCGGCAGGCTCGAAGTGGTGCACCGGTTCCGCGGCCCGATGCCCACCGGGGTGACCGTCTCGCACCGTGGCCGGATCTTCGTCAACTTTCCCCGGTGGGGTGACCAGGTGCCCGCGACCGTGGTGGAGCTGCGGCGCGGACGGGAGGTCCCCTTCCCCGACCTGCGCTGGAACACCCCGTCTGGCGACGACGACCCCTCCGCCTTCGTGTCCGTGCAGAGCGTGGTGGTGGACCCGATCGACCGGCTCTGGGTACTCGACACCGGCAGCCCGATGTTCAGTCCGACGTCACCCGGCGGGCCGAAGCTCGTCCGCGTCGACCTGAAGACCGACACCGTCGCCCAGGTGATCACCTTCCCGCCCGACGTGGTGCTGCCCACGTCGTACCTCAACGACGTGCGCTTCGACCTGCGTCGCGGGGAGGCCGGGCTGGCCTACATCACCGACTCCGCCGACGGCGCGCCCAACGCCATCATCGTGGTCGACCTGGCCAGCGGCACGTCGTGGCGGCGACTCAACGACCACCCGTCCACCAAGGCCGCGCCGCTGGCGGACTTCCGTCCGGTGGTCGAGGGACGTCCGTTCCTCGTTCGTCCCCCGGACGGGCCTCCGCAGCCGGTGGGCGTCGGCGCCGACGGCATCGCCATCTCCGCCGACGGCGCCCGGCTGTACTACTGCGCGCTGGCCACCCGCCGCTGGTACAGCGTCGCCACCGACGCCCTGGCCGACCGTGCCCTCAGCGACGCGCAGGTCGCCGCGACGGTGGTCGACGAGGGCGACAAGGGCGGCGGCGCGGACGGACTGGAATCCGACGATGCCGGCCGGATCTACCTCACCAACTACGAGCACAACGCGGTGCTGCGGCGGCGCCCCGACGGGGAGTTCGAGACCGTGGTGCACGACGCCCGCCTGCTCTGGCCGGACACCCTGAGCGTGGCCACCAACCGGCACCTCTACGTGATCGCCAACCAGGTGCACCGCCAGCCGCCGTTCAACCGTGGTCGGGATCTGCGCCGCCGCCCGTACGCCCTGTTCCGGACCCGCATCGACGCCGGACCGGTGCTGCTACGGCCGTGACCACCGGTCCCCGATCGGGTGGAAACGACGCCCGATCGCGACGGTGCGCCGCAGCCCGCACGTAGCGTCGCGGGCAGGTGCCCCACGAGGTGAGGAGCGGGTCGTGACCGAGCCGGAGGAAGATCGCGAGAAGAGCGCGAAGACTGATCCGGTGCTGTTCTCGCCGGACGGCGACCCCCACCACAACCCGGCGCAGGCGCCGTTGCCCGACGAACACCCGCCGGTGACGTACACCCACGACGGTGAGACCGACGTGCTCGACGGCGAGCAGTAGCGGTCACCCGCATCCCCGGTCGACGGCAGGCCGACGGGGCCCTACCGCGATCCGGTCCGCAATGCCGCGGTCAGCTCGTCGTCGTACGTGGCCAGGGCGCGTCCGTCGACGGAGTAGGCGACCAGCCGCCCGTGGGCCATGGTGGCCGACCGGAACGAGAACGTCCGTACGCCCGGATAGGCGGCCAACAGCGGAATGTCGCGCGGTGGGCCCCCGGGAGCGGAGTGGTACTCCAGCCGCACCACCTGCTCGGAGACCACGCCGTTGACCCGTACCTTGGTCTCCTCCCTGCGGACACCGAAGGTGACCGGGGCGTCGGTGCCGTAGCGGGCGCACTCCACCGGCCCCCGGCACACGAAGAAGTACCGCGAGTTGACCACGTCCGACAGCCGGTACGCCTTGAAGGTCGGGTCGGCTCCGGCCGGCAACGGCTGCACGGCGAAGAAGGCCAACGCGCCGAGGGAGGCGACGCCCACCCGCAGCCATCCTCGCCCGCCGACCCGGGCGCGGTGGGCACGGGTGGCGGTGAGCGCGACCGCGCCGAACCCCGTCACGCAGAGCACGGCGGTGCCGATGACGCGGGCGTTCTCGAAGAGGAACTGCACGCCGGGTCGCATCGACACCGGAGCCAGCACCGCGCCCAGCGACAGCACCATGCTGGCCAGCAGCAGTGCACCGGCCACCCGCCGGGCAACGCCGAGCGTGCCCACCAGCAGCATCGCGGCCAGGACGGTCCACACCTGGTGGTGGGTCCAGGACACCGGGGACGCGGCCACGGTGGCACAGCCGACCAGCACCGCGGCGTGTCCCGGACGGCCCAGCCGGGCCAGCGCCCGCGCCCGGAGCAGCGCCACCGCGCAGATGGCGACCACCAGGGCGACCCAGACCACCGGGAGGGCCGCCGGGTCCATGCCGAGGCGGAGCAGCATCCCGTGCACCGACTGGTTGCCCAGCGACGCCAGGTTGCCGATCCGGGAGGTCTGGGTGACCGTGCCGGCCCAGTAGGTCAGGCTCTCGCCGGGCAGCACGGCCAGGGCCAGCACCCCGCAGGCGACGAAGGCGGCCACCGCGCGGGCCGCGTCCCGGTACCGGCCGCAGACCAGGAAGTAGAGCACGAACAGCAGCGGCGTCAGCTTGACCGCCGCCGCCATACCGACGAGCAGGCCACGCGTCCGCGACGGCGACGCCATCGCGTCGAGCAGGGCCAGCAGCACGATGAAGATGCTCACCTGACCGAACCGCAGGTTGCTCTGCACGGGTGCGGTGACCATCAGCACCGCCGCCACCGCCGCCACGTTCAGTGACGCCGACGTCGTCACGCCCGCCCCGGCCACCGCCCGAGCCGACGCGCCGACGCGGCCCGCGGCGAGCGCGCGACCGACAGGTACGGCGATGGCGACCACGGCGGCACAGGTGGCCGCCAGCCAGATCGCCTCGACCACACCGAGCGGGACGGTCGTGATCGGCCAGAGGACGAGCGCCGCGAACGGTGGATAGGTGAACGGCCCCCCGTTCGGCGCCACGTATCCGTACAGCGGACGGCCGGCCCGTAGGTCGGTCAGCGCTCCGTGGTAGATGTGCAGGTCGGAGAGGCGATCCGGACGGCGCAGCACGAGCACGACGGAGACCGCCGCCGCCACCGCGAAGCCCAGCCACAACAGCGCCACCCGACGATCCCGCATAGACAGAGGATAGGAGCAGCGGGGCGCGGGCGTGGGCAACTCGGCGTGTGGACACCACCGGCTCGGGCAGCCGCCGGGCGCGCTCGGCTGCCACTGCGCCGCCGCTCGGCGCGGCGCCGCCACCGCTGGGCGCGGCCAGCCCACCACGCCTTGTCACGCCTCCGTCACCACGAAGAGAATTGTCGATGCGTTCTGAGAGCCGGACGAGGTAGGGCATCCGGGCAGCCCTCGATCGGAACATCATTCTGTCTCCTTCCGTCCGGAGGACCCGTTACATGAAAAGAGCGATCCGACTGTGGTGCGCTGCCCTGGCAGCCACCGTGCTGACGGCGCTGGCCGCCCTGTCCCTACCGACAGCGGCCTCGGCGGCGTCGTTGACCGAGGTGACCAACTTCGGCGCCAACCCGAGCAACCTACGCATGTACCTGTACGTACCGGACCGGGTCGCGCCGCAGCCCGGCCTGCTGGTCGTCGTCCACTACTGCACCGGCAGCGGGCCCGCGATGTACTCGGGAACCCAGTACGCCAGGCTGGCCGACCAGTACGGCTACATCGTGATCTACCCGTCGGTGACCCGCAGCAGCCAGTGCTTCGACGTCTACTCGTCGCAGGCGCTGCGTCGCGGTGGCGGCAGTGACCCGGTGGGCATCATGTCGATGGTGGAGTACGTCCGGGCCCGGTACTCCGTGGATCCGACGCGAATCGCCGCGACCGGCACCTCGTCCGGGGCGATGATGACCAACGTCCTGCTCGGGCTCTACCCCGACGTGTTCCGCGCGGGCGCGGCGTTCGCCGGGGTGCCCTTCGGTTGCTTCGCCACCACCGGCGGCTCGGAGTGGAACAGCGAGTGCGCCAACGGGCAGATCATCCGTACCCCCCAGCAGTGGGGAGACCTGGTCCGTAACGCCTATCCCGGTTACACCGGGCCACGGCCACGGATGCAGATCTGGCACGGCACCAACGACGAGATCCTGCGCTACCCAAACTTCGGCGAGCAGGTCAAGCAGTGGACCAACCTGCACGGCTTGAGCCAGACCCCGACCTTCACCGACAGCCCTCAGCCCGGCTACACCCGGACGCGCTACGGGGGTTCGGGCGGTGACGCGCCGGTCGAGGCGATCAGCATGCAGGGCGTCTCGCACAACCTGCCCGTCGACGCCGCGCAGGCGATCCGGTTCATGGGGCTGGACAGCACGTCACCCACCCCGACGCCAACCACCACGACGCCCCCGCCCACGCACACGCCCAGCCCCACCCCCAGCCCCACACCCTCGCCGACCACGCCACCGCCGGCGGCGGGGTGCCGGGTCGCGTACGAGGTCAACGCCTGGAACACCGGGTTGACCGCCTCGGTCACCATCACCAACACCGGTGGCACGGCGATCAACGGCTGGAACCTGGCGTTCACCCTGCCGACCGGGCAGACCATCACCAACGGCTGGAACGCGACCTACTCGCCGACCTCAGGCGCGGTGACCGCCCGCAACGTCTCCTACAACTCCACGATCGCCGCCAACGGCTCGGTCACCATCGGTTTCCAGGCCAACCACAGCGGCAACACCGCCAGCCCGTCCTCGTTCACCCTCAACGGCGCTCCCTGCACGGTCACCTGACCGTCGCCCGACCCGGTGTCCGTACGGTGGCTGCCGTGCGGACACCGGTCGTCGGGGTCGCTGTCGACCATTGGCTTGACGGAGATAGCAAGATATATTCCTGTCAATATCAGGAAAGCGCTTGCTCTGCGTCGTTCACCACTCCGGCACGCGCTCCACCACCGCACCCGTACCCGGAGGAACCCGCATGCTGTCCAGGACAGGAAGACGAACCCCTCGGCGCTGGCTGGTCGCCGCCACCACCATGGCGCTGCTCGGCGCCGGCCTGGTCGTCGCCGCGCCGAGCGCCCAGGCCGCCACGGTGAACCCCAACACCACGTACGTGTTCGTCAACCGGCACAGTGGCAAGGCGATGGACGTGTGGAACTGGTCCACCGCCGACAACGCCCCGATCAACCAGTACTCCCGCACCGACGCCGCGGTACAGCAGTGGCGGTTCGTCGACGTCGGCAACGGCTACTACCAGATCCGCTCCGTACACAGCGGCAAGGTCCTCGAACTGCCCAACGCCACCGACGGTGTCCAGCTCGTCCAGAACACGGCGGCCAGCGGCAACAACCGCCAGCACTTCCGGCTCGCCGACTCCGCCGGTGGGTACGTCCGGTTCCTCAACCGGCACTCCAACAAGGCCCTCGACGTCTGGGCCTGGTCCACCGCCGACGGCGGCATGATCTCCCAGTACCAGGACCTCGACGGCGCCAACCAGCAGTGGCAGCTGGTCGCGCTGGGCGGCGGCGACAACGGCAACGGCTGCGGCAGCGGTTCCTTCCAGGCCGAGGCGGTGCTCAACGGCGGCACCTGGACCGCCCGCAACGGCGGCAGCACGGTCTACACCGGCAACGACATGCGGGCCGCCGTGCAGGCGGCGGTGAACAGCCTCAGCCCCGGGCGGACCAGCAAGCAGCGGGTCGTGGTACGCGGATCCGGCTCGATCAGCGCCGGCTCCCGCATCTCGCTGCCCAGCTACACCACGATCGACGTCTGCGGCACGATCAACGTGACCGGCTCCGGCTCCGGTGACCAGGCGCCGATCTACTCGCGGGGCACCACCCAGGTGGAGGTGCAGAACCTCACCGTCACCGGCAGCCCGCTCTACGGCATCTTCATGCGCAACGTCACCAACGTGATCCTCGGCCGGATCGACATGCGGCTCTCCAGCGGACTGGGCGTACGCATCGACAACCGGGGCGACACCAGCCAGTGGACCCGTAACGTGCGCATCGACAACGTCTACGTCTCCGGCGCCAGCTCCCACGCGGTGGAGACCTACGGGGTGGACGGGTTGACCATCGGGACCGTGACCGCCCGCAACGTCGGTCAGTCGGGCCTGCTGCTCAACGAGACCATCAACGCCACCGTGACCACCGTCGACGCGGAGAACGCGGGCGCCGGCACCGGCTACGCGGCGTTCCGCACCGCCAACCGGGCCGGGCGGATCGGCTCCAGCTACCCGATCAACATCCGGGTCGACACCGTACGGGCGCGCGGCGGCGGCCGTGGCATCTTCTGTGTCTCGGAGTCCGGCGGGGTGGCCGTCAACCGGGTCGACATCGCCAACACCGGAAACAACGCGATCCTGCTGGAGAACTGTTACGGCGTCGACATCGCGGCCGGTGGCGGCACGATCAGCGGTGGCGGTGAGGTCCGGTTGGCCGCGCGGACGGAGTTCCCCGGCAACCGGGACATCACCCTACGGAACTTCACCCTGGTCAACAGCAGGATCCTGGAGAACCCCTGCACGACCAACCTGACCATCAGCAACATCGGTCTGAACAACTCCAGCATCAACCGCTGCTGACCGTCGACAGGGCCGCCCACGGATGCCGTGGGCGGCCCTGTCGCGCACCGAGGTCCGTCCCCTGAGGCGACCGACACGGTCTCACCGGTACCGCTTCGGCGGGATCGCCGGAGAGCGCCCACCCATCGGAGGTCGGCGCCGCGACCGGGTTGGTCTGCGGGTCCGGAATGGTCCCCTGCCCGTCGCGGGTACTGCATCCGTCCGAGGAGCCGGGGCTGGACGTCGACATCGAGCGCAGCACCCGTACCGGCCGACGGCACTGCCGGTCGACCGGGCTGGAGGGCCGGCGCCCTGCACCAATGCACCGTCGGCCTCCGACACGCCAGGGCCCGGCGCGGGGATGTCCCCCGCACCGGGCCCGTTGTGCTGGATGGATCAGCTACCGGAGCAGGTGAAGCTACCGGATGGTCCGGTGCCGGTGCCCTGGAAGCCGAACTCGGTACTGCCGCCAGCGCCGACGTTGCCGTTGTAGTTGACGTTGCGGAACGTCACGTTGCCGCTGGTACCGCTCGGGTTGGCGTTCCATGTGTTGGTCAACGAGCTACCGCCCGGAAGCCCGATGGTGACCGCCCAGCCGTTCAGACTGCTGGAACCGGCGGTGACCCGGATCTGGGCGACGAAGCCCCCGTTCCACTGGTCCAGCGACGCCACCGACGCCGTGCAACCGGAACCGCCCGGCGGCGGGCTGGTCGGCGGCGGCGTGGTGGGCGGCGGCGTGCTCGGCGGCGGCGTCGTCGGCGGAGGCGTGGTGGGCGGCGGGTTGCCGTCATTCAGGGCCTCCAGCGTCGCGTGGTACGCCTGCTTCTTGTTGCCGTTGTTGTCGAACAGCAGCGGGGTGCCGTACGAGCGCCACGAGTCGCTGTCCCGGATGCCCCACACGGTGATGCCGTTGCAGCGCGGGACGGCGAGGCAGTCCTGGACCACCCGACGGTACGTCTCCGCCTGCTGGGTGCCGGAACCCTCGATGTCCAACTCGGTGATCTGCACGTCGACGCCGAGGGCGGCGAAGCTGGACAGCGTGGTGCGGTAGTTGCTGTTGTACGGCGACTGCGCGTTGAAGTGCGACTGGAACCCGACGCAGTCGATCGGCACGCCACGCTGCTTGAAGTCCTGCACCATCCGGTACACCGCCTGGGTCTTGGCCCAGGTCCAGTTGTCGGTGTTGTAGTCGTTGTAGCAGAGCTTCGCGTCCGGGTCGGCCGCACGGGCGGCCCGGAACGCGGCCTCGATCCAGTCGCTGCCGGTGCGCTCGAGGTTCGAGTCACGCCGGGCGCCGTTGTTGCCGTCGTCGAACGCCTCGTTCACCACGTCCCACGAGTCGATCTTGCCCCGGTAGTAGGACGCGACCCGGGTGACGTGGTTGAGCATCGCGTTACGCAGCGGCTGGCCCGACATGTTCCGCATCCACTCGGGCTGCTGCGAGTGCCAGGCCAGGGTGTGCCCCCGGACCTTCCAGCCCCGGGAGAGAGCGTGGTTGACGATCCGGTCCGCGTTGCCGAACGTGAAGTTGTTCTGCTGTGGCTCGAGAGCGTCGATCTTCATCTCGTTCTCAGCCGTGACCGAGTTGAACTCACGGTTGAGAATGCCGACGTAGGTCGAGTCGTTGAGCTTGTGTCCCGCGACCGCGGCACCGAAGTAGCGACCCTTCTCCGCCGCGGAGGCACCGAGGGTGGTTGCCGCGCTGGCGCTGGAGGTCGCCACCACCACGCTGGTGGCGACGAGAGCGAGACCGACTGCGGCCGAGACCAGCGCGGTGCGCGGTCGCAGTCGGGTAGCCGGCCGCCCGCTCGCGCGGGCGTGGGCGTTGTTCATGGCATGAGCCTTTCGACGAAGCCGTGCTGATGGAAGCCGGCCCCGACTACTGCCCACCACGATGGCCCTCCGTCATCGACGCGGTCGCCCGGATGCCGCGTCGCCGGTGTGCTCAGCCGACCATCGTGAGTAGATCGAGGCTGTGATATCGAAAACCTTATCGAAACAGACCCGAAAGCTCAACGCGCTCCACGTGCCCTCGCACCCCCTGCACGGACTGCCATCGGTATCCGAGTGTCGAGGCGCGCGGGGAGGGACACCGTCACACCGGTGAGATCAGGGCCTCCGAAAGTTTCGGCCCGGCGGACCGGCCCAGCCCCTCGTCACCGAGCACGCCGGCCAGCCAGCGCAGTTGACGTCGTACGTGGGTGGCGTCGCCGTGCTCGTGGCCGTTGAACGGGTAGACGTGCATCACCCGCTCGGCGGGGGGCCCACCGACTGCGGCACCGTAGTGGTTGTAGGCGGCGAACCCGGTGCTCGGCGGGCAGACCATGTCCCGCAGCCCCACTCCGAAGTGGACGGGCGCGGTGGCCCGACGGGCGAAACTGACCCCGTCGACGTAGGACAGGGTGCGCCGCACGGCCGGCTCCGCGTCGCGGTTGACCGCGAGGTAGTTGACGATCTCGCCGTACACCCCGACCTCGGTGATCTCCAGGGCCCGCTGCATGTGACACAGGAACGGCGCGGTGGCGAGCACCGCGGCGAGTTCGGTGTCGAGCCCGGCGACCGCCAGCGCCAACCCACCGCCCTGGCTGTTACCCGCGACGATCACCCGGTGCCGGTCGACTCCCGGCAGGGCGCGCACGGCGTCCACCGCGCGGACCGCGTCGGTGATGAGGCGGCGGTAGTAGTAGCCCTCCGGGGTCATGATGCCGCGGGTCACCGGCGACGGCCCGCCGGCCGCCTCGCCGTGCGGGTCCGAGGTGTCCCCCGCGCCGTACTGACCCGACTGCCCCCTGGCGTCCATGAGCAGGTGGGCGTAACCGGCGACCGGCCAGATCAGCCGTTCGTGCGGCAACCCACGGCCACGGCCGTAGCCGACGTACTCGACGACCACCGGCAGCGCCTCGTCCACCCCGGCAGGCCGGTTGTACCAGGCCCGGACCGGGTCACCGCCGAAGCCGGCGAAGGTGACGTCCCAGCTGTCCACCAGACGCAGGTCGGTCGGCTCGGGGCGGACGTCGAGCAGCACCGGCACCTGCGCCGCCCCGTCCAGGGTCGAGCGCCAGAACGCGTCGAAGTCGGCAGGCTCGGCGACGGCGGGCACGTACTGCCGTAGCTGGTCCAGGGGCAGGTCGAACAGGGGCATGGCTCCTCGCAACGGGGTCGGTCAGGGGTGTGGGGGTGGTGCGGTGCTCTCCCGGATCACCAACTCGGCGACCAGGTCGATCCGGCTGGTGGGCAGGGCGTTGCTGCGGGCGAGGTCGAGCAGCATCTGGGTCGCGGTGCCGGCCATGTCCCGCAACGGCTGGTTGACCGTGGTCAACGCCGGGCCGATCCACCCGGAGAGGGGGAGGTTGTCGTAGCCCACCACCGACACGTCGCCCGGGACGTCGAGGCCGAGCTGCCGGGCGGCCCGCAGCACGCCCAACGCCTGGAGATCGGAACCGGCGAAGATCGCCGTCGGCCGATCGGGTCGGCTCAGCAACTCGATGCCGTGCGTGTAGCCGGCGTCGAGGTGAAAGTTGCCGTGCCGGATCAGCGTGCTGTCGACGGTGAGCCCGAGTTCCTCGTGGGCACAGCGGAAGCCGGCCGTGCGGGCCCGGGCGCAGAGCACGTCCCGTGGGCCGGAGATGACCGCGATCCGGCGATGCCCGAGATCCAGCAGGTGCCGGGTGGCGATCAGCCCACCGTTCCAGTTGTTGGAACCGACGGTCGGCACCGAGGCCACGCTGGCGCTGTCGGTGTCGATCACGACGACCGGAATCGACTGGCGCTGCAACTGCTGCCGTTGCGTGTCGGTGAGGTTGCACATGACCAGCAGCACCCCGAGGGGACGCCGGGCGATCGTCGCGTCGACCCAGGACTGCGGCGGCCGACGGGCGGCGTTGAGCTGTGAGAGCACCACGTTCACGCCGGTCAGGGTGGCGACCGCCTCGACTCCCCTGATGATCTCCAAGGCCCAGTCGGAGCCGAACTCGTGGAACACCAGGTCGATCTGGCCTTCGCCGGGAGCCCGTCGGGCCCGCCGACGATAGCGGTGTCTTTGCAGGCTGGCCTCGACCCGGGCCCGGGTGACGGCGGCGACGTCCGACCGTCCGTTCAGGACCTTCGAGACCGTCGCCGAGGAGACGCCGACCTCCCGGGCGATGGTCGCGATGGTCGCCGAGCCAAGCGCCGCCGATGAACGCTTCTCTGCCATCCGACCCTCTGCAACGATTCCGAAAATTTCGGAGACTCTAGCATGCCTTGCACCAATACGATGTCAACCTGGTCGATGCTGGCCACTGCTGGCGATGAATGTAGGCAATCGCTTACCCGCACGGCAACCACCTCCTGAACAGTCTATCCACGCCTCTTGACAGGCCCTGTCGACGCCCATAGGTTCGCCGACACAGGTGCCGAACTGGTTTCCGAAAATTTCGATAATCGCCGTCTCGCACGGCGGTCGGCGTGGCCTGGCGGGACAACCTCCCGGACCCGGCCGGAGGGGTTCGCATGACAAGTCAGCTGCCCGTCGACGACCGATTGGCGTACTCCCCCGCCGATCGGTGGCGCGACCCGAAGCTGCGGCCGGACGAACGGGCCGACGCGCTCATCCCGCTGATGTCGCTGGAGGAGAAGCTCGCCCAACTGGTCGGCCTGTGGGTCGGTGCGGACGCCTCCGGTGAGGGTGTCGCTCCTCATCAGACCGACATGGTCGAGCACACCCCGCCCTGGTCGGAAGCCATCCGGCACGGCCTGGGGCAGTTGACCCGACCGTTCGGGACCGCGCCGGTCGACCCGGTCCTCGGGGCACGGTCCCTGGCGGCCTCGCAGGCGCAGATCGTCGCGGCGAGTCGCTTCGGCATCCCGGCCCAGGTGCACGAGGAGTGCCTGACCGGTTTCGCCGCCTGGCGGGCGACCGTCTACCCGGCACCACTGAGCTGGGGCGCGGCCTTCGACCCGGAGCTGGTGGAGGAGATGGCCGGCCTGATCGGCCGCTCGATGCGGGCCGCCGGTGTCCACCAGGGACTCGCTCCGGTCCTGGACGTCACCCGCGACTACCGCTGGGGGCGCACCGAGGAGACCATCGCCGAGGATCCCTACCTGGTCGGCACCATCGGCGCGGCGTACGTGCGCGGGTTGGAACGGGCCGGGGTGGTGGCGACGCTGAAGCACTTCGCCGGCTACTCGGCCTCACGGGGTGGTCGGAACCTGGCGCCCACGGCCATGGGGCATCGGGAGTTGGCGGACGTGATCCTCCCACCCTTCGAGATGGCCCTGCGGCTCGGTGGGGCGCGATCGGTCATGAACTCGTACGCCGAGATCGACGGCGTGCCGGCGGCGGCCGACGTGGATCTGCTCACCCGGACGCTGCGCGAGCAGTGGGGTTTCGACGGGGTGCTGGTCGCGGACTACTTCGCGGTCCGCTTCCTGGAGACCCTGCACGGTGTCGCCGCGGACGCCGCGGACGCGGCGCGGCTGGCGCTGCGGGCCGGCATCGACGTGGAACTGCCCACCGTGGACGCCTACGGCGCGCCGCTGGCTGCGGCGGTGCGCTCCGGCGCGGTCAGCGAGAGCCTGGTCGACCGCGCCCTCCGGCGGGTACTGATCCAGAAGATCGAGCTGGGCCTGCTCGACGAGGACTGGAGCGAGTTGCCGGCCGACGTCGAGGCGCTTCGCCTCGACGACGAGGCCGGCCAGTCCGTCGCCCTCCGGCTGGCCCGCCAGGCCGTGGTGCTGCTCCGCAACCGCGACGGACTGCTGCCCCTCTCCACCGGTCAGCGTGTCGCGTTGGTCGGGCCGGTCGCCGACGACGCGATGTCACTGCTGGGCTGCTACTCGTTCCCGCTGCACGTGGGCGTGCACCATCCGGAGCACGGCGTCGGCGTCGAGATCCCGTCCCTACGCGAGGCGCTCCAGCAGCGCCATCCGCAGCTCACCCACGTACCGGGCACCGACATCACCGGAGCGGACACCTCCGGCATCGCGGCGGCGGTCCAGGCGGCCAAGGACGCCGACGTCTGCGTACTGGCCGTCGGCGACCGGGCCGGCATGTTCGGTCGGGGCACCTCCGGCGAGGGTTGCGACGCGATCGACCTCCAACTGCCCGGGGTGCAGGCGGAACTGGTACGCGCCGTGCTGGCCACCGGAACCCCGGTGGTGCTGGTGGTGCTCTCCGGCCGCCCGTACGCGTTGGGGGATCTGGTGGACGGCGCGAGCGCCATCGTGCAGGCGTTCTTCCCCGGCCAGCTCGGCGCGACGGCGCTCGCCGAGATCCTCGCCGGTGAGGTGGATCCGTCCGGCAGGTTGCCGGTCAGCATCCCCCGGCACACCGGTGGGCTTCCGGGCACCTACCTCACCCCCACCCTGGGCCGACGTACGAAGGTGTCGTCGGTGGACCCCACACCCGCGTTCCCGTTCGGTCACGGTCTGAGTTACACCACCTTCGACTGGAGCGACGCCACGGTCACCGGCGCGCCCGGTGGCGTCTCCGGTGAGCCGGTGGCCTGGCCGGTCGACGGGGAGGTGACGGTCGGCGTCACGGTCCGCAACACCG
Source organism: Micromonospora sp. DT48 (assembly GCF_049844495.1). Taxonomy (NCBI): domain Bacteria; kingdom Bacillati; phylum Actinomycetota; class Actinomycetes; order Micromonosporales; family Micromonosporaceae; genus Micromonospora; species Micromonospora sp. DT48. The sequence goes on from NZ_JBNCLE010000020.1 coordinate 31,368, forward strand.
GCACCCGGGCCGGCACCGAGGTCGTCCAGCTCTACCTGCACGATCCGGTGGCACAGACCACCCGGCCGGTGGTCCGCCTGATCGGGTACGCCCGGGTGCCGCTGGCGCCGGGCGCGGCAGCTCGGGTCAGCTTCACGGTCCCCGCCGACGTCACCTCGTTCACCGGGGTGCACGGCCGCCGGGTGGTGGAGCCCGGCGAGGTGCAGCTGCGAATCAGCCGCTCCAGCGGTGACGTGGCGGCTGGTCTGACGCTGCGGCTGGAGGGCGACGAACGCGAGGTCGGTCACCACCGCGAGCTGCTCTCCCACCCACACGTCGAGCCCGTCACGGAGTCCCGGTCATGAGCACCACGACCACCCTGCCCCCGTCGGCCCCCGCCCCCGAGACGCCGACACCGAACCGTCCACCGCGGGCGCCCCGGCAGACCTGGCGCCGCGCGCTACGGCGGGACTGGCAGCTCTACTCGCTGGCCATCCTGCCGCTGCTGTTCTTCCTGATCTTCCGGTACCTGCCGATGTTGGGCAACGTGATCGCCTTCCGGCGGTTCCAGCCCGGCGGGAACATCTTCGGCGAGTACTGGGTCGGGCTGCGCTACTTCAAGATGTTCCTCAACGACCCGACGTTCTGGAACGTCTTCACCAACACCCTGGTGCTGGGCGCGCTGACCCTGCTGTTCTGCTTCCCGCTGCCCATCGTGCTGGCGTTGCTGCTCAACGAGGTGCGGGCCCGCAAGCTGAAGCGCTTCGTGCAGTCGGTGTCCTACCTGCCGCACTTCCTGTCCATCGTGATCGTCGCGGCGATCGTGATGCAGTTGCTCTCCATGGACGGCACGGTCAACCAGCTGGTCCGCGCCGCCGGCGGTGAGGCGATCCCGTTCCTGCAGCGGCCGGAGTGGTTCCGCACCATCTACGTCTCCTCGGAGATCTGGCAGACGGTCGGCTGGGGCACCATCCTCTACCTGGCCGCGCTCACCACCATCGACGAAGACCTGTACGAGGCGGCCCGGATCGACGGCGCGAACCGGTGGCGACAGACCTGGCACGTCACGCTGCCGGGCATCCGACCGACGATGGTGACGTTGCTGATCCTCAACATCGGCACCTTCATGGCGGTCGGGTTCGAGAAGATCCTGCTGCTGTACAACCCGCTGACCTATCCGACCGCAGACGTGTTGTCCACCTACCTGTTCCGGATGGGCTTCGCGTCCAGCAACTTCAGCTACGCCGCGGCGATCGGGCTGTTCGAGGCGGTCATCGGGCTGATCCTGGTGCTGTCGGCGAACCAGATCGCCCGTCGTACGGTGGGGACGAGCCTGTGGTGACCATCGACGCCGCCGAGCGGCAAACCGAGACCACGCCCCGTCCGCCCCGCCGACGCGGTGTCCGGGAGACCCGCGGCTACCGGGCGTTCCAGGTCGTCAACGGGATCATCCTGACCCTCGTGGTGGTGGTGACGCTCTACCCGTTCATCAACATCGTCGCCCGGTCCATGAGCCACGAGTCGTACATCATCACCGGCCAGGTGAACCTCGTGCCGCGCGGCTTCACGCTGGACACCTACCAGCTGCTGATGTCCGACTCGATGTTCTGGACGAACTACCGCAACACGGTGTTCTACACGGTCACCGCCACCGTCATCTCGATCGTGATGACCACCTGCTACGCGTACGTGCTGTCCAAGAAGCAGCTCAAGGGACGCGGCGCCCTGGTCGGCATCGCGCTGTTCACCATGTTCTTCACCGGTGGCCTGATCCCCAACTACGTCCTGGTCACCAGCCTGGGCCTGAAGAACAGCGTCTGGGCCATCGCGCTGCCCAACGCCATCAACGTGTTCAACCTGCTGGTGATGAAGGCGTTCTTCGAGAGCCTGCCGACGGAGTTGGAGGAGGCCGCCGCGGTCGACGGCCTCAACACGTACGGGATCCTGCTACGGATCGTGCTTCCACTGTCCAAGGCCATCGTCGCCACGATGGTCCTCTTCTACGCGGTCTCCTTCTGGAACTCCTGGTTCGCGGCGTTCCTCTACATGGACCGGCAGGAACTCTGGCCGGTCACCGTGTACCTGCGCAACCTGATCGCCGGCGCCACCGGCGCGGAGAACGTCGGAGCGATCAGCGAAGCCAACGAGGTGCAGGCCGAGGCGACGCTCAAGGCCGTCACCATCGTGCTCACCACCCTGCCGATCCTCCTGGTCTATCCCTTCGTCCAGCGGTACTTCGTCCGGGGCATCATGCTCGGCGCGGTCAAGGGCTGATCAGAAGAGAACCACCCCTCCCACCACCGAGTTGAAAGGAAATCGCCATGTTCCGCAGATCGTGGCGTCACGCGGCGGCGGCTGCTGCCGTGCTGCTAGCCCTCAGTAGCGTCACCGCCTGTGGCGACGACTCCTCCGACAGCGAAGATCTGTCGGAGAACCGGGTCGGCGCGATGGAGAACTACTCCGTCGGCACCCAGTTCAAGGCCACCGAGCCGCTCTCCTTCTCCGTCCTCTACAACAACCACCCGAACTATCCGTTGAAGGAGGACTGGCTGTTCTGGACGGAGCTGCAGTCCCGGACGAACGTCAGCCTCGAGAAGGTCGCCGTCCCGCTGAGCGACTACAACCAGAAGCGCAGCCTGCTCATCGGTGCCGGCGACGCCCCGCTGCTCATCCCCAAGACCTATCCGCCGGACGTGCACGCGTACGTCTCCTCGGGGGCGATCCTGCCGGTCAGCGACTACCTCGATCTGATGCCGAACTTCAAGGACAAGATCGAGAAGTGGAACCTCAACGCTGAGATCGACACCCTGCGCCAGCAGGACGGCAAGTTCTACCTGCTGCCCGGTCTGCACGAGAAGCCGTGGCACGAGTACTCCCTGGCGGTCCGCACCGACATCCTCGAAGAGCTGAACCTCGAGATCCCGAAGACCTGGGACGACGTCTACACCATGCTCAAGGCGATGAAGGCGGCGTACCCGGACGTCTACCCGTTCTCCGACCGGTTCAGCCAGCCCAACCCCGCCGGCAACCTGCTCAACATGCTGGCCGTGTCGCACGGCCTGGCCGGTGCGGGCTGGAACTTCCAGCACGTCAACTGGAACGAGCAGGCGCAGCAGTTCGAGTACACCGGTGCCACCGAGCACTACCGGCACATGCTGGAGTACCTCAACAAGCTGGTGAAGGAGAAGCTGCTCGACCCGGAGAGCTTCACCCAGACCGACGACCTGGCCCGGCAGAAGCTCGCCAACAGCAAGTCCTTCGTGATCAGCAGCAACGCGCAGACGTTGGTCAACGACTACCGGCCCGACCTGGCCGCGACCAACCCGAAGGCGAAGATCACCAAGATCCCGCTGCCGATCGGACCGGCCGGCGAGATCAACCCGGCCAGCCGGCTCGAGAACGGCATGATGATCTCCTCGAAGGCCCGCGACAGCAAGAACTTCGTGGCCATGATGCAGTTCGTCGACTGGCTCTGGTACTCCGACGAGGGCCAGCACTTCGCCAAGTGGGGCGTCGAGGGCACCACCTACGTCAAGGACAGCTCCGGCAAGCCCACCCTCGCCCCGGACGTCGACATGATCGGCCTCAACCCCGGTGCGCCCAAGCACCTGCAGAAGGACTTCGGCTTCGGCAACGGAGTGTTCTCCTACGGCGGCAAGCCCGAACTGGTGCAGGCGTTCTTCTCCCCCGAGGAGCAGGAGTTCCAGAAGGTGATGAACGCCCGCGCGCCGAAGTCGCCGCCGCCGCCGTACCCGCTCAGCGACGAGGAGCGGGAGCAGGTGTCGCTCTGGGAGACGCCGCTGAAGGACCACGTCTACCAGGCCACGCTCCAGTTCATCCTCGGGCAGCGTGACTTCGCCGAGTGGGACGCCTACGTGGCGGAGCTGAAGAGCAAGAACATGGACGCCTACCTGGAGACGGTCAACAACGCGTACAAGCGCTACCAGGAGAAGAACTAGGTGACGTGTCCGGTCCGGTCGGGGTCGGCGCGGCCGGACCGGACACCCTCCACCACCCACGAGCACGAGGACGACGATGCGCATCACCGTTGCGGAGCAACCCGTCGGCCGGCTGAGCGACGCGTGGCGCTTCGCGGTCGGCACCGGCCGGTTCGACCTGGCCCTGCGGCGCGACTACCAGGACTCGCTGGCGCTGATCCAACGCGAGATCGGCTTCCGGCACATCCGGGGGCACGGCCTGCTCAGTGACGGCGTGGGCGTGTACCGCCCGTACGAGTACCAGGGGCGACGCCACGTCCGGCACGCCTTCGGCTACGTCGACCAGGTCGTCGACGCGTACCTGGAGCTGGGCATCCGGCCGTTCGTGGAGTTGGGCTTCATGCCCTCCGGGCTGGCCAGTGGAGATCAGACGGTGTTCTGGTGGCAGGGCAACGTCACCCCGCCCCGATCGCACCGGGAGTGGGCCGACCTGGTCCGGACCACCGTCGCCCACCTCGTCGACCGGTACGGCCTCGACGAGGTGCGTGGCTGGCCGATCGAGGTGTGGAACGAGCCCGATCTGAAGGAGTTCTGGCAGGGCGCGGACGCCGACGCCTACCACCGGCTCTACGAGGTGAGCGCGCACGCGGTCAAGGACGTCGACGCCGACCTCCAGGTCGGTGGCCCGGCGCTCTCCCCCGGTGCCGACGACACCTGGCTGCCCCGGTTCGCCGAGTTCGTCACCGACCGCTCGGTGCCGGTCGACTTCGTCAGCCGGCACGCCTACACCTCCGGCCCGGCCCAACACGTACCGTTCGGCGTACACCAGGACCTGGCACCGGCGGGGCGGCTGCTGGAGCAGTTCGGCAGCCCTCGCCGGTTGCTCGCCGGCACCGCGCTGGCCGACCTGCCGGTGCACATCACCGAGTTCAACAGCTCCTACCGGCCGGACAACCCGATCCACGACACCGCCTTCCACGCCGCCTATCTGGCCCCGGTGCTGGCGAGCGGTGGCGACCTGGTCGACTCGTTCGCGTACTGGACCTTCAGCGACGTGTTCGAGGAGGTGGGTGTGCCGACCACCCTGTTCCACGGCGGGTTCGGGCTGCTCACCCACCGGCAGATCCGCAAGCCCACCTTCCACCTGTACGCCTTCATGAACCGGCTGGGCGGGCAGATCCTGGCTCGCGGCGCCGATCACCTGGTCACCCGCGACGACACCGGCCGGATCGCCGTGCTCGCCTGGGCTCCGGTGGACGTCACCGGCCGCGACCCGGTCGACAACCACACCGTCCGCCTGTCACTACCGATCACCGACGGGACGGCCCGCAGCGCCTTCCTGCTGCGCTCCTCGGTCAGCGAGGTGGCCGGCAACGCCTGGCGGGCCTGGTGCGAGCTGGGTCGGCCGGCCTCCCCCACCGCCCGACAACTGGACGTCCTGCGGCAGGCGGCCGAACCGGCCCGGCAGCACCGCGCGCTGCCGGTGCGGGCCGGTCGCGTCGAGGTGGACCTGCACCTCACCCGGCACGAGGTGACCCTGGCCGAGGTGAGCGCGGTGAGCGACGAGACGCCACCCTGGTGGGACGAGAGACGTCTACTCGGCCAGGAGTCGACGTGAGCACCGCCGCCCGCCGGGAGTTCGGCGCCGGCCCGCTGTCCCGGGTCGCGGCGCTGGTCTACACGCTGCTCGTGGTGGAGTTGCTGCTGCTGGTCTGTGCGGCCCCCGGCCTGGTGGCGCTGTTCGCCCTGGAACGGCACGTGAGCAACCTGCCGCTGGTCGCCGTCTGTGCGGTGCCGCTCGGCCCGGCCTTCTCCGCCGCGCTGTACGCCCTGCACCGTCAGCGCCTCGACCTGACCGAACTGCACCCGTGGCGACTGTTCTGGCGCGGTTACCGGGCCAACCTGACCGGCTCGCTGCTGGTCTGGGTGCCGACGCTGCTCTGGCTGACCGTGATCGCGGTCAACCTGGTCAACCTGCCGGCGGCGGGAGTGCCGGGTTGGTGGGCGGCGCCGCTGGTGCTGGTCGGTGCCGGGGTGTGCGTGGTCGGGCTCAACGCGCTGGTGATCACGTCGCTGTTCACGTTCCGGTTGCGCGACGTGTTCCGGCTGGCCGGGTACTTCGTGCTGCGTACCCCGGTGGTCGCCGTCGGCACCGCGTTGCTGCTGGTCGCGGCGACGGCGCTCACCGTGGCCACCTCGGAGGCGGCGCTGGCCGCCCTCGGCTCGGTGCTGGCGCTGGCGCTGGTGCGCGGTGGCACCCCGATGATCGACATCGTCCGGGACGAGTTCGTGCAGTGACCCGGCCGACGCTCAGGACGCGCCGGACGCGGGATCACGCCACTGGGTCGGGGTCACCCCGTGCTCGGCGCGGAAGCGTTTGATGAAGTAGCTGACGTCCGGGTAACCGACCCGTCGGCTGATCGCCGCCACGGTCAGGTCGGTGTCGGTGAGCAGCGACCGCGCCTGCTGCATGCGACGTTGCGCGATCCACTGCTGCACCGTCCGGCCGGTCTTGCGGCGTACCACGGTGGTGAGGTGGCCGGCGGTGAGCGCCAGGTCGGCGGCGACATCGGCGAGCGAGATCGGCTCCTGGTAACGCCGCTCGATGACGTCGAAGACCGCCGCCAGCAGCGGCTCCTCCGCCGCGCGGAGTTGGTCGGCGACGTCTGTCGACATCCGGGCCACGGCCACCAACAACAGGGTCAGGTGCGCGAGCGCGGCCTCCCGGTGGCCGTCGCGTCGGGCCCGCAACTCGGCGTCGAGCGCGGCGAGGCGTTCGACCCAGGCGTCCCGGTCGGACGGCGGTACGCGCAGCCGCTGTGCCCGGTCGGTGCCACGGGCGAACGGCAGGAGCAGCGGGTGCGACCGCCACGACGAGTAGGCGCCGGGCGTGCCCGGGCGCACCACGTCGGCCGGAAACCACACCGCCCATCCGTCGGTGACCGTCACGTCGATCGGCTCCGGGAAGGCGACCACCTGCCCCGGTGCGATGACGAACAGGTCCCCGTCGGCCACCGTCCACCTGCGATTGTCGATCTCCAACCGACCGGCGGCCCGGCGTGCGTAGAAGAGCACCAGGAAGTCGTGGGTGTGGGCACCGTCGGCGATCGGATGGGCCACCGGCTCGCCCTGCGGGACCCGAGCCACGGCGACCGGCGCGACGCCCGCCGCCCGGTCGAACCCGATCACCGGTACGCCCCGGCCGGTCACCCCGACAGCCTGCGGACCGGAGGCCAAACTTCGTCGCATCCGATCCACAGTTACGCCATTGTCCATGGTGTCACGCTCCACGACGCTAAGAGTACGACCGAACTTCATCTGATCTCGGAGCGTCGAATGACCGGACAGCCGCACCACACGGACGCACAGCAGTACCTGCCCGGCATGGGTAAGCACTGGCTGTTGCCGATCTACGATCCGTTCTCCCGCCTCGCGGGCGTCGGACGTCTGCACGGACAACTGATGGACCGGGCGAACCTCCGGTCCGGCCAGCGGATCCTCGAAATCGGCTGTGGTACCGGAAACCTCCTGACCGCGCTGGCGCACCGCCACCCGGACACCGTCGCCCTGGGCATCGACCCCGACCCGGCCGCCCTGCGCCGCGCCCGCCGCAAGGCGACGCGCGCCAACCTGCCGATCCATTACCACCAGGCGTTCGCCGGGGCGCTACCTCTGCCCGACGACAGCGTCGACCGGGTGCTGTCCGCCTTCATGCTGCACCACCTGGACGACGGCGAGCGGGCACGGGCGTTACGCGAGGCCCGGCGGGTACTGCGACGCGGCGGCGAGCTGCACGTGCTGGACATCGACGGCACCCTGTCGGACCGGGGGAAACGCGTGGCGCACCGCAACCCCCGGATGGCCGCCAGCGTCCCCGAACGGGTGCTCGCCGCGCTGATCGACGCGGATCTGATCCGCCCGGCGACCAACGGCGGCGGCAGGGCGTGGTTCGGCCGGTACGCCTTCTACCGCGCCGAGGCACCCTGAACCCGCGCCCGACCTGCCAGCCGTCGACGCCCCGGCACGGGAACGGCTCCGGCACCCCGGCGAGGCCCCGGTGCGCACCGGTCGGCGGCCGGGCTCAGTGCAGCGGCCGGCCGTGCGCGTCGGGCACCCCGGACTTTCGGTGGAAGTAGGCGTTGACCTGGTCACGCCACTCTCGCGCGCAGCGCAGCTGCTCGTCGAGCCGCTCGGTCACCCGGGCGTGCACGGCCGCGTCGACCAGCCCGACCAGCGACTTCCACCGCAGGCGGGCCGCCTCCACCTCGGCCACCCCGTCGAAGTGGGTGTCGTAGATGTGCTGGATGACGGTGCGTCCGCTGTGCAGCACGTGCTCGTACGGCACGTGGTGGAAGAAGAGCAGCAGCTCGTCGGGGCAGGTGTCCGGGGATTCGTACACCCGGGACCACGGCCGTGGGTACTGGCCGGTGAAGCCGGTGCCGGTGGCCCGGGTGCGGTCCACGCCCACGCCGTCCCGGTCGGCGAAATGGTACGTCCCCCACGGGGTGTACTCGTACCCGTCGACGTCCGGGCCGTAGTGGCTCCCCGGCCGCACCATGAACCCCACGCCCAGTGGGGCGGTGTACCGCTCGTAGGTGCGCCACGAGTCGTCCATGATCTCGTGGACGGTGCGGCGGAGCAGGTCCGGGTCGGCGACGGTCTCCGGGTGGAACGTCAGCTCGATCCACTCGTCGAGCACCACCGCCGGGCTCAGTCGCGGATCCCAGGCGAGTCGACCGAACGCGTACAGGTTGGCCTGGGCCAGCGGATGCCCGGTCCAGAACGGGTCGTCACCCACATTGGAGACGGCCACCAGGCCACCGCCGTCGGCGGCCACGCCGGAGACGGTCTGCCCGTCGTCGCCCCAACCGAACCGGAGCACCTCGCTCCACCAGGGAGCCAGGTAGCACACGTGCCGCTGCTGACCGGTGTACTCCTGCGTGACCTGGAACTCCACCGCCAGCCGGGTGTCGGGCATCGCCGTGATCACCGGGGAGACGGGCTCCCGGGTCTGGAAGTCCATCGGACCGTGCTTGACCTGCACGATGACGTTGTCGCCGAAGCGGCCGTCGAGTGGGGCGAAGTGGTCGTAGGCGGCGCGGGCACGGTCGGTCGAGCGGTCCCGCCAGTCCTGCTGGTGGTTGTAGACGAAGGCCCGCCAGTGCACCACACCGCCGTGCGGCGCCAGCGCCTCGGCGAGCAGATTCGCGCCGTCGGCGTGGTCGCGGCCGTAGCTGAACGGGCCCGGCTGCCCCTCCGAGTCGGCCTTCACCACGTAGCCGCCGAAGTCGGGGATGCGGGCGTACACCGCCCGGGTGGTCTCGGCCCACCACGCCCGCACCGCCTCGTCGAGCGGGTCCGCGGTGGGCAGCCCGGCGAGGACGACGGGTGCGGCGAAGGTGACCGACAGATGCACCCGGATGCCGTACGGGCGGAACTCGTCGGCGATCTCGGCGACCTCGTCGAGTCGCTCGGTGAGCAGCCGCGCCTCGGCGGCGTGCACGTTGACGTTGTTCACCGCCACCGCGTTGATCCCGCACGCGGCCAGCAGTCGCGCGTACGCCCACAGCCGGTGGCGGTCGCGTCGGGGACGACCGTCGCTCCAGAAGATCGACCCGCCGGAGTAGCCGCGTTCGACCTGCCCCATCACCGGGTGCACGTCGACGTTGTCCCAGTGGTCGAGCATCCGGCGGCGCATCGCGGGACGGTGCCGCCGTGCCGCCCGGGGTGCGCCGAACGCCGACTCGCCGAGCCGGACGACGTGGAACAGCCCGTAGAGGAGCCCGGCCGGTTCGTCGGCGAGCACCACGGTGACCTCACCGTGGCGGGCCAGCGCGTAGCCCTCCGCGCCGAGTGGCCCGTCGTCGGCCGCGTCCAGCTCGGCCAGCACGGCGTCGAGTTCGGTGGGGCCGCCGTCGGCGGCCGACACCAGGGCGAGCACCAGGCTCGGTGCCGGCCCGGCCGTCCCGCGCCGGACGCTGCCCCCGTGGACGGCGCTGGCCTGCTCGATCTCGGCGACGACCGTGTCCACGAGGCTGCCGTCGCCGAGCACGAGGCAGTGCCGGGAGCCGATCGCGCGGAACGCCTCGGGCGGCAACCAGGCGGGGTGGACGTCGGTCGAAGCGGGGCGGCTCATCGCGCAGATCGTAACGATTCCGACAGGGGCGTCAAGATACTTCCGGAAGGTACCGGTGGGCACGCTGGGGGGTGGCGGGCCCACCGGCCGGTGATTCAGGTGGCGCCGCCCCGACCGCCACCGGATGGCGGTAGCCGTCAGGCCGGTTCGACGGGCAACCACAACTCGCAGGTTGCGGTGCTGAAGTCGGCCGCGCGTTCGAGGATCGCGACCATCGACGGACCGGGCCGAAGCCGCCACGGGTTCGACGGGAACCACTCCGCGGCGGTCGCCGTCCAGGTCCGTTGCAGGGCCTGCGGATGGGGTCCGGCCGTGCGGAAGACCGCCCACGCACCGGCCGGTACCTCGATGCTGTCGAGGTCGTCCGGGACGCCGGTGTCGTGGCTGACCGCGACCCCGTGCAGGTAGGTCAGCTCGGTGCCCTCGACCGCGTCCGGGCCGATGTCGGCGGTGACCTGGAGCAGGCCCGCCGGCTCGGTGTCGCTGAGCTGCTTCAGGCGCTGGTGCTCCTCGGCGGGTAGGGCGGCGATGTGCCGCTGGATGTGCGGATTGACCCCGTGGTGGATGAGCGGAACGCGGGCGGCGTGTCCGACGAGCCGCAACCCGGGCCGGTCGACGATGCGGGTGTCCACGGGGGTGCTCCCTTCGACGGTCAGGCGGAACCTGAGCTGCGGTTGAGTACGAAGGGGGCCACCATCGCGACGAGCGTCGCCGGGGCCGACGCCGTGGACGGCCCGGAACGCACGGCCGAACGCCTCCGTCGAGCCGTACCCGTACCGCACCGCGATGCTGAGCAGGTCGTCCTCACCCCGGACGACGTCGCCCGCGGCGACGGTCATGCGCCGCCGACGTACGTACTCCGACAGCGGCATGCCGGCCAGCGACGAGAACATCCGCCGCAGGTGGTACTCGGTCGTGCCGAGTGCCCGAGCCGACGCGGTGACGTCGAGTTCCTCGGTGAGGTGCTCCTCGACGAGGTCGACAAGCCGGTTGAGTGCCGAGATCATGAAGCCCCCTTTTCGACGTCAAGCCTGGCCCGCGCGAGGCGGTCCGCGCCCGATCGTCCTGGCCCGATCCGATCATGTGAAAGCGGGCGGTCGCTCGGGGCGCGCCGTCGTTTGGGCGGCCGGCGGGCGGGTAGACGCCGGATCCGCGGCGAGAGGGGTACGGCGAGGTGGACGACGACCAGTTCATCGACTCGGTGGCGAGCCGCACAGGGAGCTCGGCAGAACAGGCGACCGCCATCGCGCGGGCCACGCTGACCACCCTGGCGGAGCGGATCGACGGAGGTGAGGCACGCGACCTCGCCCGTCACCTGCCGGAGGGTCTGCGCGCGTACGCGTTCGGCCCGCAGGAGAGCGCCGAACGCTTCGGGCTCGACGTTTTCGTGCAGCGGGTCGCGGGACGCTCGGACGTCGACCCCGAGACGGCGGCAGCGGGCATCCGGGCGGTCCTGGACACCCTCCGCGAGGCCGTCGAGGCCAGCCAGTACGACGACGTCATCGCGTTCCTGCCCGCCGAGTTCTGGCAGGTGGCGAATCCTGCCCCACAGTACGACGCGCAGCACGAGCGGGGCTGATCACGCCCTCGGCGGTCACTCGGCCTGGGCGGCCCCGGTCGCCGGCTCCAGGTACACCGGAAGGTGGTCGCCGGCCTGGGCGACGAAGAGCGCAACCTCGTACGCCATGTCGCCGACCTCCGCATCGCCGTCGATCCCGACGGCGAGGACGGCGCCGCTGCCGGTGGTGGCGTGGAACAGGAACGCCCGGGACATCTGCACCACGACCTGGTGCAGCTCACCGTCTCCGCAGACCTGCGCGGCGGCCAGGCCCAGCGCCTGGAGCCCACAGACCATGCCGGACAGCTCGGTGGCGAGTTCGTCGTCGATGCCCCGGGAGGCGCCCAGCAGGAGCCCGTCCGGGGAGAGCACCACCGCGAACTGTGCCCCCGGCACGCGGTCGACGATGTCGTCGAGCGCGCTGCTGAGGTTGTCGGCGGTGGCGACCGCAGGAGTCATGGCAGGTCCTCTCGTTGGGCGAACCGGTTGGTACGGGCCGGTTCAGGCTCAGTCCGCGGGCTGTCCGTTCAGCACGACGGCCCGGCCAGGATGGTACGAAGCGGGGGCCAACAGCTCGGTGCGGTTGCCCCCGCCGAGACGGATTGGGTCAGACCGGCCGGGCAGGTCCGTGCAGGCCCGCCAGGCCGGGCACGCCGACCCGACCGAGTTCCCCGCCGGAGTCCGCGTCCTGCCAGGACACCACAGCCCGATGGCCCAGGTAGAGGCGGCTGCCGTCCGGACTGAGCGCGAGACCGGTGACCGGGTCCGTCGCCTGCTCGGCGGTGACGGTGAGACCGGTCAGGTCCACGGCCCGCACCCCGGTTCCCGAGCCCAGGTACAGCCGCTTCGTGGAGGCCGCCGCGAAGGCCGGAGCGCGGTCGGCGGCGAGGGTGGCCGTGCGGCGTACGGTCAGCTCCTCGGTGGAGATCTCCGCGACCGCGCCGGAGCCGACGTCGGCGACGTAGAGCCGGCTGCCGTCGGGGGTCAGCGCCATGGTGTGGCCCTCGGCGGCGCCTTCCCCGAACGGGTGCGGCAGGTCCACGCAGTACGCCCACCGCTGTTCGAGGTGCAGCGTGTGTACGAAGGCGTGCACGTCGCTGCCCGGCCGACCGCTGATCCGGTCCCGGGTGTGCCGGTGGTCCGGCTGGTGGGTGTAGAGCGTGTAGAGCACCGTGTGGTTCGGCGCCAGGACCGCCTGCCGCCCGTCGCCGCGCATCTCCTCCTCCGCCTCCTCCGGCACCACTTCCTTGGTGCGGGTCAGCAGCCGACCGGCGATCCCGGTGGCGAGGTCGACCAGACGCACCCGGTAGCGGTCCGGCGCGGCCGGTGGCAGCCACTCCAGCACGAACAGCCCGGTGAGGTCGTGGGTGAACGCCTCCGGCACCACGTTGCCCGGCAGCCGCAGCCGTTGCCGCACGCCACCGGAGTCGGCGATCAACACCAGTGTCTCGTCGCGCCCGGCTGGCCGGTCCCCGGTGGCGCTGAGCGCTTCGGTGGTCAGCGCCAGTCGGGTGCCGTCGGTGGAGACGGTCTGCGGCACCCATCGGCCGGGTAGCCGTACCCGCTCGGAGGCGTTGCCGCTGGCGGCGTCGACGCGGCGCAGAGCCGTGTCGGCACCGTCCGCGACGGCCGTGTAGACCAGCCGCCCGTCGGCGGTGGCCACTCCGGCACCGAGCGTCTGCCGGTCGGTGCCGCGCAACAGGGTCAGGCCACCGTCGTCGGTGACGAGCAGCGGGTCCGGCACCGGGTCGGCGGAGGCGGCGGTCGGGTCGCAGCCGGTCAGGGCGGCGGCTCCGGCCCCGGCCAGCACGGTCAGCAGGGTACGCCGCGAGATCGTCGTGTTCGCCATCATGTCCGGGTGACACCACCGGGGTGCCGAGGGTTCCCGTGCCACGGGTGGAACCTTCCCGGCTCCGGCGGTGTCAACAGGGGTGTTCCCACCGGAGGTTGTCCTGGACGACGAGCAGTTCGTCACCCGCGCGCAGGCAGGTGACCTGGAGGCGTACGAATTCCTGGTCGCCCGGCACACTGCGGCCGCGCACCGCACGGCGGTGCTGCTCGGCGCGGGCTCCGACGCCGAGGACGTCATCCAGGAGGCGTTCGTGAAGGGATACCGCAAGCTCGACCGCTACCGTGGCGAGTCGTCGTTCCGCTCCTGGCTGCTGGCCATCGTGGCCAACGAGACCCGCAATCTGCACCGTACCCGGGAAAGACGCAACGGCCTGGTGCTGCGCGCGGCGCGCGTGGAGCCGGGCGCGGAGATCGTCGAGGACGACGCCGTCGACGCGGTCCTTGCCGGGGAGCGTCGGGCCGCGCTGGTGCGGGCCCTGCGGTCGCTGCCGTCCCGGGACCGGGAGGTGATCGTCTGCCGGTACCTGCTGGAACTCAGCGAGGAGGAGACGGTCACCATGCTGGGTTGGCCCCGGGGCACCGTGAAGTCGCGTACCTCACGCGCGTTGGTGAAGCTGCGCGGCCTGCTCGCGGTCGAGGAGGCCAGCCGTGGATGACCTGGAGAGGGAGCTGCGCGAGCTGGCCGCGTGGTTGGAGACCCCCGAGCCGCCGCAGGTCGCCGCCGAGGTCCGCGCCCGGCTGGCCGCCGCGCCGGACACCCGCCGCGTGGTGCGCCGACGGCGCTGGCGGTACGCGCTGGCGGCGGCGCTGGCCGCGCTACTGGTGGCGGTGCTGCCGCCGGGGCGGGCCGCGCTGGCCGACGCGGTGGCGGGCCTGCTGCGTTTCGCCGGCATCACCGTCAGCACCTCCCCCGCGCCGCCACCGCCGACCGGCGTCGGGTCGCCGCCGCCCGCCCAACGCAACGCCACGCTCGACGAGGCGCAGCGGCTGGTGCGTTTTCCGATCCGGGCCCCCGCCGTGCTGGGGCTGCCCGAACAGGCGCTGGTGGCCGACCCGGACGCCGAGGGCGGGCACCGGTTGGTGACCCTGCTCTACCGGGACGGCACCGTCCGCCTGGACACCTTCGACGGCCGACTCGATCTGGTCTTCTACAAGCAGGCCAGCGGATCGCAGACCCGGTGGACGTCGGTCGGCACGGCCCCGGCGATCTGGATCGACGGACCACACCCGGTCTCCTACGTGGACCGCGACGGCGTCGTCCGTCAGGAGAGCGCCCGGCTCGCCGCGGCGACCCTGATCTGGGAGGACGCCGGAATGACCTACCGGCTGGAAGGCGACCTGACCGCGACCGAGGCGGTCGCGATTGCCGTCACCCTGGAGTGAGCACTCACCGCGTCCGGGCACCGGCGATCTGAGAAAGCGACTCGGTCCGCCGAATGGCGGTTGGCAGCGTGATCATCCGCCGGTGCGCCGGAGGACACCCGTTCCCCGTCCACCGCTGTCCGGGGTAACGTCACGGCCCGGGCATCGGCCCGATGCTCTGCCCGGTACGCGGTGACCGACCGTCGGAACCTACCGGGATTTTTCCGGGACTGTGGGACGGCACAGCCGTCTGTCGGATATCCGCACGGCGGTTCCAGACCGGCCTTCCGGACGATTCGGACGAGGGTCGACCCCATTGTTTGTTAGCGCAAACACCTTGTCACGCAGAGCCACCGTCGTCAGCCTCCTGCTCCCCCGCCGATAAGTCGGGCCGACGAAGAGATCTCGGTATACCGTCTTGCTCTATGAAAGTTTCGGAAACGTGTCTTGTTTTTTTCGGATAAGTCTGCGACCGTTTTGGCCGTCGGTGGCCTGGGTCACTCCGAGGTTGATCGCGACGTGACCGCGAGCCGAGCCCGGACCAGCGCCTGTCGACAGGAGGCAGCCCTCGACGTCCTCGATCCGCGTGCCGGTCGATGGATCCGCTCGCAGGGGTGCCTCTGGTGGGCAGACTCCGCAGAGAGGAAGATTGATGAGGGCGAGAAAACTACTGGCTGTGTCGGTAGCCCTGGCGACCGGCGTCCTGGCGACGGCGGCCTGCGGGGGTGGCGACTCTGAGGGTCGCAACAGCGACGGCTCGGTCACCATGTCCTTCTGGCACAACGCCACGACCGGCGAGGGCAAGGCCTTCTGGGAGAAGACCGTCGCCGACTTCGAGGCCGCCAACGAGAACGTGAAGATCGAGATTCAGTCGATCCAGAACGAGGACCTGGACGGCAAGCTCCAGACGGCCCTCAACTCCGGCGACGCTCCCGACGTGTTCATGCAGCGCGGTGGCGGCAAGATGGCCGCGATGGTCAAGGCCGGCCAGCTGATGGACATCACGGACTCGATCACCGACGACACCAAGAAGGTGATCTCGGAGGGGTCCTTCACCGCGCAGACGATCGACGGCAAGGTCTACGCGATGCCGGTGGCGGTCCTGCCCGGTGGCTTCTTCTACAGCAAGGACCTGTTCGCCAAGGCCGGCATCACCCAGCCGCCGTCCACCCTCGCCGAGCTGCAGGACGCCGTGGCCAAGCTGAAGGCGGCGGGCGTGCAGCCGATCGCCCTCGGCGCGAAGGACGCCTGGCCGGCGGCCTTCTACTACTACTTCTTCGCGCTGCGTGAGTGCAGCTCGGAGACCATCACCCAGGCCGGTCAGACGATGAACTTCGACGACCCCTGCTGGCTCAAGGCCGGTCAGGACGTGCAGAACTTCGCCGCGACCGAACCGTTCAACAACGGCTTCCTGACCACCTCGGCGCAGCAGGGCGCCGGTAGCTCCGCCGGTCTGCTCGCCAACCACAAGGCGGCGATGGAGCTGATGGGTGCCTGGAACCCGGGCGTCATCGGCGACCTCACCCCGGACAAGAAGCCGCTGCCCGACCTGGACTGGTTCCCCTTCCCGAGCATCGAGGGCGGTGCCGGTCAGCCCGGAGCCATCCTCGGCGGCGTCGACGGCTACTCCTGCTCGGCGCAGGCCCCCAAGGCCGAGTGCACCGCCTTCCTGAACTACATCGCGCGCACCGACGTGCAGAAGGCCTACTACGAGGCGTTCAGCGCCCCGCCGGTCAACATCGAGGCGCAGGCGGCGGTCCAGGAGCCGCACCTGCAGTCCATCCTCACCGCCTACAGCCAGGCGCCGTTCGTCTCGCAGTGGCTCGACACCGTCTACGGCCAGAACGTCGGCAACGCCCTGAACACCGCCGTGGTGAACATGCTGGCCGGTAAGGGCGACCCGCAGAGCATCGTCGACGCGGTCAAGACCGCCGCCAAGAGGGCTCAGTAGTCCCAGCGTCATGTCTGATACGCAACACGAGAGCGTACGGCTCGCGCCGGACCCGGCATCGGGTCTGACGAAGGTCGGGGGTGACACGCCGGTCGTGTCACCCCCGGCCCCGCGCCGTCGACGCAAGGGCATCGGTTGGCCGGCCCGGCTGGAAATCGCGCTGATGACAGGACCGACACTGATCGTGTTCCTGTCCTTCGTCATCCTGCCCGTGGTGATGGCCGCCTACTACGGGTTCTTCAGCTGGCAGGGTTACGGGCCGGCCGAGAACTTCGTCGGCTTCCGCAACTACCTACTCATCTTCGAGGACAGCACCTTCCTCGCCGCCCTGCGCCACAACGCCACCATCGTGGTGTTGTCGCTGCTGCTCCAGGGGCCGGCGGCCGTCCTGCTCGCCCTGCTGCTGAACCGGCAGATCCGGGGGCAGACGGTCATCCGGGTGCTCATCTTCGTCCCCTACGTGATCTCCGAAGTGGTGGTCGGCACCGGCTGGAGCCTGATGCTGCACGGCGACGGCGTCGTCAACGCCGTCCTCGGGAAGATCGGGCTGGGCTCGTTGCAGAGCGAATGGCTCTCCGATCCGAAGATCGCGATCTGGACGCTGATGGGCATCCTCACCTGGAAGTACATCGGCTTCGCCGTCATCCTCTTCCTCGCCGGGCTCCAGGGCATCCCCGAGGAACTAACCGAGGCGGCGGCGATCGACGGCGCGTCGTACTGGCAGATCCAGCGTCGCATCACGCTGCCGCTGCTCGGGCCGACGATCCGCATCTGGGCGTTCCTGTCGATGATCGGCGCGTTGCAGTTGTTCGACCTGGTCTACATCATCTGGGGCCAGTACATCGCCGACACCGCCGGCACGTCCACGATGGCCACCTACATGGTCGCCAACGGCCGGACCGCCGGAGAGTACGGATTCGGCAACGCGGTCGCCGTGGTCCTGTTCTTCATCTCGCTCGTCGCCGCTCTGTTCTACCAGCGGTTCATTCTGCGCCGGGACACCGAGGGCGCGATCACCGGAGGGAGGCGCTGATGGCCGCGACCGCCGTGTTCGGGCGCCGGGCAAGGCGACCCCGCCAGCGAATGGCCTGGGGAAGCCCGTCCGTCTACTTCGTCGCGTTGCTGCTCATCGCGACGATGCTGGCGCCGGTCATCTACATCATCCTCGGTGGCTTCCGCACGAACGCGCAGATCACCACCGACCCCGCCGGGTTGCCCAACCCGTGGCAGGTGGAGAACTACCTCGACGTGCTGACCGGCGGGACGTTCTGGCGGCAGGTGCTCAACTCCACCATCGTCGCCCTGTTCACCACGGCGGGGGTGGTCACTCTCGGCCTGATGACCAGCTTCATCATCGCCCGGTACAAGTTCTGGGGCCGGGGGGCGATGTACTCGCTGTTCGCCGCCGGGTTGATGTTCCCGCTGACCGTGGCGATCACGCCGCTGTACATCCTGGTCAAGAACCTCGGGCTGATGAACACGCTGCCCGGGGTGATCCTGCCGCAGATCGGCTTCGGCATCCCGATGACGATCATCATCCTGGTTCCCTTCGTACGGGCCATCCCCGACGAGATCCAGGAGGCGGCGTCGATCGACGGCTGCGGCCGGTTGGGCTTCTTCTGGCGGATGGTGCTGCCACTGGCCATGCCGGGGGTCATCACCGTGGGCATCCTGACCTTCATCCAGAGCTGGAACGGCTATCTGCTGCCGCTGTTCATCCTGAACCGGGAGGAGACCTTCACGCTGCCCCTCGGCGTGCAGGCCTTCGCCTCGCAGTACTCGGTCGACACGGCCAAGGTCCTGGCGTTCACCTCCCTGTCGATGATCCCGGCGCTGGTGTTCTTCAGCCTGTTCCAACGCCGGATCGTCGGCGGACTCACCGGAGCCGTGAAGGGCTGATCGTCAGCGGCTCACGACGCGGCCGTCCCGGTACGACTCAGGTCATACCGCGACGGCCGCGTCGTTCTGCTGCCCGGCTGCGTCGGTCTGCTGCCCGGCCGGGGCGCGCAGCGTGGCCGAATGCCGCCGTGTCGATCACGACCGGGTCGTCGCGGGGGTCGACCCGCCGGGCGATCGCTGGTCACACACAGGCGAGCAGGGCGTCGAGCGGGCGTGGCACGCTGTCCCGGGCGACGGCGGCCTCGACGAGCAGCCGGGCGTAGCGCAGGTTGCGACGCGAACTGCTGCGCAGGAACCGCCACAGTTGCGCGTCACGATCCCGCCCCCGCCAGGCGGGCTGACTCTGGAACGCGCGGAACTGTCGCAGGTCACCCTGGGCGTCGAAGAGGGCTTCGACACCCGAGCCGCCGACCGCGCGGATCAGCTCGTCCTCCAGGTCGTCGACGCAGACGTGGAACCCGAGCTGCTCCAGCTCAGCGCGGGTGCCCGGCGTACCGACGCCCGCCTCCGTCAGTCCGCGCCGGAAGATCTCCTCTTCGCGTACGTCGCAGAGGCCGGCGAGACGCAACCCGGTGGCCGACGGACCCAGCCGGGTCAGGAAGCGCCCGATCGCGTGGGCCCCACCGATCGGGACGACGACGATCCGCTCCGCCGCGAGGTCCCGGCCCCGGCCGACCGCCAACGTCTCCAGGGCGATCTGGTCGCTGATGCCCTCGACGAGCACCA
Organism: Micromonospora sp. DT48; assembly: GCF_049844495.1. Taxonomy (NCBI): domain Bacteria; kingdom Bacillati; phylum Actinomycetota; class Actinomycetes; order Micromonosporales; family Micromonosporaceae; genus Micromonospora; species Micromonospora sp. DT48. The sequence continues at coordinate 50,768 of NZ_JBNCLE010000020.1, forward strand.
CCGCCACGGCGGACTCGGCCTGCGCCAGGGCACGGGCGGTGGCCCGCATCGAGGTGGCGTTGCCGCCCAACGGCCCGTCGAGACCGACCGGGGCCGACCCGGACCGCGACGTGACATCCATGTGTGGGCCTCCCCGTCCGGTCGGTGGGGCCCCAACGACGGGCGACAAAAGACAAAGGCAGAGAGTCACCTCCCTGCCACTCCTAACGTATAGCGCACCCGGGGGCTTGTGGCAAGACCCCGGTCCTGGCGCAGAATCGAGTACGGTCTGCCGGCCGTCGTCGGGGTGGCCGACGCCACCCGGCTGAGCCCCGACGGCCAGCGGATCCGGGTGCACGCCAGCGACGGCTACGTGCAGATCCTGCCCTGATGGACGACCTCGCCTGACGGGCCGATTCGGCGGTTGGCGCGCAGCTACCCGCTCAGGCCGAGCGCCTGCGCCGTGAAGAAGGCGGTGAGCCAGGCCCATCCGGTGATGACGACGGCGCGCTGAATGAGGCCGAGGTGCGGTGACGTCTCCTCCCACGCCCTGCCGAACCAACCGATTCCGACGAAGAGGGCGACGGCGACACTGGCCGAGCCGGTCCGCCACCACGTCCCGGGCAGCGTGAACGTCGCGATCGCCGCAGCGAGGGGCAGAGCCAGGAAGACGACGGCCCCGGCGAAGTCGTGGACTCGGTGCCCGACGCTGCTCTCCTCGGGTATCCCGGGTGGAGCGCCCGGCGGGTAGCCGAGCATCGGGTCCATCCGGAACACCCCGGAGGCGACGAGGCCGAGCCCGAACACGGCCAGGACCCCACCGAGCAGAACACTCGGCCCGTCGGCGACCGTCCCGACCGCCCCCACGGTTATCGCAGCACCCGAGACGAGGAAGTTCGTCGTCTGGATCCAGCCTCGCCGGCCCAGCGCCAGGGCGCTGATCGGGTGACGCACCGACGAGTAGTGCTTTCGGCTCCCACCGTCGATGAGGAACACCAGCACGAACAGCACCGCACCGGCGGCACCTGTCCAGAGGGTCACCAGAATCCCTCCTGCGGTCTGCTGGGCTTTCCGGCGGCCTCAGTACATCGCGTCAGCCGCCGTCCCGGGCAGTGCCGATCGTCATGAGGTCCGGTGTGACACCGCCGCCCGGATGCTGCCGTGGGAGGCGACGCACCTTGCCCGTCGGCTGGCGAACCCCTAGCCTTGATTCACTTATGTCGATTGATCATCGGGGGCGTTGATGCGACGGCGGACGAGGTGGACGATCCGGCTGGCCACAGCCCTGGTCGCGGTGGGGAGCCTGGTGACCTCGACGGCCGTGGTCGGCACCGCGCACCAGCCCACCGAACCACCCACCGCAGTGGTCGACTGGAGCGCCGAGCGACAGACGATCGACGGCTTCGGTGGGTCCTTCGCGTTCCACAAGGCGGGCGGGATCCAGCGGTTGGGCGAGCCGCTCACCTCGCAGATGCTCGACATGATCTTCGACGACAAGACCGGCATCGGGCTGGACATCGTCCGTGTCATGGTGGGCGACGGGGGCGTCTGGGGCGACCAGCTCTACGACGGCCCGACGCAGACGATCGCCCCGGAGCCGGGCGTCTTCGTGTGGGACCAACCCGACTGGGCGCAGCGCAAGGCCGACTTCGACGCGTACCAGATCTGGTTGATGCGGCAGGCACAGGCGCGTGGCGTCAAGACGATCCTCGCCAGCGTGTGGAGCCCACCGGCATGGATGAAGCAGAACAACAGTGTGATCTCCTCCGGCCCTTCCGGCCCGCCGAACAAGCTCCGGCCCGACATGTACCAGGCGTTCGCGGACTACCTCGCGGAGTACGTGCTCGGCTACGAACGCGAGTTCGGCATCAGGATCACGCACATCTCGCCGACCAACGAACCCGACATCAGCACCGGGTACTCCAGTTGCCAGTGGACGGCCGAGGAACTGCGCGTGCTGGTACGCGACCACCTCGGCCCCACCTTCGAGCGCCGGGGCGTCACCGCGAAGATCGTCCTCGGCGAGGGCGTCGGCTTCCACGAGGGGTACGCGCTGCCCGCGATCGGCGAACCGGCGGCGAACCGGTACGTCGACGTCGTCGCGGCACACGGTTACGCCGGGCTGATCGACGACGCCACCCGGGCCGCGCCCACCGCGTTCACCACCTCGCACACGTTGGGCAAGACCATCTGGCAGACCGAGTACATGAACCAGGGCTCACCGCGTGACCGGCTGTTCGTCAACAACACCATCAGCGACGGCCTGCGCTACGCGACTCTCATCGGCAACCTGTTCGACGAGACCCGGCTGAGCGGCTACTTCTGGTGGTGGCCGGTGGCGAACAACGGCGCGGACGGCTCGGATCTGATCCGCCTGGTCAACACCGGCACCCCGCAGAGCGGCAACCCGACCGAGAACGGCCAGTACCGCATCTTCAAGCGGTACTACACGTTCGGCCAGTACAGCCGGTTCCTCGACCCGGGCGACGTGATGATCGATGCCACCAGCACACCGTCGCCCGGGGTGACGGTCACCGCGTACAAGGACGCGGCGACCCACGACTTCACCATCGTCGTGGTCAACAACAACCCGGACGACGTCCCGCTCACCGTCGACCTCACCGGCGGTTTCCCGCTGCCACCGGAGACCAAGCAGGACTGCAAGAAGGGCGGATGGGCCCACTTCGTCAACCCGACGTTCCGCAACCAGGGCGACTGCGTCTCCCACGTCGCCACCGGCAAGGGCCCGCGCTCGTCGGTGGTGCCGTACCGCACGTCGGCGAACGAGAACATGAAGAAGCTGGCCGAGGTCCGCACGCACGGCGGGTCGTTCAGCACCGAACTCCGTGGCCGCAGCGTCACGACGTTCGTACCGACGTGGTCCGAGCTGCCCGCGCTCCCCGACCGCAAGGACGTGTTCTCCACCTACCTCGCCGAGGAGAACGACGGGCAGTCCGCCGGGCTGCGGGTGGTCACGACGCCCGAGCACGGCAAGGTCGTCACGGGCGTACGCGATGGCAGCCACCTCCGCTGGGCGAACGTCAACTTCGCGGACGGCTCGGCGGCGGGCTTCCCGGAGCAGAAGGGCCAGCTGCGCCTGCACGTCACCGTCGCCGCGCAGGGCGGCGGAGTCATCGAGGCCCGGATCGGCAGCCCGAGCGGACCGCTGGTCGGCTCGATGACCGTACCGTCGGGAGATGGCAGCGACTGGGTGACCGCGACGACCTGGATCGACACCAGCCCACCGGCGGCGAACGGAATCCACGACCTCTACCTGGTGTTCACCGGCGGCACCGGCACCCTCTTCACCGTGGACCGCGCCGAGTTCAGCGACTGACCGTGCCGCCGGACGCACCGGTCATCGCCCATCCCGTGGCCGGACGCCGAGAGCCGCCACGCGGAGTGGTTCAGCCCTGTGCTCCCCCGGCGTCCTCGATCGTCACCTCGACCGGACCGACCCGCAGGATGCCATCGGTCAACGGGGTGCAGCGAACACCGCCTCTGCCGCGCAGGCCGCGCCAGGCACCGGGGCCGACGGTCACGTCCATCCAGGCGCACGGGGGTGCCGGCCGGTTCACCCGCAGCCGCACCGGTCCCTCGCCCGAGTCGAGCACCAGCGTCGCGCCGACCAGGTCGTCCACGCCGACGCCGCTGGTCAGGATGTTGCGGCGGACCTCGGCCAGGCCGATCCCCGGCGGCAGCGACTCGGCCGCGATGACGGTGACGCTCGCCTGACGGTGCGCGGCCTTGCCCAAGTACCGGTCGCCGACGATGCCCAGCTCCGCCCGGACCTGGATCTCGTTCACCAGCTCACCGGCGGGCGCCCGTTCCGGCCCGTCCGCCGGCCGGCCCACGAACCGGTGCACGGGCGAGGCCAGCAACTGGACGATCTCCGGCATGCCCCGACTGTATGACGCCCCGCGCCGACGCGCGGCCTTGCCGCCCGAACCCGGTCAGGAGAAGCGGCGTCCCTCGTCGCGGCGGTACGCCCAACCGGCGAGTCCCGCCAACGCGACGATCCACACCCCGAGCATGACCATCGAGGTCGGCTCGGGCCGGAAGTCGCCGACCGCCGTCCACATCAGCTCCACGGCACCCCGCGTGGGCAGGAACGGCGCGATCGTCTCGATGAAGGCGGGGGCCTGTCCCGGTGCGCTGAGCAGACCACCGCCGACGGCCAGCGGGAAGAACACCAGCTGGGCGACGACGATAGCCGCCTTGCTCGGCAGCGCGTACCCGATGGCCAGCCCCATCAGCGTGAACGGTACGGACACCACGGCGACGGCGGCGGCGGCGAGCGCGAACCCCGCCACGGTGGTACGCGCCTCGGTGAGCAGCGCCGCGATGAGCACCACCGGCAGCAGCGACAGGTAGGTGAGACACAGGCCCGCCAGCACCCGGCCGACGAATCGGGGCGTCGGTCCCACCGGAAGGGTGCGCAGGTACGGATCCCACGGCTGGGCGCGGTCCTCGGCGACGCCGATGCCGTACTGGAAGACGTTGGCGCTGAGCACCGCGAAGGTGACCATGGCGGCGGTGGCGTAGGTGGCGCCGACGGCGTTGTCGCCGACCGCCGGCACCACGAAGAAGAGCATCGCGGCGGCGGGGAAGAAGGCGCTGCCGAAGACGGCCACCGGCGTCCGGACGATCTCCAGCAGTTGGTAACGGGCATGGGCCAGGGCGTACTGCACGGTGATCTCCTCAGGCGGGGGTCGGTACGTCGGCGTCCGCCGGCCGACTGTCGGCGGTGATGGTGAGGAAGGCCTCCTCCAGCGAGGTGGGGCGGACCTCCAGGTCGCGGAAGGCCACCCCGGCGGTGACCAGGTCACGGACCAGTTGGTCGGCGTCGCCGGTGAGCAGGTGGACCCGGTCCCGGTCCCGCTCCACCCGCACCACGTGCGGCAGTGTCGGCAGGTCGTCGGTGGTCAGGCTGACCCGACGCAGGTCGACCACTCCGCGGATGGCGGAGACGGTGTCGTCGGCGAGCACCCGACCCTGCCCGATGACCACCACCCGCTGCGCCAGCGCCTCGACCTCCTCCAGGTAGTGGCTGGTGAGCAGGACCGTGCCGCCGTCGGCGTGGAAGTCCCGGATCGCGTCCCACAGCGTGCGCCGGGCCTCGACGTCGAGGCCGGTGGTCGGTTCGTCGAGCAGGACCAGTCGCGGCCGACCGACGAAGGCCAGCGCCACCGCCAGCCGCCGCCGCTGCCCTCCGGACAGCCCTCCGGTCTGCCGCCGGGCCAGGTCCGCCAGGCCGAACCGGTCGAGCAGCTCGGCCCGTGGGACGGGGTCGGGAAAGTGCGCCCCGACGAAGTCGACCACCTCGCCGACGCGCAGCGTGCCGGGCAACCCGGTCTCCTGCGGGGTGACCCCGACCTGTCGGCGACGCGCGGGGTCGCGGGGATCACCGCCGAACAGCAGCACCCGGCCGCCGGTCGGCCGACGCAGACCGATGAGCAGGTTGAGCAGGGTGCTCTTGCCGGCCCCGTTCGGCCCGAGGAGGCCGACCAGTTCCCCGGCCGGCACGTCCAGGTCGACCTGGTCGAGGGCCAGTACGTCACCGTAGCGTCGGGTGGCCTGCTCGGCCCTGGCGAGGATCATGGTGTCTCCTTGACGTCGGCGGGTGCGAGCAGCGAGCGGATCGCTTCCGTGTACTCCTCGAAGGCCAGGCGGCCCCGGCGGGTGAGGGCGATCAGGGTGACCGGGGTACGTCCCCGGTGGGTCTTGGTGACGGCGACGTACCCGGCTTCCTCCAGTCGCCGCAGGTGCACCGAGAGGTTTCCGGCGGTCATCCCGAGGACCTCCTGGAGACGAGGGAAGGTCACCTGATCACATTCGGGCAGAGCGGAGAGCGAGGCGACCACTCTCAACCGTGCCTGGGCGTGGATTACCGGATCGAGTTCGGTCACGCTTGACCCCTCCGGCGGAGCCAGCCGAGCAGGCCGGCCAGGAGCATCCCGCCACCGCCGGCCACCGACACGACCAGCGCGTGCCAGCCGGGGCCGGCGATGGTGCCGAGCACGTTGACCGCGGTGATCCAGACGCCGAGCAGGAACAGCGGGCGCTCCATCCAGATCGCGCCGCCGGCCATGTGCAGGATGCCGGTCAGACCCACCGCGAGGGCTGACCAGAGCAGGCCGATGAGGTCCGGCGGGAGGCTGTCGGACACCCGACCGGCGAGCACGAAGATGGTCAGGAAGCCCAGCCCCCAGGACCAGCCGTACCAGGCGCCACGCCGGGCGGACTCCCCGGTCACCTGTCCGTGCGCCCGTACGCCGGCCACCGCGGTGACGGCACCGGCGGCGGTCAGCAGCACGAACAATGTGGTCAGTGGCAGCCACGAGGGCATCCCGACCAGGGGCGTGTCACCCGGCGAGTAGTAGAGGAAGTGCAGCCCGAAGCCGATCAGCCAGGCCAGCCCCCAGGGCCAGTAGTAGGCACGGGGGTCGGGCTCGAACTGGCGGGCGGCGGTCGCCCGCTGCTCGTCGATCAGTCGCAGGGCGGCAGCCGGGTCCTCGGGTGGCAGGTCATCGTCGGTGTTCACGCAAACTACTTTATGGCATAAAGTCAAGCGTGCCGGCAGCGCCCCACCCGGGGACCCGACGCCGTGCGTCCGTCAGCCGCAGGTCATTGCGATCCCGGTGGGCACCACGCCGACCACGAGCAGCCCGAACGTGGTGGTGCCGTCCGGTGCCACGGTGCCGTTGTACGGTGCGTTGCGTACCGTCACGTCAGGGCCCGCGCCGTCGAGCACGCCACCCCAGACCGTCTGGACCTGCTGGTCGCCCGACCAGCGCCACCGGACCTGCCAGCCGTCGAGCGGCTCGCTGCCGGTGTTGCGTACGGTGACCGTGGCGACGAAGCCGGTGGCCCAACTGGCGTCGATCGCGGCGGTCGCCTCGCAGCCGGTCGACGATTGCGTCCGCACCGGCCCCCCGATGTACGGATCGCGCCGATCCTCGACGTCACTGAACCGGAACCAGTACTCGGTGTCCGGGGTCAGTCCGTCCACCGTGACCTTCCCGTAGCGCTCCATTCCGGTGACCGTCTCGGCCGCCGGGTCCCGCCACTTCTCCGCGTCGTCGCGGCTGGTGAAGAAGTGGACGGTTATCGGCAGGTCGTAACCGCAGGGCGGGCCGTTGAAGATCAGGGAGTAGCTGATGGTGATGGTGGTGGCGGTGACGTCGGAGACCTGGCCACTGATCGGCAGCGCCGGCGGGCAGGCCACCGTCGGTGACGGCGACGAGATATTGGGCGGGGTCGGGGACGGGGTCAGGCTCGGCGACGAAGGCGGGCTCGGGATCGGGGTCCACAGGGGTGCCAGGGGCGGGGCGGCCGGGGAGTCGGCGGCAGCGGCCGCGGTGACCAGGGCGCCAGCGGTCAGGGTCGCGACGGTCAGCGCCACACCGAACGTGCGGAGCATCGTTACCTCCAAGAACGGTGACCGGCCGGGGGCGACGACGCGCCGGCTCCTTGGCCGGTCCGAGGGTCGGGCACCGCGTTGGGACGACTGCCAGGTGTCGACGGCGGACGTCGGCGGCGGCACACGGGGACAGGGCTGCCCGGACCGTGACACGCGCGGTATGCCCACACCGCCGCGTGACCGCACCGGCTCCCTGGTGCGGTGGGCTCAGCCCGAGGTCGAGTCTTTCAGTCGACGTTGATCGATACAACAGTCGATGCCTGCGTACGCCCGCGAGCGGGTGGCGCACCGCACCGACAACGCCAGTTGTCGGTGCGACGTCGTTCGACGCTCAGCCGGGCGTCAGGTCCCCTCCGCCAACGCCTGACGCATCCGGTTGATCTCGACGCTCTGCTCCACCACCACACTGCTGGCCAGTTCGTTCACGGTGATGTCGGAACCGAGCGTCAGTGCCTCCTTGCCCATGTCGATCGCGCCCTGGTGATGGTCGGTCATCATGGCGACGAACATCCGGTCGAACTCGGCCCCCCGGGCGGCGGTGAGTCGGTTCAGCGCCTCCGCCGACTGCATGCCGGACATGCGGTGCCGATGATCGCCACCGGAGTCACGGTCCAGACCCCGGTCGGCAAGCCACGCCTCCAACACCTTGATCTCCGGACCCTGGGCGGCCAGGATCCGTTCCGCAATGATCTTCAGCTGGGGGTTCTCGCCCCGGTCCGCCACCAACCGGGCCATCACCAGCGCCTGCTCGTGGTGCGGAATCATCATGGTGACGAAGCGGACGTCGGCGTTGTTGTGCGGCGGGCGCGGCATCGCCGACATCTCGTTCGCCGGCAGCGACTTCGCCGACTCGCCGGGGCGTCCGGGCATCAGCACCGGCGCGGTGGCGTCCGGCAGGCCGGGAAGTTCGATCGGCGCGGGGGTGCTCGACGTGGTCGCCGGCTCGGGCTCGCTCTGCGGCCACCAGAGCACCAGTGCCACCCCGACGGCCAGGACGGCCAACACCGCCATCTCGATCAGCACCAGCCTGCGCGAACGTGCGAGACGCTCCCGGATCCGTACCCCCAGCACACGTGCCTCCCGCCGTTGGTCGAGGTTGGCGGGATGTTAGCGCGGGCCGACCTGCGACGGGAGGGTACGGCCCGGCGAAAGGATCAATTGACCCCAGCTGCGACAGTTTTGCACCCCACCGGCGCCGGTCGTGTTGCTGAACCGTGACCACCAGCACATCGATGCCCTTGCCCCGACGGCGTTATCGTCCCGCTACCCCTGCTGATCCTCGACGAAGGGTGTCCTACATGTCCGATCCAACCCCACGAGGGAGCCGAAGGCTGGCCATCAGCCTGGCCGCTACCGCTGCCCTTCTCGTCGCCGGTGTGGCCGCCGCGCCGGCGAGCGGTGCCGAGTCCACCGCGAACACCATCCCGGGGATCGACGAGATCGTCAGCTCCCCCAACCTCCAGCAGGTCGCCAACATCCCGAAGTTCGGCGGGTTCGCCAGCGAGAGCGCGTACAACTCGGACCTGGCGTTCCAGGGCGACTACGTCTTCGCCGGCAACTACAACGGTTTCAACGTCTTCGACATCAGCGACCCCACCTCGCCGCAGGTGGTCAGCCAGGTCGTCTGCGTCGGCGCGCAGGGCGACCCCTCGGTCTTCGGCAACCTGTTGTTCCTCGCGGTCGACTCGCCGCGCAGTGACGACTCGTGCGACAGCAGCAGTGGTTCGGTGGCCCAGGAGAGTTCCTGGGAGGGCGTCCGGATCTTCGACATCAGCGACAAGGCGAACCCGCGCTACATCAAGTCGGTCCGCACCGACTGCGGTTCGCACACCCTCACCCTGGTGCCGAGCAAGGACGACCAGAGCGTCTACGTCTACGTGCAGTCGTACAGCCCGTCGAGCAGCGCGTTCTACTGCAAGCCGCCGCACGACAAGATCTCGATCATCAAGGTGCCGCTGGACAACCCGACCAGCGCCTCGGTGGTGGCCACCCCGGTGCTCTTCCCCGGCACCTCCGGCAACACCAGCACCAGCGGCTGCCACGACATCACCACCTACCCCGAGCTGGACCTGGCCGCCGGTGCCTGCATGGGTGACGGCGTGCTGATGGACATCTCCGACCGGGAGAACCCGGTGATCATCAGCCAGGTGCGGGACACCAACTTCGCGTTCTGGCACTCGGCCACGTTCAACAACGCCGGCACCAAGGTGATCTTCACCGACGAACTCGGCGGCGGCAGCGGCGCGATCTGCACCAGCAGCTACCGGGCCAACCAGGGTGCCAACGCCATCTACGACATCGTCGGCAGCGGCGCCGACCGCGAGCTGGTCTTCCGGAGCTACTTCAAGATCCCCCGGGAGAACACCGACCTGGAGAACTGCGTGGCGCACAACGGGTCGCTGATCCCGGCGATGGGCCGCGACATCATGGTCCAGGCCTGGTACCAGGGCGGCGTCTCGGTCATCGACTTCACCGACTCGGCCAACCCGGTCGAGATCGCCTTCTGGGAGCGCGGGCCGCTGTCGGACACCCGCCGCATCCTCGGTGGGGCGTGGTCGACCTACTACCACAACGGATACATCTACTCCAACGACATCCAGAAGGGCTTCGACGTCCTCAAGCTGGACGACCCGCGTACCAACAACGCCCGCGCGGTGGCCTTCAGCGAGCTGAACGTGCAGACGCAGCCGAGCTACCCGGCCTGCACCACGGTCCTCACCGGACGTCACAACGGCAGCATGACCATCAAGGACGGGATCACCTGCATGGACGGGGTGACCCAGAACGGAGCCATCAAGGTCAACCCGGGTGCCGGGCTGATCGTGTTCAACTCGACCCTGAACGGTTCGATCCACGCGGTGAACGCCTCCGTGGTCTCCATCGTGGAGAGCCGGGTGAACGGCTCGGTGGACGCCATCGGCGCCACCATCCGCGACAGCAAGGTCAACGGTTCGGTGCGGACGAGCTGACCCGCGCCCGCGTCGCACCACACCAGCTCCGGCCCGGCGGGACGATCCGCCGGGCCGGAGCCCTGTCACGCGGCGGGTGGTCCACGGCGCCGCAACCGTGCCCTCGCCCCCACCGTCCGCCCGACGCCGGATGCCGGACGGTCATCCCAGGATTCCCTCGTGCAGCGCACGGAGCACCGCGTTGGTGCGATCCCGAGCGCCGAGCTTGGTGAGGATCGTGGAGACGTGGTTCTTGACGGTCCCCTCGGCGAGGAACAGCACCTCGGCGATCTCCCGATTGCTGTAGCCCCGCGCCACGAGCCGCAGCACCTCCTGTTCACGTTCGGTCAGGCTCTGCACCGGTGTCGCCTGCGGACCGGCCGGAGACGGCCCGGACCGGATCGCCCGCAGCATCCGATCGGTGATCGACGGCGCGATCAGCGTGCCGCCGTCGGCGAGCGTCCGGATCGCCCGGGTGAGCTGCTCCAGCGTGACGTCCTTCAACAGATAGCCGCGGGCACCCGCGCGCAGCGCGGCGAGGACGAGTTCGTCGTCGTCGAACGTGGTCAGCACCAGCACCGGGATGTCGACGTTCTCCGCGCGTAGCCGCTCCAGCGTCCAGATGCCGTCGAACTGGGGCATCCGCAGGTCGAGCAGGATCACGTCGGGTGAGGTACGCACGATGACCGGCAACGCGGCCCGGCCGTCGTCGGCCTCGCCGACCACGTCGATCCCGGCGACCTCCAGCAACCCCCGGATGCCCTGCCGGATGAGCGTCTGGTCGTCGACCACCACCACCCGGATCATCGCGCCGGCACCCGGACGGTCACCCGGAACCCGTCGCTGCCGTCGACGGCAAGGTCACCACCGAGAGCGGCGAAACGCTCACCCAGGCCGCGCAGCCCGTTGCCGAGGGCGGGCCGTGGCGCTCCCCGACCGTCGTCGCGGGCGTCCAGGACGGTCTCCCGCTCGTCGCCGGTCACCGAGATCCGCAGGGTACGCGCGTCCGCGTGCCGGATGGTGTTCGTGACGATCTCCTGCGTGGCCCGGACGAACGCCGCACTGTGCTCCTCGTCGATCCTGACTCCCGCAGCCACGTCGATGGTCACCTCCAGTCCGGGCAGATCCTGTGTCACCCGACGCAGCGCCTGCTCAAGATCGGGGCTCTCGGTCCGCAGCCGACCAACCGTGGACCGCACGTCGCCGAGCAGGTCCCGGGCGACCCGGTTGGCCCGCTCGAGGTGGGTACGGACGGCCGGCCCCTCCAGATGACGGGCGGTCTCCAACTCCAGGGCCAGCACGGTCAGCTGGTGCCCGATCAGGTCGTGCAGTTCACGGGAGATGCGCAGCCGTTCCGCGGTGGCGGCCGACTCCGAGAGCAGGACGCTGGCGGCCTGCAACTCGACGTGCGCCTCGGCCAGCTCGCGGCGCATCCGCTGCTCGCGCAGCAGGGTGACCGAACTGAGCAGGGTCGCCACCTGAATGAGCAGGTAGAAACCCAGCGTGATGGCGCTGTCGACGACGCCGCGCATGCTCGACGCGGCAGCGAGGGCGATCACCAGGGTGTTGCCCGCCACGACCAGCAACCCCACCCGTACCGGCACCACGTACACACTCACCGCGGCGGTGAGCACCAGCAGCACCGGCAACAGTCCCTGGCCGGACGCCGACAGCAGCAGGACCCAGGCGGTGACGACGGCCGCGGCCAACGCCGCGTACCGCGTCGGACGGGCCATCCAGGTGGCCACCGCGACGAAGGTGGCGACCAGGTAGCCGACGAAGATCGCGATCCACAGGCCCTGCGGAACGGCGGTCTCGACGGCACCGAAGAGGCCCGGAGCGGCAACGGCGACAGCCACCACGAGCATCGCGAGGCCGGACCACTCCTCCGTTCCGACGCGTCGCACGATCCCACTCTAGGTCGGGCCGAGACCGGGCCGCCGGTGCCGAAAGTAATGCCCGCAGGTGATGACTTTCGGGACCCGACACGGATCGGGACCGTCCGTAGCGTCGAGGTATGACCAGCGCCGAACCGGCGATCCTCGCCGAGCACCTCGCCAAGAGTTACCGCCGCACCAGGGCGGTCGTCGACGTGAGCCTGCGGGTCGAGGTCGGCGAGGCGGTCGGCGTGGTCGGTGCCAACGGCGCCGGTAAGACGACGACGGTCGAGATGATCGCCGGGCTACGCGTACCCGATCGGGGGCGGGTACGCGTGCTCGGCCTCGATCCGCGCCGGGACCGGGCGCGGCTGCGGCAGGTCCTGGGCGTGCAGCTGCAGCAGGCCCACCTGCATCACTCGTTGCGGGTCACCGAACTTGTCGATCTCTACCGGAGCTTCTACCCCGACCCTCGCCCCACCGACGAACTGCTGGACATGGTCGAGCTGACCGACCACCGCCGGACGCTGTTCGACAAGCTCTCCGGCGGCCAGCAGCAGCGGCTCTCCATCGCCCTCGCCATCGCCGGCCGCCCCCGGGTGGTGATCCTCGACGAGCTGACCACCGGGCTCGACCCGAAGGCCCGGCGGCGGGTGTGGGGCACTGTCGAACGACTCACCTCCGACGGGGTCAGCGTGCTGCTCGTCAGCCACACCATGGAGGAGGTCGAGCGGCTCTGCGACCGGGTGGCGGTGCTCGACGCTGGTCGGGTCGTCGCGCTTGGCACCCCGGCGGATCTCATCACCCGCGCCGGCACCGCCACCCTCGACGACGCGTTCGTCGCGCTCACCGGCAGGCCACTGGAGGAGGAATCCGCATGAGTACGCTCGCCGAAGCCCACCGGCCCGGACTCCGCTCGCTGCTCACGCTCATCGGGTGCGAGGCGCGGATGGTCGTCCGGGACACGGCCGGGCTGGTGGTCCCGCTCTGTCTGCCGTTGCTGATCCTGTTGACCAGCGCCTCCTCCGCGAGCCAGGCGATCGTCGACAACGGGCGCAACGCGCTGGACCTCTACGTCCTGCCGCTGGTGTTCACGATGGTCATCGCGATCGTGGGCATCGTCAACATGCCGAGCTTCCTCTCCTACTACCGGCGCTCCGGCATCCTCCGTCGGCTCGGGGTCACCCCGGCGTCCCCGGTCATGGTCCTCGCCGCCCAGGCCGTCGTCAGCGTCCTCCAGTCGCTGGTCGGCATCGCGGTGGCCCTGGTCGTCGCGGTCCTGGTCTTCGACGCCGGCCTGCCCACCGACCCCGGCCCGGCGGTCGCGGTGATCGCCCTGGCGATGGCGGCGATGTACGCCACCGGCATGATCGTCGCGGCGGTGGCACCCACGCCCAACTCCGCCGTCGCCATCGGCCTGGTCGCCTTCTTCGTGCTCGGCGCCCTCGGCGGCATGTTCGGTGGCCGCGACGCCCTGCCCGAGCCGCTCGCCGAGGTCGGCGGCTGGCTACCGTTCGGCGCGGCCGTCGAGGCCATGTCGGCCGTGTGGGCCGGCACCTCGGTGTCGGCGACCAACCTGGTCGGCCTCGGCGCGACGGTCGTCAGCGGAGCCGTGGTCGCCAGCGCGCTGTTCCGCTGGGAGTGACCGGCCCGCCGCGCCCCGGTCGGTCAGGAAGCGGTGAGTAGGTAGTCGTCCGCCTCGGCGCTCCACCGCAGCCCCACCGCCCCCTCCGTGGCGGCGGCCTTGCAGAACTGGAGGAAACCTCGGTAGCCCAGCTTCTTCTCGCTGAAGTCCGGCCGCACCCGTCGGAGCTGGTTCTTCAGACCGGACAGGGCCACCTCTCCGTTCTCGCCGCCGAGATCACGCACCACCGAGTTGAGCAGCACGAAAGCCGTCTCCCGGTCACCGTGTTCCGGCAGGGAGACCTCCGGGTCACCCTTGGCGGGACCCTCCGCCAACTCGATCAGCCGTCGTTCGGCGAGATGGCGGAGCAGTTCGCCGAAGGTGCGGAATCCGTAGTCGGACTCGCTGAAGGTCGGATCCTTGCGCAGCAGGGTCCGCTTCAACCGCGACGCGGTCACCGCCCCACCGGAGCCGCCCTGCAGACCCGCGACGGTCTGCGCGACGAGGACGGCCAGCGCGTCGGCGTCCCGGGCCGGCTCCTCGCCCGCCGACGCCTCGCTCTCCTCCGGCTCGACGGGCTGCGGTTCCGGTTCGGGCAGCCGGGCCGGACGGGACCGTCGTCCGCGTGTCGGCAGGATGTCGACGCCCTCCAACCGGTCGTAGTAGAGGAACTCGTCGCACGCCGGTGGCAGCAGAGCCGAGGTGGATTTCTCGACCCCCACACCGATCACCTGCTTGTTGAGTTCGCGGAGCTTGTGCACCAGCGGAGTGAAGTCGCTGTCACCGGTGCAGAGGACGAAGGTGGAGATGTAGCCGCGCTCGAAGGCCAACTCGATGGCGTCGACGGCCATCTTGATGTCGGCGGCGTTCTTCCGCGTGGCACCCATCCGCTGCGGGATCTCGATCAACTCGACGTGCGAGCGGGTCAGCATCCGACGGTCCTCGTCGAAGTACGACCAGTCGGCGTACGCCCGACGCACCACCACCCGTCCCCGCTCGGCCAACGCGTCGGCGATCGGCCGGAAGTCGAACATCGCCCCGCCGTGGTGGTCGCGCACCCCCAACGCCAGGTTCTCGTAGTCCAGAAACAGGGCGATCCGGTCTTCATGCTCCACCCTGGCAGGGTACGTCGATGCGCCCTGCTCCGCGCCGATGCCGGCGGCACCGGCCCGTCGCGGACAGCGGCTACCATCGCCCGATGGATCTTCGCGGAACGATCAGCCCGGACCGTCCGCTGCTCGTCCTGGCCATCGCCGAGGAGGCCGCGTATCTCGACGCGGATCTGCCGGTGCTGCTGACCGGGATGGGCAAGGTCAACTCCGCCGCCGCGGTCGCGGCCACACTGGCCCGCCACCCGCTGCCGTCAGTCCTGGTCAACCTCGGCACCGCAGGCGCCCTGCACGCGGGGCTGACCGGCACCCACGAGGTCGGCAGCGTCCTGCAGCACGACCTGGACACCGAGTTCATCCGCCGGCTCACCGGCCAGAGCGTGGGCGCGCCGCTGGCCCTGGGCGACGGCCCGACGCTGGCCACCGGTGACCGCTTCATCGCCGACGACGAGGCCCGTGCGGCACTGGGCCGCCGCGCCCACCTGGTGGACATGGAGGGGTACGCGGTGGCGTCGACGGCGCGCGCGTTCGGCGTACCTGTGCGGGTGGTGAAGCAGGTCAGCGACGAAGCCGGAGCGGGAGCCGACCGCACCTGGAAGGAGTCGGTGGACGGCTGCGCCCGCCTGCTCGCCGGCTGGGTTCGGGACAACCTCACTCCTGCAGCGTGACGGCGCGCAGGAGATCCTGCCGGATGCGGGACATCACCTGCTCGCGGGTGACGCCCTGCACCGCCGTCAGGCACCGGGCGGCACCGCTGCGCGGGTCCCGCACCAGCGCCAAGGCCAGCAGCCCGGGAGGAACCCGGTCCATCCCGTTGCGGGTGGCCACGGCGTCGGCCCAGCCGAGCGCGTCGGCCAGGGCCGGGGTGACCGGGGTGGCGCGCCAGCGCTGAGGTGTCGGCGCGTCCCCGGCGTCCGGCACGTCGGTGTCCACCGCCTCGACCAGGCGGGAACTCCGTGGATCGTAGGGCCAGATCCGGGCCCAGTCGGCGTAGACGTCGCTGCGGATCAGCGCCCCGAACACCCGGCCGCACGTCACCACAGGTCCCTCGGCGGCGGCGGTGTCCAGGGCCCGAAGGCTCTGCTCGGCGAACCGCTCGGGGGCGGGCGGTCGCCGGGTCGACGGGGCACCCTCCGGTGCCCCACGGGCGAGCAGCGCCTCGGCCGGTAACAGCAGCAGCCACCGGCTCAGCCGGCCACCGAACCACCGGTGCCGGGTGTGCCGCCAACGCCGGACCGTCTCGGCGAGACCGGCCGCCGCGTCGGGTTCGTCGGCGGTGACCGCCGCGATCCGCACCTGCACGGCCGTGTGAAAGAGCAGCAGCCGGAGTAGCCGGTCGGAGAGGCCCCGCCCCTTGCCGGTCTCGGCCAGGTCGATCAGGGCGACGGCGGCACCCGAGCGGCTCGCCGGTTCGCCCGTGTCGATCGCGACGGCCCACGCCTGCAGCGTGATCCCGAACCGCGCGGACAGGCCCAACGGCCGACGCCAGTCCAGCCAGCGACGCCGGGTCGCGTCGCCTGCGTCGAGGTGCCGGGCCAGATCGGCACCGAGCAGGTGGGCCAGCCCGGTGAAGGACTCCACCGGCGGCTCGTCGCCGTCTCGGCGCCGCACCAGGTCACCGAGCGCGGCCAACGCGCCCGGCTCTCCCCGGATCGCCGCCTCCAGCCAGGCGAACCGAGCCACCTGCGCCACGGTGGGGCTGATCACCGCCCGCGACAGCCGCCAACGGCGGCCGGTCCGCGCCACCTGGTCGCACCAGCCGGCCAGCGCCGACCACACGCCGGGCTCGGCCGCCTCGACGGCCGACGCCCAGGCAAACGCGCTCGACGTGCTCCGGTAGACCCAACGTGGCATGGGCGACCGGTGCCGTCCGGCGCTCAGTTCCGCCCACTCCGCGCGGTGTCGGGCCCAGCCGATCCGGGCGCCGGCAGCACCGAGAGCGACCTCCTGCCGCCAGGCGAGGTCGGCCGCGGCCAACTGTCGACGGGCGGCCAGTTCGACGATCGGCATCGACCGGAGGTCGGCCTGGTCGACGTCGCCGCGCAGCAGCGCACGTACCCGGTCCGGGTCGCGGAACTGGTACCCGCCGCCGACCACGCGCAGCTCGCCGGAGGTTACCGCGTCGTCGAGGAAACCGATGGTCCGCCACGGCAACCGACGCGCCAGCACGAGACCGGCCCGTACCACCACGAAACGTCCCCAGTGGGTACGCAGTCCGACGCCGAGGGCGATGACCGCCACCGCCGCGACGGTCGACGTCCACCACTGCGCGGGGGTCAGCCGGGGCTCTTCCAACGTGACGCCGACCGCCTGCCACTGCGGTGCGGTGCGGGGTAGCACCCGGTAACCGAGGTAGCCGCTGACCGCACCGAACGCCGCCACCCCGAGCGCCCAGGGGGCGACGGTCAGCAGCGTCGAGGTGCGATGACGGCGCAACAGCGTACGCGGCGGAACCGACTCCGTCGGCTGGCGCATCTCCCGTCGCGCCACGGTGCGTACCGTGCCGACCGCCGCCAACACCGCCGTCACCAGCAGCACCGGCAGGAGCCGACCCAGCGGCCCGGTGCCGCCGAGGTCCGCCACGACCTGGGCGCCCGACCGGTCGAGCAGGTCGTGCGCGGCCTCCCGCTTCGACGCGTCGACCAGCACGTCGACGATGCGGTGGGCCAGCCACCCGCCCCCGGCCAGCGCGGCCAGACCGGCCACCGGCCAGCCGAGCACCGCCCCGAGCTGCTGCCACCAGCGGCGACGGCGACGCGCCAGGGCCACGTACGGCGGGGACGGCCCGTCGACCCGCTGCCACGGTCTCCCGATCAGCCGCCACCAGCACAACCGGGCCGAGGCGGTACGCGCCAGCAGCAACGCCACCTGACGCAGCCGATGCTCCGATCTGGAGTGTCGCGGTCCGGGGGTGGCCGAACCCGCCGGCCTTCGGCTGGCACCGGTCGCGCGAGGGGTGATGGACACAGCGGAATCTAGCCCGCCGCACCGGACCCCCGACAGTGCGTTGGCGTCATTCCGACGGGATCAGCCGACGCCGGTGTGGACATCGGACGGTTCAGCGGCAATACCCGGACACCGCGAACCAGCCGAACGGAGTAGCCACACCGTCACTCCGGTGCTCGTCTCGGATCGGGCACGTCACTATGCTCGAAGCGCCGTACGACAAGACGACAGCAGGCGCACCGGAGCACCGGTGTCGCCCACGACTGCGGGGGTTGGTGGTGGGCGGGACGGCCACCGTGATTGCGTTGATCTCGCTGTCGGCGAGCGTCGCGGCCCTGGCGGTCGCTGTCACGGCCCTGCTGGCCATCCTGCGAACACAGCGCTCGGCCGGGGCCGACGCCGCTGTCGATCGCCTGGCCGAACAGGTGACGGTGATCGGGCGGGCGGTGTCCGCGTTCTGCGAAGCCGACCAGGAGGAGCGGGCCAACGGTCAGGCCCGCCGGGTGTCGCTGCGGCTCGGCGACAGCTACCGGGGAGGCCAGGATCTTCCGGGCGCGGTGGAGGTCGAGGTGGTGAACCACAGCCCCGACGTGATCCACCGCGTGTCCGTCAACTATCGGCCGGCCGTCGGAGAGCCACAGTTCAGCGAGGCCGAGGCCGGGCCGGTGACGATCCAGCCGTACAACTCCTTCCGGCATGTCTTCGCGCTGCCACCGGAATCCGGCTCTCCGCTGCCAGAGGAGTTCGAGGTGCACTTCACCGACGCCCGGTCACGCCGGTGGAAACGACTACCGGACCGATCCCAGCTGTGGCTGATCGGCACCGAGGACCTGAACGGAACCGGACCCGCATGATCAACCGCGTTGTCGAGATCAGCTGCACCGTCGACGGTCGGCCGAGTCGAGGTACGGGCCTGCTGATCGCCCCCGGTGTGGTGCTGACCGCCGCACACGTGGTCGACGGGGCCGAACCCGCCGACATCGAGGTGCGCCGGGCCGACACCGAGGATCCGCGCGCCTGGACGACCGCCACGGCACGGATCCTGTCGGCCGACCCCGACCTGGACGCCGCAGTGGTGCTGCTCGATACGATCTGGGATCACGTCGATGGCGACGAGGAGCCGATCGAGATCGCCCACATCGACGTCGACGAGCCACTGCCGTTCCGGGCGATCGGATTTCCCGATGTGCAGACGGCAGAGCCGGTCCACGCCGAGGAGCGCCGGGATCTGGAGGACGTCCGTGGCGTGACCGCGCCCTACAGCGCCGACCGGCAGAAACTCCTGTCGTTGGACGTCACCTCGGCCAGGCCGCTGAACGTCCGGCCGGCACGTCGGCGCGACGAGTCCGGGTGGGCCGGCCTGTCCGGCGCGGCCGTCTGGAGCAGTGGCCTGCTCGTCGGCGTGATCGTCACCGACAACCGCGCCTTCGACGGCGGCAGCCGGTTGGAGGCGGTTCCGGTCACCCGGCTCCTCGCGGACCGCGACCTTCAGGAGCACCTACCGCGGTCCTGGGAGCACACGGGGGCGCGACGGATCAGCAACCTGCTCTCCTTCTCCGTGGGCAACGGGCAGGTGATCCGCATCCGGGCCGCCCATCGGTCGTTCGGCCCGCAGCTGCGGGAGAATCTGCGTACGTCGTTGACCGCGCTGCTGCACGTCGAATACCAACTGGTGCCGTTCACCGGCCGGTCCGTCGAGTTCGCGCAGCTCAGACAGTGGTGCGCCGCCCCGGCCCGGGTCAGCTACGCGGTGGTGTCCGGCCCGGCTGGCAGCGGCAAGACCCGGCTCGCCGCCGAGTTGTGCCGACAGGCGGCAGCTGACGGATGGGTCGCCGGGATCGCGAACTTCACCACCGAACCGGCGCAGACCCGACTGGACGCGGTACCCCGGCCGGTGCTGATCGTCGTGGACTACGTCGACAACACCCCAGACACCGCCGCCGACCTGCTGCTCGGCTGCCTCACCGGTGGTGCCCGACATCCGGTACGGATCGTGTTCCTCGCCCGGTCGGCGACGGCCTTCCTGCCCAGGCTGCACGCCGCGATGGGGTTGGAGAGCCACGACCCCGCGCTCGACCTGCGGTTGGCGCAGCAGCAGCTGGACGACGTGGCCCGCTACCAGCATTATCTGGTGGCCCGCGCCGCGTTCAGTCGGCTGCGCGGGCTTCCCGAGCCGGACCAGCCGACGGGGAGCGCGACGACCGACCTGGCGGCACCGGCCGAGCCGCCCGCCGACCTGGTGCCGTGGCTGCGCGTACTGAGCACTCCACTGCTCCTGCACGCCCGGGCGCTGCTCGACCTGCTCCCCCCACCGGCGCCGACCGAGGCTGCCGCCGTCGCGGCGTCCCCGGCCGACCGGCACGACATCGACGACCTGCTGGACCGGCTACTCGACCGGGAGGACCGCGAGTTCTGGGCCCCCACGCTGCTCCGACACGGTCTGGACAGCAGCGGACCACGGATGGACGTCTTCGCGGTCGCCACCTTCGCCGGGGCGGACACCGACGACGAGGCGCGGTTCCTGCTCGACCAGGTCGACACGTTACGCGGCGACGACGCCAGGGTGGAACGGCTGCTGCAACACCTGCGGGAGACCTACGGAGGCGCCCCGCTGCCCTCCGTACGCCCGGATCTGCTCGGTGAGCGACTCATCGCACGCCAGCTGATCGCGCGCGACCAGGTGCCGCGTCTCTTCGGTGACGTCGATCGGGTCGGCCAGCGGTCGCGGATGCTCGAAGTGTTGTTGCGAATGCTGGCGTCGCCGTCGACCGCGGCGGCGCAGTCCGCGCGGCAGGTGCTCACGCGGCTGCTCGACGAGCGCCTACCGGAACTCGCCCGGCAGGTCAACGACCCGCTGCCCGACGGCAGCACCCCCACCTCGGACGCCTACCTGTTCGCCGCGAGGATCGCCACCGCCCTGGAACAGATCGAGGTGCCCCGGGCCGCCGCCGAGGCGTCGACCGTGACGTTCCGCTCGCAGGCCCGGCTGCACAAGCTGGCCGCCGCGGTGTTGCACCAGGCCGCGACCCACTATCAGCAGACCGACGACCCGGCACGCGCCATCCGGTTGCTCCAGGACACCACCAACGCCTACCTGCGGCTCGGCCAACCCGATGCCGCCACGCAGTCCTCCGACGAGGCGCTCGGCTACCTGCGACGCGCCCCGCAGCTCGGCCAGGACAACCAGCTCGGGCGGCTGCTCAGCACCACCTCGCTGGTCCGCATGGGCACCGGCAACGTCGAGGCCGCCATCGAGACCGGCCGGCAGGCCGTCGCGCTCGCCGAGGCCGCGTCCCGCGACGATCCGGACGGGCACCTCGCCGCCCTCGCCGAGGCCCGGCGGCATCTCGCGCTCGCCTACCTCGCGGCCGGGCAGCACCGCGCCGCCGTCACCACGCTGCACGAGGCGGTGCACCAACCCGGCCTGTTGCCGTCGCTGGAGGCGGGACGGCTGCGGATGGCGTACGCGATGGCGCTGCTCGCCACCGCCGACCTGCCCGGCGCGTTGAGCCAGGCGGCGCAGGCCGTCGACCGGTTCCGTACCGCCACGCCACCACGCCCGGTGGAGATGTCGGCGGCGAGCATGCTGCTGGCGAACCTGCGTGCGCTCGCCGGGGAGCTGGAGGAGGCCCAGCACGAGGTCGAGGTGGCGATCACCATCGCCGACTCCGCCCCGGACGACCACGACGACGAAGTCCGGTTCAACCGCGCGTCGATCCGGCTCGGCGCCGGTTCGCTGCTGTTGCAGGTCGACCAGGAGGCCGCACGGCGGTATCTGCGGGAAGCCCGGCAGATCTTCCAGGAACTCTCCGGCGAGCTGCCGGACCAGTTCGAGTTCGCGTACGCGATGACCCGCATCGCGTACGCGGAGGCCCTGTACCAACTCGACGACGTCGACGCGGCGCTGCGGGAGATACGGGCCGCCGACGCGATGGTCGAGGACCTGTACGCGCGGCACCCGCGACGGATGTACGTGCTGCCGGTGATCGCGGCCAAGACCCGTGCGGCGCTGTACTTCGGACTTGATCGGCTGCCGGAGGCGGTGGACGCGATCAGCGGCGCGATCGACCGGCTCACCGACCTGGATCCGATCGGTGGCCGGGCGCACCTGGGTGAGTTGTACACCCTGCTGGGGTTGCTGCGGCTGGAGACCGAGGAGTTCCGGGCGGCGCTGCAGGCAGCCGAGCGAGCCGTGACCGAGTTCCAACGGCTGTCCGAGGACGAACCCCGCACGTACCTGATCCAGACGCTCAGCGCGCACCTGTTGCAACTGGCGGCGGCGGCCCGACTCAGCGACGAAGGCTTCGAGGCGGAGGCCGACGATTCGGTCCGACGACTCACCGACAACCTGCGCGACCAGGCACGCACCGACGAGCACCGGCAGTACCTCGCCCTGGTGCTCTACCTGCGGGCGAAGGTACGCCACGAGCAGGGTGACGTGGACGGGGCCATCGTGCTGGCCCAGGAGGCGATCGGCGTCTTCGAGGTGATGTCGCCGCTGTTTCCCGGCTACGACGACGACCGCCAGACCGTCAGCGCCGAACTCGACGAGTGGCTACGGGAACGCGACGGTGGCCGTACCGACCTCGTCGTCACACCGACCGGGTCCTCGTCGGACACCCTCGACATGCTGGTGGTGGAGCCCGACCTGCGGCAACGGCGGCACCGCGTGGTGCTCGGTCGACACGGTGACCAACTGATCGCCGCGGTGCCGTTCCGGCCGGTCCTGGTGCTCGGCCCGCAGCGCAGCCGCAAGACCACCAGCATGGTGATCCCGACCCTGCTCGAATGGGACGGACCCGCGGTGGTCACCTCCATCCGCACCGACGTGCTCAGCGGCACCGTGCGGCACCGGGCCGCGATGGGCGAGGTCGCCGTCTTCGAGCCGGCGGAGCGACTGGTGCACGGCAGCCTGGTCAGGAAGTGGAACCCGATCGACGACTGCCGTACCTGGGAGGGCACGGTGTTGACCGCCCGGTCCCTGGTCGAGGCGGGCCGACTGGCCGGTCAGTCGGGTGTGCGGGACGAGCAGTTCTGGTACAACATGGCGAACCAGTTGCTCGAAGCGTTGCTCTACGCCGCCGCGGCCACCGGCTGCACCATGGGCGACGTGCACCGCTGGGTGAAGACGATGGACAGTGCCGAGGTGAGCGCCCGGCTGACGATAGCGCTCCGGCGCGGTGCCGACGGGGCCAACGCGGTACGCGCGTTCGCCGGCATCCGTGCCCTGGCCCCGCAGACGA
This sequence comes from Micromonospora sp. DT48, assembly GCF_049844495.1. Classification (NCBI taxonomy): domain Bacteria; kingdom Bacillati; phylum Actinomycetota; class Actinomycetes; order Micromonosporales; family Micromonosporaceae; genus Micromonospora; species Micromonospora sp. DT48. Next base: position 73,917 of record NZ_JBNCLE010000020.1, read on the forward strand.
TGACCAGCGTCTACGCCACCACCACCACGCTGCTCACGGCGTACAGCTCGGAGGCGGTGCGGCGGAACTCGGAGAGCGACTTCCGGGTCGACGACTTCTTCGACGGCAGGGCGAACACGCTCTACCTCTGCGCGCCACCGGAGGACCAGCGCATCCTCGCCCCGATCTTCACCACGCTCATCCAACGGGTGATCGCCGAGGCGTACCGCCGGCACAACAGAGGTGAGCGGCACCTGCCCCTGCTGCTGCTGTTGGACGAGGCCGGCAACATCGCGCGGCTGGAGAACCTCGACACCCTCGCCACCAGCGCCGCCGGCACCGACATCCAACTGGTCACCGTCTTCCACGACCTGGCCCAGATGGAGGCCATGTACGGGGAGTACCGGGCGAACAGCATCGCGAACAACCACTCGGCGTTGCTGCTGCTGCCCGGCAACCGGGACCAACGCACCCAGCAGTTGTACCGCAGTCTGCTCTCCGACGACCTGCTGCTGGGTGCGCGGCACCGGTCGCTGCGCCAGATCAAACCCGGCACCGCGTTGTGCGTCTACGACCACCTCAGCGCCGACGTCATCACGCTACGGTCGTCGAGCCACGACCGGGATCTGCGCGACTACGCCGGCCCCCCGGTCGTCGGCGACGAGGGCTTCGCGCCGCTGCTCGCGTTCAACGCGAACAGACTCGTCATCCCGGGCGGTTACGGCCGCCCGGGAGAGCGTGTTTGAGAAGGCTCGACGGGTGGCTCCGGCTTGCTTCCCGCTCGACCACGCTTGTTGATCCGTACGCGGTTGCCGCCCAGTTCCGGTTGCAGGGTCAGGGTGACCCGGTGGGTGGCGGACTTGTGCCGTTCGACGTCACCGCCGACGGTGACCACCGTCCACAGCGCCGCCTTGGCACCGCCCTTGACGACGGTGGAGACCGCCACCTCCAACTCCAGTTCGACGCTCTCGACCTCGAACGTCAGGTCCTCACCCTCGGCCCAGTCGACCGCGGCGAGGATCTGCTCGCGCAGGCTCTGCACGGCCTCGGAGATGGTCAGGTCGTCAGTGGGCTTGACCGGACTCATCGGCGCTCCCTCCGTCGTCAGCCGGTTCGAACCGGCCAGCCCATGGATAACACGCCGCCGCCACCGTCCTCCTCGGACCGGCGGCCACGGCTACGGCGTCGCTCAGTCCGGTTCCGGGGCGGGGATCTCCCGCAGGCCGCCGCCGTCGAGACGCAACCACCGCTGGACGCCGATGTCACGCAGGAAACGTTCGTCGTGGCTGACCACCACGAACGCCCCCCGGTAGGCGTTCAACGCGTTCTCCAACTGGCCCACGCTGACCAGGTCGAGGTTGTTCGTGGGCTCGTCGAGCAGCAGCAGGTGCGGTGCCGGTTGGGCGTACAGGACACAGGCCAGGGTGGCGCGCAGGCGTTCACCACCGGAGAGGACACCGGCCGGTAGGTGGGCCCGGTCTCCCCGGAACAGGAACCGGGCCAAAAGGTTCATCCGCTCCGACCGAGGACGGTCCGGGGCGTACGCGGTGAGGTTCTCCAGCACGGTGCGGTCCCCGTCGAGCAGGTCCAGCCGCTGCGACAGGTACGCGACCCGGCCGTCGGCCCGGCGTACCTGCCCGCCCTCCGGGACCAGCTCGCCGAGCAGCAGCCGCAGCAGGGTGGACTTGCCGACGCCGTTGGGGCCGGTCAACGCGATCCGTTCCGGCCCACGGATGACCAGGTCGACGCCGTCTGCGGCGAACAACGTCCGGGAGCCGTACCGCACCTGCGCACGCTCCGCCGCGACCAGGGTCCGACCGGCCGGGACGTCGGTCTCCGGCAGCTCCAACGCCAGCGTCGGGTCCTCCCGTAGTGCCCGCCCGGCCTCGTCGAGTCGCGCCTTGGCGTCGTTGAGCCGACTGGCGTGCGCCTGCTGGGCCCGGCCCGCCGACTCCTGGGCGCTGCGCTTGAGCCCACCGGCGACGATCCGGGCCAGGCCCGCGTTGCCGAGGTTGCGGGCCGCGTTGCCGGCTCGCCGCTCGGCGCGTTCGCGGGCCTGCTGCATCTCCCGCTTCTCCCGCTTGACCTCCAACTCGGCGCTACGGACCTGCCGCTCCGCCAGTTCCCGGGCGGCCTGGGCCGCCGCCTCGTAGGCGGAGAAGTTCCCCCCGAACAGACGCAGTCGGCCGCCGTCGAGTTCGGCGATACGGTCCATCCGGTCCAGCAGCGTCCGATCGTGACTGACCAGCAGCAGGCAACCGGACCAGTCCTCCAGCACCGCGTACAGCCGGTGTCGGGCGTCGATGTCGAGGTTGTTCGTGGGCTCGTCGAGCAGCAGCACGTCGGGACGCCGGAGCAGTTGCGCGGCCAGGCCGAGGGAGACCACCTGACCGCCACTGAGGGTGTGCAGGCGACGGTCCAACGCCACCTCGCCCAGACCCAACCGGTCGAGTTCGGCGCGGCTGCGCTCCTCGACGTCCCAGTCGTCGCCGACGGCGGCGAAGTTCTCCTCGCTGGCGTCACCGGCCTCGATCGCGCGCAACGCGGTCAGCGCCGGGGCGACACCCAGCACCTCCGCCACGGTCAGGTCACCGGTCAACGGGAGGTTCTGCGGCAGGTAGCCGAGCACTCCCTCGACCGTCACGCCGCCGCCGGTGGGTACGAGGTCACCGGCGATCAGACGCAGCAGCGTCGACTTGCCGGCGCCGTTCGGCGCGACCAGACCGGTACGCCCCGGCGGCACCGTGAAGGACAGGTCCCGGAACACGGAGGTGTCGTCGGGCCAGGAAAAGGACAGATTGGTGCAGATCACGCAGACGTCGGACATCGCAGGAAACCTCGGAAAGGAAGCCGGGAACGCCACCGGCGCCCCGGTCAGGCAGACAGGGCCACGACACGACAGGCCGCCGACACGGCGGCGGGGCTGCTCACCCCGAGATGTCGTCGTCCCCCGAAAGCATGTCGCCGCTCCTTGCTCCGTACCCCTGGGCGGTTGATCCGCGACGGCAAGCGTACCAGTGCCGACCCGGCCGAGGCTTGCGTCGGGCCCGGCGGGACGGCGCGCGCACCGGGCGCGCGTCACCGGTCAGGGGCGGCTGCGCCCGCACGCCCGCAGATAGAGCAGCGCCGCCCCGGTCACCGCCACCGGCCAGAGGAGGTAGACGCCGGTCATGACCAGGAGGAACAGCACCACCCCGATGGTCGCGGCAGCGGCATACCAGGCCGGGCTGCGGCGGGGCAGCAACCGCAGCGCCGCCGCGACACCGATGACGTAGACGGTGACGAAGGAACCAGTGGTGAGCAGCACCAGCGGGCGGGCACCGAGACCGGTGGCCAGGGTCGCGCCCAGTGCGAGGAAGGCCAGGGTGGCGGTGACGGCGAGGCTGCGGCGGGGCACCTCACCGGCCACGCTGCCCCGGGCGAGCCAGCCGGGTAGCGCACCGTCGCGGCCGAGCGCCGCACCGAGCTTCGCCGCGCCGGCGTAGTAGGCGTTCATCGTGCCGAAGGTCAGCAGCAGTGCCGCCCCGGCGACCAGCCAGCGGACGTCGCCGCCGAGCGCGACCGCGAACAGGTCGCCCAGGGGTGCCGCGGACCCCGCCGCCGCCGAGCCGAGGACGGCGACGGTCGCGAAGGCCACGGTCAGATACAGCGCACCGACCACGACGACCGCCGCGGTGGTGGCGCGGCGAAGGTCCCGTTCCGGGCGGCGGAACTCCCCCGTCAGGTGGGTGATCGCCTCCCAGCCGACGAAGCTCCACATCAGCAGCGCCGCCGCCGGGCCGACGGCGGTCAGGCCGTGTGGGGCGAAGGGCACCAGGTTCGCCGACTCCGCGTGCGGCAGCGACAGCAGCACCGCCGCCAGGAGCAACGCCACGAGCACCCCGGCGAGGGCGAGTTGGACCCGCCCGGCGAGTCGCACGCCGACGTGGTTGGTGACGGTGACCGCGACCATCAGCATGGCGGCCGTCACCGCGACGGTGCGGGCACCGCCGCCGAGCGCCGCCTCGACGTAGGCGGCCCCGAACAGCGCCGCCGCGCAGGCGCCCGGCGGCACCGCGAAGTAGAAGCACCAGCCGACGACGGCCGCCGCGCGGGGACCGAAGGCCATCCGGGCGTACGTCGAGACCCCACCCGCGTCCGGGTGGCGCGCGCCGAGCGCGGCGAACGTGGCCGCCAACGGCGCGGAGACGATCACGAGCAGCAACCAGGCGAGCAGCGAGGCGGGTCCGGCCGCCTCGGCCGCCAGCGCGGGCAGCGCGATCACGCCGGTACCCAGGACGGCACCGACGTAGAGGGCGGTGCCCTGAGCGGCGGTGAGCCGACCGCCGACCACCGGCGCGACACGAGTCTGAGTCATGGGGCAACCCTCGTCCGGTTCGGCCGGGTCGGCCAGTCGGATTGGCGCCGACCTGCGTTAGATTCCTGCCATGCGTCCGCACGTCGTCGCGGTGGCGGTGACCGACAACCTGCCGTTCTTCGAGCTGGCGGTCCCGTTGGAGGTGTTCGGCACGGACCGGCGGGACATCGTCGACCCGTGGTACGAGGTGCGCCTGTGTGCGGTCGAGCCGGGTCCGCTGCGCACCACCGCGGGCGGTGCCTGGATCGACGCCCGGTACGGCGTGGCCGACCTGGTCGAGGCGGACACGGTGCTGGTGCCGGCGTGTGCCCGACCGGTCCAGACCAGTCCCCCGGCCGAGCTGGTCGAGGCGCTGCGCGCCGCGTACGCGCGAGGCAGGCGCATCGTCGGTCTCTGCACCGGCGCGTACCCGATCGCCGCCGCCGGCCTGCTCGACGGCCGCCGCGCCACCACGCACTGGATGAACGCCCAGGATTTCGCCGGCCGGTTCCCGCTGGTCGACCTCGACCCCCGGGTGCTGTACGTGGCCGAGGGGAACATCTTCACCTCGGCGGGTACGGCCGCCGCCATCGATCTGTGCCTGCACCTGGTGCGGCAGGACCACGGCGCGGCGGTGGCCAACGAGGTGGCCCGGCGGATGGTGGTGGCACCGCAGCGCAGTGCCGACCACACCCAGTACCCGGCGCCGCCGATGCGGGGCACCTCCCCGGCCGATCTGAGCCCGGTGTTGGAGTGGGCTCGGCAGCACCTCGACCGGCCGCTGTCGGTCAACGACCTGGCCCGTGCGGCCAACCTGAGCCCGCGTACCCTGGCCCGCCGGTTCCGCGACTCCCTCGGCACCACGCCGTTGCAGTGGTTGCTGGAGCAGCGGGTCCGGTTGGCGCAGGAGTTGCTGGAGACCACCGAGGAGCCGGTGGAGCGGATCGCGCACCGCACCGGTTTCGGCAGCGGCGCCAACCTGCGCCAGCACTTCGGGCGGATCAGTGGGATGACCCCGCAGACCTACCGACACGTCTTCCGGTACCGCAGCGGTGCGGCGGCCCGCCCGACGGTCACCCCACAGTCGGCCGGGCACTGACCGCGTTGACCAGGAGGTCACCGGGGATGCCGGACGTTGTCGTGCGACTACCGGTGGGCTCGAAGCCGTTACCTTTCTGAAGGTTTCCGGATCGCGTCGCGGACCCGGTCGATGACCGCCAGGGCGGGGCCGACGGCCAGGTTCCCCTTGGCCGTCTGGGCGCTGGGGTGCGGCCGGGTCGGTGCGCTGGCCGCTGCGACGCGGACGGCGGCGGCCAGGGTACGCAGCCGGTCGGCCGACACGTGTTGCCGCAGTTGGGGGAACGTCCGCTGAAACGGGTCACCGACAAGCGCCGGTCGGCGGCCCCGACTCACCCGGTGGAGCGGCTCGCCCGCGCGTCGCGTCATTACCGGAAACTTCCGGAAGTTCTGGCCACGGCCGCCACCTCGACATAACATGCACGCGCTTTGATCCACCCGAAGGTCCACGTCAGAGACACCCCACCAGCACCGATCTCACATAGAGGGATGCCGATGCGCCTCTGGAACCTCTCCCATCGATCGCGACGCCGATCCCGGACCATCGCGTTGCTCTCCTCGGCCGCGCTCGTGGCGGCCATCGCGGTGGCACCCACCCCGGCAGCCGCCACCGAAGTCGTCCTCGCCAACGACTTCGAGTCCGGCTCGTACGCCCCCTGGGGGCCGCGCGGTGACGTCACCCTCGCCATCACCGACGAGGGACACGAGAGCGACAGCAGCCTGTCGGTCACCGGCCGCACGGCCAACTGGCAGGGCCCGGCGACCAGTGCGACGGCGCTGTTCCGACCGGGTACGCAGTACTCGGTCACCGCCTGGGTGAAGCTGCCGGTCGGCACCGAGGGCACCGCCGGAGTGCACTTCACCGTCGAGGCGACCCCGGCCGACGGCGGCGACAACACCTACACCTGGATCGGTGGGGACGTCCCGACCACCGCCGACAGCTGGGTGCAGATCGGCGGCACCTACACCCTGCCCGCCGGGCTCAGCGCCGCCACCCTCTACGTCGAGGCGGCGGACGACACCCCGTTCCTCCTCGACGACGTGCTGATCACCGCACCGGACGGTGGACCGGGCGGGCCCGCACCCGGCACCGTCGTCATCGACACCGACTTCGAGGACGGGCTGGACGGCTGGGGCCCGCGTGACAGCGGCCCCGGGGCCCCGACGGTCGGCATCAGCGACGTCGCACACGGCGGCACGGCAGCGGCACTGGTCAGCGACCGGGTCAACCAGGGCTCCGGGATCGGGCGCGACGTCGCCGGTCTGTTCGAGGCGGGCGTCACCTACGAGTTCAGCGCCTGGGTACGGTTCGCCCAGGGTCAGCCGACCGACCAGATCTGGCTCAGCCTGGCCAGCACCTCCGGCGGCAGCCAGTCGTTCAGCACCATCGCCCAGTTCGACTCGATCACCAACACCGGCTGGACCGAGGTGACCGCCCGGTTCACGATGCCCGCCGCGGACGAGGCGCTGCTGTACTTCGAGACCCGTTGGGAGGGCGCGGACGTCACCGGTAACACCAGCGACTTCCTGGTCGACGACATCGTCGTACGGGTGCCCGAGCCGCCGGTCATCGAGGACCTCACCGGCCTCCACGAGACCACCGACTTCCCGGTCGGCGTGGCGATCGACGCCCGGGAGACCGTGGGCGCGCCCACCCAGCTGCTCACCCGGCACTTCAACCAGGTCACGCACGAGAACCACATGAAGCCGGAGGCGTGGTACGACGACGAGGGCAACTTCCGGCCGCACGAGCAGGCGCTCGCGGTGCTGGACTTCGCCCGCGACAACGACCTGCGCGTCTACGGCCACGTGCTGGTCTGGCACAGCCAGACCCCGGACTGGTTCTTCCAGGACCCGGACGGTCAGCCGCTGACCACCTCCACGGCGCACCAGCAGTTGCTGCGTGACCGGCTGCGTACCCACATCTTCAACGTCGCCGAATCGCTGGCCGACCGTTACGGCCCGTTCGGCTCCCCCACCAACCCGCTGTACGCCTGGGACGTCGTCAACGAGGTCATCAGCGACAGCGGCGAGTACGCCGACGGCCTGCGCCGCAGCGAGTGGTACCGGATCCTCGGCGAGAGCTTCATCGACCTGTCGTTCGAGTACGCGCACGAGGCGTTCAACGACGTCCATGCCGCAGCCGGCAGCAGCGACCCGGTGACCCTGTTCATCAACGACTACAACACCGAGCAGAGCGGCAAGCAGGCCCGCTACCGGGCGCTGGTGCAGCGACTGCTCGACCGTGAGGTGCCGATCGACGGCGTGGGTCACCAGTTCCACGTCTCGCTGGCCACGCCGGTCGGCAGCCTGAAGGCCACCCTGGAGTCCTTCGCGACGCTGCCGCTGACCCAGGCCGTCACCGAACTCGACGTCACCACCGGCACCCCGGTGACCCAGGCGCGTCTGATCGAGCAGGGCTACTTCTACCGGGACGCCTTCCGGATCTTCCGGGAGCACACCGACGACCTGTTCGCCGTCACCGTCTGGGGCCTCACCGACGGCCGGTCGTGGCGTTCGGCCAACGCGCCACTGCTGTTCGACGACAACCTGCGCGCCAAGCCCGCGTACCACGGGGCGGTGGACGGCGAGCTGCCGGCCCGCCTGCGTACCGCGAACGTCTTCGCCGGTGACGTGGCCCTCACGGCCGCCGCGCCGAAGGACCTGACCTGGCGCAAGCTGCCACTGCACCCGATCGAGGACACGGCACGGTTCCAGTTGCGCTGGGCGTCGGACCACCTGACCGCGTACGTGGCGGTCGACGACACCTCGTCCTCCGACGACGACAAGGTCACCTTCACCCTGGGCGACGAGACCTACCGGGTCTCCCGCGACGGCACCGGCGACGTGCCGGCCGTGGCGGCCGAACGCGACGGCGGCTACCACCTGGTGGCCCACCTGCCGCTGACCGACGCCGCCGAGGGCGATACCCGCACCTTCGACGTGCGGGTGACCGACAACGGCACCACCTCCGGCTGGAACACTCCGGGCGCCGTCGGCACCCTGAGCCTGGTGGAGGAGCTGTCGTACCTGGAGGTACGCGAGACGGCCACCGCGCCGGTCATCGACGGCGCCGTGGACGCCGTCTGGGCCCAGGCCGGCTCGGTCACCACCGCCAAACAGGTCTCCGGCACCGACGGGGCGACCGCCGAGGTACGCACCCTCTGGCGGGGCCAGACGCTCTACGTACTGGCCGAGGTCACCGACCCGGTCGTCGACGTCACCGGCTCCGACCCATGGACCCAGGACTCGGTCGAGATCTACGTCGACGCGGGCAACGTCAAGAACGGCCCCTTCCGCTACGACGACACCCAGATCCGGATCAACGCCGACAACGTCGTGTCGTTCGGCACCGGGGACGAGGCGTTCCAGGCCGGGCGGCTGGAGAGCGCCGCGGTGCGGACCGAGACCGGCTACACCATCGAGGCGGCGATCAGCCTGCTCGAATACGGTGGCGTCGGCACGTTCCACGGCCTGGACTTCCAGGTCAACGACGCCTCCGACGGCTCCCGTACGTCGATCCGCAACTGGGCGGAGCAGAACGGCGAGGGCTACCAGACCACCGCCCGCTGGGGTGTGGGTCGGCTGGTCGCCGGCTCCAACGTGGAGATCACGGTGACCCGGATCGCCCGTTGGAACTCCGACAGCGGCGGCGGATACTGCTCTACCATCACCGCCACCAACACCGGCGACAAGGCGGTCGAGTGGACCGCCGTGGTCGACTTGGAGGGTGACATCTACGACGCCTGGAACTTCAAGCGGGAACGGCTGGGCGACGGCAGCTACCGGATCAAGGGAGTGGACTGGAACCGGACCCTGAAAGCCGGTGCCAGCACCTACAGCATCGGGTACTGCGCCAACCTGTGACACCCGTGCGGACCCGTCGGCTGATCCTGCCGGCGGGTCCGCGCCGGTGAGATGACTCCGGTGGGGGCCACCGAGCACTGTCGGCGGTGGCCGCCACCGATCCCGGGGGCACCGGGTGCGGGCGTCATCCCACGTCGGCCAGACAGTGCAATATGCTGCGTGGGGACGGCAGTCCGCAGCGGGCGAGGCGGGAGCGTGACGTGACGGCGGCTGTGATCACAGCCAGCGCCAGCATCGTGGTCGCGGTACTGGTCTTCGTGCTCAACCAGTACGCCCAGATTCGCGCCGAGCGCCGCCGCGCCCGCCTCGACCGAGTGGCGAACCAGTTGCGCGACCTCTACGGCCCGCTGCACGCCCTCGTCCACGTCAACGAACGACTCTGGCAGGCACTTCGCGACGACAACCTGCCCGGCCAGCAGCAGCGCAGGTCAGACACGGCCTTGACCGAGGATCAGCACACCCGCACGGATGGGTCTATACCGCTTTACGGTCGGCGATGCCCCGCCATCCAGGTTGTCGCGAAGTCGACCGCATCGCGCAGATCGAGCAACCGGGTCGGTGCTGTGCCGACGAGGCCGCGACCGACTGGCAGATTCGCCTCGATTGCCGCACCGAGCTCGGCGAAATCACTCATGTCGAGCGACGGTGCGCGAAAATCGCGCCGCTCCCGCCGCCCGCCCACCAGGACGTAACAGCGATAGGACCGCTCCGGCGGTGGGCCTGCCGGTCGTCGTGCCTGCGTGCGGTACTCCGCCAGATGCAGGGCCGTACAGCTCGTGTAGCCCACACCGAGCAGCAGGACCGCGGCACCGGCCTGGTAGAGACGCCCCAGTGGCGAGCGCTCCCCGAGGTGGCAGTCCAGGTCGTGGACCGCGGTGAATTCCGCCGCGCGTCGGCCGAGGGCGGCGAACGACGTGAGCGGGTGAGTGCTACGCGTCGCGCCGGGCTGCTGCCGCAGATACTCGGCGAAGACCCCCATCCCCTCGGACGGAGTGGTCGCCGGATCGAACCCGGGCAGCCGAGCCTCGTAGGCTGCCTGTTCCACCGCGTCCAGCCCGTTGGTGGCGGCTCGGAAGGCCGGGCTGGTGGGCGAACTGCCAGCGGTCTGTGCCGGCACGACGACCGTCGCCGCCGGACCGGCCACGCGACGCAGCGCGGCCAGCAGCGTCGCCGGTCCGCCGGTCACCGGTCCCATCCGACGCATGGAGCAGTGCACCAACAGGTCTTGGTCGGCCCGCACGCCGAGCGTGGTCAGGTCGGCGGCGAGCCGGTCGACCTCGGCGGGATCGGCACGGTCGGAACGGCCCGCTCGGTCAACGTGGGTCATCGGACCATGAGTCCATGGTCTGGCGCATCCGCCGCACGAAGCGCTGCCCGTGCTCGGTGAGCGCACCGGTGCCCGCCAACTCGTCGATGGCACGCTCCGTCCACCGGAAGTACTGGCGGTGCCGCTGTCGGGCCAGGTCACCGGGCCGGGCCCGCCAGATGTCGGCAATGGCCATGTGCGCGTACGTGCCTTGGAGGGCGCCCTCCAGCGGTCGTGGATCCTCACGCCACGGCACGCTGAGTCGCTTCCGGTACGTCGGGTCGTACAGCTGACTCACATCCAGCACCGCGCCGAGTTTGACGTGCTGGAACTCGTGCACCAGCAGCTCCGCAAGCGAGTCCGGGGAAGCCTGTACGGTGCCGAGCGCGCCGAAGGCGTCCCGGGATGCGGCGCTGCGCAGCCGACCGCCCGGATCCGCGCGCAGTGGGGTGATGGTCCACAGCCCCGTCCGTAGTCCCGCGACCTGACCGGGCGCAGAGCGTTCGATACGGGTCCAGGCGGCAGCCAACGACCCCCGCCAGGACGCCAGCTGCGCCGGGTCGAGCCGGCCGGTCACCGGCCACTGGTAGCAATCCCGATACGGGTCGAGGTCGTCTATCGACACCGTCCAGCCGTCCAGCTCGACCTGATGTACGGGCACCCATCCCGCCGGAGAGCTGCCCCCGGCCGGTGGCACCGTGACGACCGACCTCCCGGCACGGGCCGTGAACCCGCCGCCCGTGACCGACAGGCGAGCACGCCGTTCACCCGGCGCGTCGATGGCCTGCGCGCCGAGGCCCGGCAGATGCACCAGCCCGGCGCGCAGCGGCACCTCGATGTCCGTGTCGACGCCCGCCCGCACGGCCACGGCTGCGGCCAGCGCGCCGAGGTACCCCCAGTCAGGGTCCTCCCCAGCGGCAGGAGCGAGACAGTGCCGGGCCCACCGCCGCAGGTAGGGGTGGGCGAAGGTGGCCGAGACCGCGTCGGTCGCCTCCTCGTCGAGCCGGACGATCAGCTCCCACGCTGCGGCGAACGGCGTGCCGGCGACCCGGTCGGCGATCTGGACCAGCAGTGCCCGCACGTAGGCGAGCTGGGCGGCTGCGAGCCGTTGCAGGCTGGCCTCCGACCCCTGACCGGTACCGAGATCGTCCAGCAGGTCGGCGGCCGGCAGGCCGTCGAGAAGCCGGTCACCGGCAGCGTGGCTCGGATGGGCCGCCAAGGCGGTCTCCGGTGGTTCACGGTTCATCGTGACAATCAGCTTCTTCAGGTCAGCGCAGTAGACCGACGGATTGTCGAACCCACCCGCAGCGGAGTAGCGGTGCGCCCGCAGCCCACCGCCGCACTGCCCGACGACGGAACATTCCCGGCAGGTTTGGCAGAGCCCAGTCAGACCACGTCGGTTGCGAACGAACTCCGGATGTGAGATCACCACGTCCACCGAGTGCTGGAAGACGTCCAAGCCGATTCCGGCCGCGCCGTCGAACGCGGTCTTCATCGAGTCGGCCAGTTCCCATGCGCCGTCGGTCTCGATCACCGCGAGGCCCGACGGATCGAGCCCGACCACCTCGGTGCCGCTTCGCCCGCCTACCGCAGTGGCCAGCAACGAGTTGAACAGTCGAATGTCGACCGGCCGGCCGTCGCGGACCCACAACCGGTAGATCGTGAGCAGCCAGTCCGCGTACGAGGTGACACCACCCGGCCGCGGCGGCGGATCGACCCAGGTCGCGTGCGGCAGCAGGAAATCGATCCGGGGCGGCTCCTCGGCCAACAACGCCCGGTAGACACCGACGGGGTCGTTGCGCACGTCGATCGTGCAGAGAATGCCCGCGTAGCAGCGGCGATACTCCGGCCGGCGAAGTAGGGCCAGTGCCCGCCGGACCTGGGCGTGGCTACTGGCCCCGTTGGCGAAACGTCGGTGCCGGTCGTTGGCCGCCGCGTCACCGTCCAAAGAGATGCCGACCCGCACGCCGTGCTCCACGAACAGGTCGCACAGTCCCGGGGTGAGCAACACCCCGTTGGACTGCATCCGGAGGTCCAGTTCGGCGACCGGCTCGATGGCGGCACGCAGCCGGGTGAGTACCATCGCCAGCCCGCCCGCGCCCAGCAGCAGCGGTTCGCCGCCGTGCAACACCAGACGCACTCGACGCGTACCGCGTTCTCGGGCGTGCTCGGCTATCCGGAAAGCGGCGGCGTCCACCGTCTCCCGGGCGATCTGTCGCGGTCGGGCCCGCCAGCTCTGGTCCGCGTGTTCGTAGACGTAGCAGTGGTCACAGGCCAGATCACATCGGCTGTGCACCTTCAGGACGTACTCGCTGAGGCTGGGCGGCCATGGAGCAGATTCGCCTGGTGTCGTGGACACCGGGCATCAGATGGCCGAATTGAACACCGCGACGTCGACCGCCTCGACGCGGTCGCGGTCCTCGATGATCCGGCGTACCAGGGGCCGGACCTGCTCGGTGGAGAGCTCACCAAGCGGGGTGCGCAGAAGGACAGTGAGATCAGTTGACGTCTGCTGTGCCTCGACGGGTGCGGCATGGGCCACGGATGACTCCCCTCAATGCCGGTGCCTGCAAACGGATCGGTCGGCGGAGCGGCGAACGTCACTCCAATTAGTAGCATAGAGACGACCCGCCGTAATGTCCCGTGACGGGGACGAGCCCCGGGTGATCGTCGAGATCACCCGGGGCTCGTCGTCGGTCGGATCAGGCCAGATCGAACCGGTCGAGTTCCATCACCTTGGTCCAGGCGGCCACGAAGTCGGCCACGAACTTGTCGCGGGCGTCGTCGCTGGCGTAGACCTCGGCGAGTGCCCGGAGCTGGCTGTTGGAACCGAAGATGAGGTCGACCGCGGTCGCGGTCCACTTCACCTGGTCGGTGGCCAGGTCCCGGATCTCGTACACGTGCTCCTCGGACTCCGACGCCTTCCACCGGGTGCCCGGGGAGAGCAGGTTGGCGAAGAAGTCGTTGGTGAGCACGCCGGGCCGGTCGGTGAGCACGCCGTGGCGGCTACCACCGACGTTGGCACCGAGGGCGCGCAGGCCGCCGACGAGAACGGTCATCTCGGGCGCGGTCAGGTTGAGCATGTACGCGCGGTCGACGAGCAGCGTCTCCGGCTGGGTCTTCTCCCCGGCACGCAGGTAGTTGCGGAACCCGTCGGCGCGCGGCTCCAGCACCCGGAACGACTCGACGTCGGTCTGCTCCTGGCTGGCGTCGGTGCGGCCGGGGTGGAACGGGACCGTGATCTTCACGCCCGCCTCCCGCGCCGCCTTCTCGACGGCGGCCGAGCCGGCCAGCACGATCAGGTCCGCGAGGGAGATCTTCGCCCCGCCCGCCGAGTTGAACTCCTGCTGGATGCCCTCCAGGGTGCCCAGCACGGTCGCGAGCTGCTCCGGCTGGTTGACCTCCCAGCTGCGCTGCGGCTCGAGACGGATGCGGGCGCCGTTGGCACCGCCACGCTTGTCGGTGTACCGGAAGCTCGCCGCCGAGGCCCAGGCGGTGGTGACCAGCTGGGCGGTGGTGAGGCCGGACTCCAGGACCTTCTCCTTGAGCGAGGCGATGTCGGCCTCGTCCACCAGCTCGTGGTCGACGGCCGGCACCGGGTCCTGCCACAGCTGAGGCTCCGGCACCCACGGCCCGAGGAAGCGGCTGACCGGGCCCATGTCGCGGTGCAGCAGCTTGTACCAGGCCTTGGCGAAGGCCAGCGCGAACTCGTCGGGGTGCTCCAGGAAGCGGCGGGAGATCTTCTCGTACGCCGGGTCGACGCGCAGCGACAGGTCGGTCGTGAGCATCGTCGGCTTGTGCTTCTTCGCCGGGTCGTAGGGGTCCGGGATGATCGCCTCGGCGTCCTTGGCGACCCACTGCTTGGCCCCGCCGGGGCTGGTGGTCAGCTCCCACTCGTACCCAAAGAGGATCTCGAAGAAGCGGTTGCTCCACTGCGTCGGCCGGTCGGTCCAGGTGACCTCGAGGCCGCTGGTGATCGTGTCGGGGCCCTTGCCGCTGCCGTACGTGCTCAGCCAGCCCAGGCCCTGCGCCTCCAGCGGCGCGGCCTCGGGCTCCGGGCCGACGTGGTTGTCGGCGACCGCCGCGCCGTGCGTCTTGCCGAAGGTGTGGCCACCGGCGATGAGCGCCACGGTCTCCTCGTCGTTCATCGCCATCCGGGCGAAGGTCTCCCGGATGAAGTGCGCCGCCGCCAGCGGGTCCGCGTTGCCGCGCGGGCCCTCGGGGTTGACGTAGATCAGACCCATCTCGGTCGCGCCGACTTCCTGCGACATCTCCTTCTCGGAGACGTAGCGCTCGTCACCGAGCCAGGTGTCCTCCGGACCCCAGAAGATCTCCTCGGGCTCCCAGACGTCCTCGCGGCCGAAACCGAAGCCGAAGGTCTTGAAGCCCATCGACTCGAGGGCCACGTTGCCGGCGAGCACGAGCAGGTCGGCCCAGGAGATCTTCTGGCCGTACTTCTGCTTGACCGGCCAGAGCAGGCGGCGGGCCTTGTCCAGGTTGGCGTTGTCCGGCCAGCTGTTGAGCGGGGCGAAGCGCTGGCTGCCGTCACCGGCACCACCACGACCGTCGTGGATGCGGTAGGTGCCCGCCGCGTGCCAGCTCAGGCGGATCATCAGGCCGCCGTAGTGGCCGAAGTCGGCCGGCCACCAGTCCTGCGAGGTGGTGAGGACCTCGGTGATGTCCCGCTTGAGCGCCTCGACGTCGAGCTTGGCGAACTCCTTGGCGTAGCTGAAGTCCTCCCCCAGCGGGTTGACCTTCGACGAGTGGGCGCGCAGCACCGAAAGGTCGAGCTGGTTGGGCCACCAGTCCCGGTTCGTGCGCGGACGGCCGCCGGTCTTCGGAGTCGGCGAGTCGATCGCCGGGTTCTCGCTCTCGCTGCCGTGGGCGGTCACCGAGTCGTGCGCGACCGGGCAGCCGGCCGCCGCCTTCTTGTCCACGCCCTGGGCGCTGGACGGGCCGTCGTGCTGTGCGTTACTCAATGTGCTTCCTTCCGACCTTGCGGATCACTGGTGGTGCGTGCGGTCGTGCAGTCGGGGCAGGTGCCCCAGTAGACGACCTCCGCCTCGTCGAGCACGAACCCGTGGTCGTCGGAGGCGGTGAGGCAGGGGGCGGAGCCGACGGCGCAGTCCACGTCGGCGATCACGCCGCAGGAACGGCACACGACATGGTGGTGGTTGTCCCCCACCCGGGACTCGTATCGGGCGACCGCTCCGGTGGGCTGGATGCGCCGCACCAGACCAGCGTCGGTGAGCGCCCGCAGCACATCGTAGATCGCCTGGTGGGAGACGGTGGGGTGATCGGCACGGACCAACCGGATCACGGTGTCCGTGTCGACGTGCGGGTGATCACGTAGCGCCGCGAGCACCGCCAACCGGGGTCGGGTCACGCGCAACGAGACCGCTCGTAGCTGCGCCTCGAAGTCGGCCGTCATGCCGACGAACCTATCACTCTTCTGGAATGAATCAAGTTTTCAGGCGTACGACACGCGGAGGCACCCGTAGGCCGATGCCTGCGGTGCCGGGGGCAGACGGTTGGTAGCGGGTGACGGTGGGGGCGTACGCCGACGTGCCGGTCGGGCTGACCGACCGGCACGGGCGAGCGTCGGGGTCAGGGTTTACGCGCGAGAAGCCCGACGAAGGTGTGGTACGTGTCGCTCTGGGCCGGCAGGGACTCACCCGGCGCGGGTCGCCACTCGGCGAACGGCACCAGACCCGGCTCCAGCACCTCCAGGCCCTCGACGTAGGAGAGGATCTCCTCGTCGGTACGCCAGCGGCCGGTGCCGAGGGACTCGTTGAAGATGCGCTCGACCTCGCGCGCCTTACGGGAGGCGTCCGGAGCCCGATCGCCGGGATCGCGGAAGTGGGAGATCGCGACGTAGCTGCCCGACGGCAGGGCCGCGACCAACCTCGCCGCCACCCCCTTCGGGTTCTCGTCGTCGCGCAGGTGGTGCAGGATCCCGAACAGCAGCAGCCCGACGGGGCGGTCGAAGTCCAGGAAACGGCGCGTCTCCGGATGATCCAGGATGGCCTCCGGCGATCGGACGTCGGCCTGCAACACCGTCGTGGTGCCCGCGTCGGCCAGCAGCGCCCGTCCGTGCGCCAGCACGATCGGGTCGTTGTCGACGTAGACCACCCTCGACTGCGGGTTGCAGGCCGTGGCGACCTGGTGCACGTTGCCCTGGGTGGGCAGGCCCGACCCGAGGTCGAGGAACTGGTCGATGCCCTGCTCCGCGGCGAGGAACCGCACCACCCGACGCAGGAAGGACCGGTTCGCCTGGGCCGCCTCCGGCCCGTCCGGCGTGATGCTGAGGGCGTGCTCGGCGACGGCGCGGTCCACCGCGAAGTTGTCCTTGCCACCGAGCATGAAGTCGTACACCCGGGCGACACTCGGCACGCTCATGTCGACCCCGGAGGGTGCCACCTCTTGACTCGCCACAGTTCGTCTCCTCGTCCACACCGGGTCACGGCCGGCCGAACCGCCTCACGCGGGACTGGGTGCAGTCGGACGTCGAAGCGCTTTCGGTCGCGACGCCGGTGCGTGTCACATCACTCACCGCAGCCGGTCGCCGCCGACCATCCTAAATGGTCGTTTCGTTGGAACGCTCCCACGGCCACCTCAGCGTGACATAAGCCGGGCTCCGGTCAACTCAGCGTGACACTCCGCGTGGACGATCGTCGGCGAGGGCGATCCCTACGACGCCTGCCGGGCAGGCATGCCGGACCGCCAGACCTCGGCCAGGTCGGTGAGGGGGACGTCCAGGGCCTGACCGAGGCAGACCACCGTGCCGAACGCCGGAGCGGGCAGGCGGCCCGCCTCGATCTTGCGCAGCGTCTCGGGAGAGATGCCGGCTGCCAGAGCCACCTCGGCGAGACTGCGGTCGCCCCGCGCCGCCCGCAGGGCGGCTCCGAGTCGCTGACCCGCGGCGACCTGTGCGGCAGTGAGCGGTTGGCGAACCATGCCATCAGGATAGCCCTCCCGATCAGCCGATCCAGACGTGGTATAAAAATACCGGCAGGCGGCGAGGGGACCGAGATGATCGAGCTGAAGTCGGCCGAGGAGATCGACCGGATGGCGGTGACCGGCCAGTTCGTCGGCGAGTTGCTCGCCGAGTTGAGCGGTCTCGCCATGGTCGGCGTCAACCTGATGGAGCTGGAGCATCACGCCCGCCGCCGGATCTCCGAACGCGGCGCGGAGTCCTGCTACTGGGACTACGCCCCCTCGTTCGGCCGAGGGCCGTTTCGCAACGTGTTGTGCCTGTCGGTCAACGACGCGGTGCTGCACGGCCTTCCGCACGACTACGTCCTGCGCGACGGCGACCTGCTGAGCATCGACATGGCGGTCGGCATCGACGGCTGGGTCGCCGACTCCGCGCTCTCCGTCATCGTCGGCACCCCCGACCCGGTGGACCTGAGACTGATCGAGGCCACCGAGGTGGCGCTGGAGGCCGCGATCACGGCCGCCCAGCCCGGCGGCCGTCTCGGCGACGTCTCCGCCGCGATCGGCGAGGTCGCGCACTCGTACGGCTACCGGGTCAACTCCGAGTTCGGCGGCCACGGCATCGGACGCACCATGCACGAGGCTCCGCACGTGGCCAACCAGGGTCGCCCGCGTCGCGGGCTGAGACTCGACCCCGGCCTCACCATCGCCATCGAGCCCTGGCTCTGCCGCACCACCGACAAGATCAGGTACGACCCGGACGGCTGGACGATCCGCTCGGCGGACGGTTCCCGCACCGCCCACTCCGAGCACACGGTCGCCATCACGGCCTCCGGACCTCGGGTCCTGACCCGCCGCCCCGGCCACGCCTCGGCCGACCCCGCCGAGAGCTCCGCTGCCGCCTGCTGAACCGACAGCGACAGGAGCCGGTCCGCCGGGCTATCGAGGTGCCAACACCCGGAACTCGTTGCCGTCGGGGTCGGCGAGCATGACACTCCCGTCCTCACCGACCTCGATCAGCGTGGCGCCGAGGGAGGCCAGCCGGTCGACCTCCGGTTGCTGATCGCCGTGGCTCGGCGGAGCGAGGTCGAAGCGCTGCCGGTTCCTGCCCTGCTTCGGCGGCAGGGGCGGGCCTCCCCAGGCGACCTTGGTGCCGCCGGCCGGTGACTGCACGGCGGTCTCCTGCCCCTGCTCCCAGACGAGCGGCCAGCCCAGCGCCGCGCTCCAGAAGAGGCCGACCTCCCGAGTGCCCTCGCAGGCGATCTCGCCGAGGAAACCACAACCGGCGAGAAAGTCGTTGCCCGGCTCGATCACGCAGAACGCGTTGCCTTCCGGGTCGGTCAGGACGATGTGTCCTTCCTCCGGGCGCTGCCCGAGGTCCAGATGACCGGCGCCGAGGGCGACCGCCCGCGCCACCGTGTGCCGTTGGTCGGCGGGGTCGGCGCTGGTGAGGTGCAGATGTACCCGGTTGGTCTCCACCCGCGCCGCGCTGCTCGCCACGAACCGGAGCCCGAGCTGGGTGTCCGTGCCCGGCAGCAGCGTGCCGTCGGCGTCGTGGACGGCCTCCCGGCCGAGCAGGGCGGCCCAGAACTGCCCCAGCCGCAGCGGTCGGCTCGCGTCGAAACACACCGCGACCAGCTGACAGGTCATCACGTTCCCCCATCGTCCGGCGGTCGACGCACACCGTCCGCCGCCTGTTCGATGGAGGGTAAGGACCCAGCGGCGCCGGGCACAGCCGATTTCGGCGGCGGAGCCCGGCGGCCGCGGTCCGGGTCAGGTCGACGGCAGGTGGCGGTAGCGCGGGTCAGCAGCCGAGGCGCTTGGTGGATAGTGCGATGTCGTCGATCCAGAGGTCGAACGCGCCCGGGGTGGTGCCGCCCTGGTAGAGCTGCCAACCGATCTTCACGGTGTTCACCGTCGGCAGGATGAACGGCACGTCGTTGCCGCCGTGGTTGTTGGTGGAGGCGGTCAACTCCGGGTTCGCCACGCCGTCGATCCACACGTCGACGCGGTTGTCCGCCGGGTCGAGCCTCCACTCGAAGCACTGCCAGGTGTCCTCGACGACCGGCGCGGACTCCCGCCAGTTCGTCCAGTCACCGGTCGGCCCGCCGTCGGCACCCACGCCCCAGAAGATTCCGGGGACCGTCGGCGCGTACTGGCCGCCGACCGGCCGGACGATCTCCGAGCTACCGGTGCCGGTCACCTCCACGAGGGTGAAGTGCGCCCAGTCGGGAGCGGTCGGGAAGGCGTCGACCCGCAGCCGCATCCGGCCGTAGAAGCGGTTGCCCGGTGCGGCGAAGTCGTCGACCCGCAGGAAGGCACGCCCATTGTCGACCGTGTGCACGTGCAACACCTGGTTGCCCCGGTGGGCGCGTTCCACGGTGAGGGTGCCGTTGCGCGTGTCGATGCCCCAGTCCAGCGTGCTGGCACCTCCGCGTGGGAGACGCTCGAAGTCCTCGCAGAAAAGCATGTGTCGGGCGCAGGAGCCACGGTGGGAGGCACCGGCGGCATCGGACGGCACACTGCCGGCCGTCACGCCGACCATCAGGGCGGCCAACGCGGCGAGAATGTTGCGCATGTTTCCTCCATGAACAGATTCCCCGCACCACGATGTGGCAGGGGCAGCGGCGTCCAGACATCCGACCTGCGACGCTTTCGGCGACAGCGACGAAAGCCCTGGTAGGAGGGTTGAACGTGGATGGGGCGGAGCCATCTCCGGCCACGACCCCCGAGCTTGGAAGCGTTCCCATATATAGCAGAGGTTGAATCTCTGCGGGCTCCCGCGACGGCGACGCGGCAGCCGTCCTCTCAGGACGGCGCTCGGCACGGACACCGTCCGCCTAGGCGTTGTCCGGCATCCCGACACCGCGCATACTGCATTCGACCTCGCCGGCCCAGAGGAGTGCCCGCCATGACCGACGTCCGGATCACGCACATCGGCGGTCCGACCGTGCTGATCGAGATCGACGGCTGGCGGCTACTCACCGATCCGACGTTCGACGCGCCCGGCCGGACCTACCGATTCGGCTGGGGCACCGCGTCACGCAAGCTCACCGGCCCCGCGCTACCGGCGGAGTCACTCGGCGACCTCGACGCGGTGCTGCTGACCCATGACCACCACGCCGACAACCTCGACGACACCGGCCGAGCCCTGTTGCCGACCGTGGGCCGGGTCGTCACCACCGTGGCCGGCGGCCGGCGACTCGGCGCCGGCACGACCGGGCTGGCACCCTGGCAGCACACCACGCTCACGGCACCCGGCAGGCCGACCATCGAGGTCACGGCGACTCCGTGTCGGCATGGTCCGCCGCTGAGCCGGCCGGTCGTCGGCGAGGTGACCGGTTTCGCGCTGCGCTGGGACGGCCAGCGACACGGACCACTCTGGATCACCGGCGACACCGTGCTCTACGACGGGGTGCGCGAGGTCGCCGACCGGTTCGACATCGGCACCGTCGTGTTGCACCTCGGAGCGGTGCGCTTCGGCCTCACCGGTCCGCTGCGGTACACGATGAGCGCCGAGGAGGGCGCCGAGCTGTGCGGGCTGATCAGCCCCCACACCGTGCTGCCGGTGCACTACGAGGGATGGGGCCACTTCAGCGAGGGCCGACAGGCGATCGAGGCCGCCTTCGCCTCCGCACCGTCCACGGTCCGCGCGGGCCTGCACTGGCTTACCCCTGGCGCGGCCAGCTCCCTCACGGTCTGACCGCGCCCGGGTGGCGGCGGTCCCTCCCCCCGCCGCCACCCACCTTCTCGGCCCGGCCCGGCAACGGCGACGCCTTGGTATGAGCCAGTTGATATAGAGATTCCTCTATAAGTTGGGCTAGGTTGAGGTGGCCCACCTGATCCGGCTGGCGCCCCACCGAGGCGCCCGGCAGCGGCACCGGCTAGGTCGACGGGCTCCCAGCCGCGACACCGTCGCCAAACCCCGAGGGCGAAGCGCGGCGGGATCCCCCGCCCGACGCGGCGCACCCCCATCTCCGCGCCGCTGTTTCCACAGGAGGCAACAGATGAGACGTGTCCTCACCCTCGCGGCAGCAGCGATGCTGCTGCCCGTCGGTGCCATCGCCGTCGCGGTGCCCCCCGCCGCCGCGGCACCACCGTCGGCCCCCGGCACCGGGGCAGCCGCATCGTCGGAGATGCTCGCCGCGATGCAGCGTGACCTCCGCCTGAGCCCGACCGAGGCGCGCGACCGGATCGCCCGGGACGACAAGGGGACCCGCACCGACGCCAGTCTCCGCAAGTCGCTCGGTTCGTCGTACGCCGGCGGTTGGATGACCACCGACGGCCTGGTCGTCGCCGTCACCAGCAAGACGGCCGCGAACCGGGTCAAGGCCGCCGGAGCCCGGGCGACGGTCGTGGACCGCAGTGGCGCCGAGTTGGACCGGATCAAGGCGACGCTGGACCGTCACGCCGCCCACGCGCCCGCCGGTGCGGTTCCCGGCTGGTACGTCGACGTCACGACCAACACGGTCGTGGTCCTCGCCAACGGAGACGCCGCCGCCGCCGCGAAGTTCGTCCGCGCCAGCCGGGTCGACGCCGCCGCGGTCCGCGTGGTGACCACGACCGAGTCTCCCCGGCTGCTCTACGACGTACGCGGCGGAGACGCGTACTACATGGGCGGGCGCTGCTCGGTCGGGTTCTCGGTGACCGGCGGCTTCGTCACCGCCGGACACTGCGGACGCACCGGCACCGCGACCCAGGGCTACAACCAGGTGGCCCAGGGCACCTTCCGTGGCTCCTCGTTCCCGGGCAACGACTACGGCTGGGTGCAGACCAACTCGAACTGGACCCCGCAGCCCTGGGTGAACAACTACTCCGGCGGCAACGTCACGGTCGCCGGTTCCACCGAGGCCGCCGTCGGCGCGGCGGTCTGCCGCTCCGGCTCGACCACCGGTTGGCGGTGCGGCACCATCCAGGCCAAGAACCAGACCGTCAACTACGCCGAGGGCTCGGTCAGCGGACTGACCCGAACCAACGCCTGCGCCGAGCCGGGTGACTCGGGCGGCTCCTGGCTCTCCGGTCAGCAGGCACAGGGGGTGACCTCCGGCGGCTCCGGCAACTGCTCCTCCGGCGGCACCACCTACTTCCAGCCGGTCAACGAGATCCTCTCCGCGTACGGGTTGACGCTGCGCACCAGTGGTGGTGGCAACGAACCGCCGCCGACCACCGGTTGCAGCGGCTACCAGGCGACCTACAACGGCAGCATCTCCTCCCGGCAGAGCCAGTTCCACCCCAACGGCAGCTACTACTACTCGTCCACCTCGGGCACCCACCGCGGCTGCCTGGACGGACCCAACGGCGTCGACTTCGACCTCTACCTGCAGAAGTGGAACGGCTCCAGCTGGGTCGACGTGGCCGGCTCGTACAGTGCTGGTCCTGACGAGTCGCTGACCTACAACGGCACGGCGGGTTACTACCGCTTCGAGGTGTACGCGTACAGCGGCTCCGGCAGCTACTCGGTGGGTATCACCACTCCCTGACCCGACGACGACACGGCGGGGTGCGGCTCTGCTCCGCGCCCCGCCGTCAGTCCCGGTCCGCCCAGACCGCTCAGCCGTGGCCACTGGTCACGGCCGGCGAACTGCCGCAACAGGTCCGCCGCGCGGGCCACCCCGCCGGCCTTGCGGCTCTGCTCACCCCAGTACCGGCTGCGCTGCCGAAAACCGTCCTCGGAGAGCAGCCGACGAAGCTTCCCGGCCACCTCGTCCGGATCCACCCGGGGCGGAGCGTCGAGGGCCAGTCCGACCCCCGCGTCGACCGCTCGGGCGGCGATGTCGTAGCAGTCCAGCCAGAACGGGGTGACCAGCATCGGCTGCCCGAAGTGGACGGCCTCGTGGAAGCCGTTCGCGCCACCGTGGCAGACGAAGGCCCGGACCCGAGGGTGCGCCAACACCTCCAGCTGGGACGGAATCCACTCCTGCACCCGCACGTTCGGCGGCAGCCTGGTCAACGCGGCGCGTTGCGCATCCGGCAGCTTCCACAGCACCTGGTGTTCCGGGCCGAGCCTGCCGAGGGCCTCCGCGAACGCGTCGAGTTGGGCGGTGGTGAGGGTGGCCAGGGTGCCCAGGCAGACGTAGACCACGCTGGGTTGCCGATCCAGCCACTCGGTGAGTTCGTCGTGGGACCGGCCCGGGGCCACCTCCTGGGGCACCATCGCGCCCAACAGGTGCAGGTGGTCCGGCGCGGGAAAGGGATACTCCAGCCCGAACACCGTGTACCCGAAGACGGCGACCGCGTCGGCGGCGTACCTCGCGGGGTCGCCGGTCGCGTTGGCCAGGCCCTGGGCCCGACGCCGCCAGGTCGGCCCGGCCACCGCGCGCAGCAGCGCCGCCTGGAGCCGTACGCGGTACAGCGCGTTGGTCAGTCTCCGCGCCCTGGTCAGTCGGCGCGGCAGCCCCGAGGTCGGCGTCGGGTAGCCCCACGGCAACCGGCTCAGATAGACGGCGCTGATCGGGTACGGCACGCTCAGCACGTAGGGCACGCCCATGGTGGTCGCCGCGTCGAGCGCGCCCAGGTTCATCACGTCGATGACCATCAGCCGGGGACGGACCCGCTCGATGTGGGCGAGGTTGCGCTCATAGACCTGCGCGGTGGCGTCGGCCGTACGCGTCGTACGGGCGAGGGCGGCCAGACCGGCGGTGGTACGCGGGCCTCTGGTCATCGCCGCGTACAGGTCGCCTTCGATCCGCACCGGCGTGTCGGCGCCGGGCAGGTATCGCACCGGGCTGCCGAGCGTCGCCGCCTCGACCCGGTGCCGACCCTCGACGTCGACGCTGAACCACAGGTCGGGTTCACCCCGTCGGGACATCTCCGCGGCGATGGTCAACAGCGGGTTGAGCTGCCCGGGATGCGACGGGCTGGCGAACATGATCGGTCTACGGGCCGCAGGACCCTCGGTTACTGACACTCCGGCTCCCGGACTCCGGTCACGGCTTCAGGCGTACCGGCAGGTGGTCGTAGCCCCGGAGCACGCGGGTCGACCGGCGCCGTGGTGCGCCGTCCAACGCCAGGTCGGGGTAACGCTCGAACAGACTGCGCAGCCCGACCTCGCCCTCCAGCCGGGCGAGGTTGGCGCCGAGGCAGTAGTGCGCCCCGCTGGAGAAGGCGAGATGGTCACGGGCGTTGGCCCGGGTGACGTCGAAACGATCCGGCTCGGTGAACACGGCCGGATCCCGGTTCGCCCCGCCCAACATCGGCACCACGATCTCGCCCCGGCGTAGCCGCACCCCGGCCACCTCGGTGTCGGAGCGGCAGTACCGCGCGGTGGTCTGCACCGGGGCGTCGTAGCGCAGGATCTCCTCCACCGCGTTGGGCCACCGGTGCGGCTCGGCCCGCAGCAGCGCCAGTTGCTCCGGGTGGGCCAGCAGCACCGCCGTACCGGTGCCGAGGAGGTTCACCGTCGTCTCGAAGCCCGCCGCCAGCAGCAGGCCGGCGAGGGCGACCAGCTCGTCCTCGGTCAGCCCGTCACCGTCGCTGTCCTGGTGCACCAACTGGCTCAGCAGGTCGTCACCGGGCTCCGCGCGCAGGCGGGCGAAGTGCTCCCGCAGCCACACGTTGAGCTGCCTGATCGCCGTTTCGACGCGATGGTACTGGCCGAGGGACAGACCCAGGTCCAGCGCCGGGGACATGGCCTCGCCCCAGTCCAGGAAGCGCTGTCGCTGTTGCGCCGGCACACCGAGGATCTCCGCGATCACGGTGACCGGTAGCAGGCTGGCGTAGTGCGCGACCAGGTCCACCGACCCATGGGGCGAGGCGGCGCGGACCAGGTCGTCGAGCAGGTCCGCACAGCGTTGCTCCACCTGGGGCCGTAGTGCCTCGATCGCCCGCGCGGTGAAGACCTTGACGACGAGCCGGCGGTAGCGGGTGTGCTCGGGTGGGTCGGTGACCAGCATCGACGGCGGGTCGATCGGCCCGATCGGCTTTCCCCGCCTGCCGAGAGCGCGCAACATCGTGACCGCACGGGGCGCCGGCACCGTGGCCGGATGCACGCCGAACGCGTCGCTGCGGAGTATCTCGGTGACCACGTCGTGCCGGGTGGCGCTCCACATCAGGTGGCCGCGTACCAGCGCGCCGGTCTGGCGCGCCTGGCGATAGAACGGGTACGGATCCTCCCGGACCGCCGGGTCGAGAAAGAGACGGGCCTGGGTGTCTCCCCGGCGCGCGGCGGCGGTGATCGCGAGCCGCATCAGACCGTGCCGCGTCGTCCACCGCACCACACCCCCGGGGCCCGGCACGCGCCTCGCCCGATGGGAGAAATCGGTCGCCGATCGCCAACCCAGTACGCCCACCCGTCTCATTCTCCCACCCGGAACATGCAATTTTCCCACCTGCCGCGATCAGCGTGCCAACAGCGCGGCCTGAACACCCACAGTCGATTCCACAGTAGGACGAAATGGCTGACGATTCCGCCCCGGCTGACAGATATCGGAATGACGACTGTGGCCGGACGCCGCCCTCGGCTACGCTGCCCCCAAAAGATCAACAGGAGGCGACGGCGTCACAACGCCGCGTCACCGGGCGACACCACACACACCAGGAACGGCCGCCGGGCACAGGCGGCGGGCCTCTCCTGACTTCACCGCCGCCGGCTCGTTCCCGGCGGGCGGTTTCGACGCAACCACACCACCTGCACCTGGCCCCGGGCACGAGCGTGAACGCAGCAGCGGCCCAGGTCGGTGCGGTGGCGAGCGGAAAGGTGACCAGTGATCAATCCGGGTCGTACGCCGCTGACCACCTACCAAGCAGACATCTGGGCGGCGAGCCGTTTGTCGCCGCACCTTCCACAGTTCAATGTGTGTGGATGGGAACAGTTCGTCGGCCCACTCGACCACGAACTCCTGCTCGCCTGCCTACGGCAGGTCATAGAGCGAAACGACGCGTTACGACTGCGTTTCGACGAGGAGAACGGTCAGCCCTTCCAATGGGTCGAACCTGAACAGGCGGTAATCGAGGTATACGATTTCCGTGACGCCCCGGATCCCCACCAGGCATGCCATTCCTGGATGGCGCGGGTCTTCTCCCGACCCTTCGAGCTGCACCGCAACCGGTTGTACCGGTTGGCCCTGCTGCGCGAGAGCGAGTCGGTCGCGTACGTGTACCTCAACGCCCATCATCTGATCGTCGACGGCTGGAGCGCGCGGCTGCTGCTGCGGCAGATCTGCGCCGGGTACGCGGCGGCGGTCGAGGGAACAGCTCCCACCGCGAACCTATCGGGATCGGTCGCCCGCCGCGGGCTGTCCTACCTTGACCTGGCCCGGGAGCTGGCCGAATACGCCGAGTCCGTCCAGCGCAAGCTGGATATCGAGTACTTCCGCGACCGCCTCGACGGGGTCACCCCGGCGCTGTTCGCCTCGTCCGCCACCGGCCGGCACCGGACCGCACGACACAGCCTGCCCCTGCGACGGGACCTCGTCGACCGGATCCGCGCCACCGGTCAGTCGCCGTTCACCGTCTTCGCGGCGGCCCTCGCGGTGTTCCTCGGTCGGGTCCACCGCACCGAACAGGTCGTGCTCGGCGTGCCGGTGCTCAACCGCAGCACGTACGCGCAGCGGCAGACCGTCGGCCAACTCGCCAACGAACTGCCGGTGCCGGTCGCGGTTCCCGGTACGCGGACGATGCCCGAACTGGTGGCCGAGCTGCAACAGACCCTGCGGTCGATGCGTACCCACCAACGCCTGTCCCGGGGCGAGTTGCTGCGCGAGGTCATCGCGCCGGGCGGGCCCCGCCAGCTCTACGACGTGACCCTGTCCTGGCTGCGCTGGCCGCGCCTGGAGCCGATCCACGGCATCGCCCACCGCACCTCGGGTGCCAGCCGGGTACACGAGCACAACGCCCTGGCCGTGCTCGTCAACGAGTACGACGACGGCACCCTGACCATGGATCTCGACTACTCCCGCGACGTGTTCGACGAGGACTTCCGCATCGAGGCGGTGGGCCGGCACCTCGAAACCCTCATCGGCGACGCCCTGGACCGGCCCGACGAGCCCCTGGCCCGGATCCGGATGCTCACCGACGCCGAACTCGACCGGGTCACGGGGGCGCATGACGGCGAGGTGGACCACCCGACCGAGGCGACCCTGCACGGCCTGTTCGAGCAGCAGACCACCCGGACACCCGACCGGATCGCGGTGGTGGTCGACGAGACCGGCGAGACCCTCAGCTACGCCGACCTCGACGCGCGGGCGAACCAGGTGGCCCAGGCCCTCCGCGCCGACGGCGTCGGCCGCGACGACCGGGTGGCCGTCCTGGCCGAACGGGGAGCGCCGATGCTCGCCGGCATCCTCGGCACTTTGAAGGCGGGCGGCGCGTACGTGCCGATCGACCCCGACTACCCGAGCGCCCGGATCCGGTACCTGCTCACCGACAGCGGCGCGAAGGTCGTGCTGGTGACCTCCCGCACCGAGGGAACCATCGCGCACGCCGGCCTCGACACCATCGCGGGTCTGACCGTGCGCCACCTCGACGCCCTGGGAAGCCACCCGAGCGTCCCGGTCGAACCGCTCGCCCAGGCCACCGACCTCGCCTACGTCATCTACACCTCCGGGTCGACCGGCGACCCCAAGGGGGTGATGGTCGAACACCGCTCGGTGGTGAACCGGCTGGCCTGGATGCAGCGGTGCTACCCCCTCGACGGCGACGACGTGCTGGTGCAGAAGACCCCGACCTCGTTCGACGTGTCGGTGTGGGAACTGTTCTGGTGGACGTTCGCGGGTGCCCGGGTCGTCCTGCCGCGCCCCGGGGCGCACCGTGATCCGGACGCGATGGCGGCCCTCGTGGCGCGCCACGGCGTGACGGTCATCCACTTCGTACCGTCGATGTTCGGGCCGTTCCTCGACCTGCTGGGCACGGCGGCGCACCTGGGTCGGCAGGCCGATTCGCTCCGCCTGGTCTTCGCCAGCGGTGAGGAACTACCGGCCCGACGGGTCGATCAGTTCCACAGGTTGTTCCGCCGACCGCCCGGCACCGGCCGCTCGGCCGGGCCCCGGCTGGTCAACCTGTACGGGCCGACCGAGGCGACGGTCGACGTCACCCACCACGAGTGCCATCCCGATCCGGACCGGCCGACCCGCCGGGTGCCGATCGGACGCCCCATCGACAACGTCCGGCTCTACGTGCTCGGCCGGGACGACCAACCGCAGCCGATGGGTGTGCCGGGTGAACTCTGCGTCGCCGGGGTCGCCGTCGCCCGGGGCTACCTGGGACGTGCCGGGGAAAGGGAGACGGGCTCCGGCGACGGCTCACCGTCCGCCGCCCGGTTCGTCACCGATCCGGTACGCGGCGACGGCCGGATGTACCGTACCGGCGACCTCGCACGGTGGCTCGCCGACGGCAGCCTCGAATACCTCGGCCGTCTCGACGGGCAGGTGAAGATCCGTGGCAACCGGGTCGAACCCGGCGAGGTCCAGCAGGTGCTCAGCGACCATCCGCAGGTCCACGAGGCGGCCGTCGTCGCCCGCTCCTCCCCCGGCCGGGACGTCCACCTGGTCGGCTACTACGTGGCGGAGGCGGACCTCGATCCGCTGCTGCTGCGTGGTCACCTGCTGCGCCGCCTGCCGGACTTCATGGTCCCCGCCCTGTTCCACCGGCTCGACCGGATGCCCCTAACCCCGAACGGCAAACTCGACGTCGCGGCGTTGCCCGCGCCCGTGTCGGGGTCGGGTCAGGAGCCGGAGCAGGAACCCCGCGACGATGTGGAACGCACCCTCGCCGCGATCTGGTCCCGGGTGCTGGACCTGCCGTCGGTCGGCATCCACCAGGATTACCACGCGATCGGCGGCGACTCGATCCTGGCGTTGCGCATCCGCGCCGAGGCCGAGCGGCAGGGTCTGCACTTCACCCTCGCCGACCTGGCCGAACAGTCGACCATCGCGGCGCTGGCACAGCGCGCCCGGCGCACCGCGCCGCCGCCCGCCGTGACCGGTCCGTTCGCGCTGGTGTCCCCGCTCGACCGGGCCCGGCTGGGCGACGTGGCGGACGCCTTTCCCGCCTCCGCCGTCGCGCTCGGCCTGCTCTACCACAGCAGTGAACACGACACCGCCACCGCCTACCACGACGTCTTCCGCTACTCGGTCCGGATGCCGTGGCACGAGGAGGCGTTCCGCACGGCGTACGACCGGCTCGTCACCCGCCATCCGGGGCTGCGTTCCGCCTTCGACGTGGGTGGTCTCTCCGAACCGATGCAGGTGGTGCACGCCCGGGTAGCCGGCGGCCTCGATGTCGCCGATCTGCGCGCTCTCGATCCGGACGCCGCCCGCGCCGAGGTGCTGGCGCACATGCGGCAGCGACGTCACCACCGGTACGTCTTCGACCAGCCGCCACTGTTCCTGTTCCGGGCGCACCTGCTGCCGTCCGGGGTGGTCGACCTGGTGTTCAGCTTCCACCACGTGCTCCTGGACGGCTGGAGCGTCGCCACCGTCGTCGGTGAGCTGTTCCGCGACTACCTGCACCTGATCGGCGCTGGTGTCGAGCCGGTCACCGAGACGGCGCTGCCCGACCCGGCCGCGTACGTCGTCGAGGAACGCCACGCGCTCGCCTCGCCCGCCGCCCGACAGTTCTGGGCCGACCGGCTCGACGGTGCCGAGTTGACCCAGCTCGACGGTTTCCGACCGTACGAGCCGCCCACCGCCGACGAGTCGCCGGTGCGCCTGGTCGACCTGCCGGTGGGGCTGGAACAGCGGCTCCGGGCCTTCGCCCGGGAGCACGGGCTGCCCCTGAAGTCGGTGTTCCTGGCCGCCTACTGCCTGACCGTGCGGCTGTACTCCGGCACCACGGACGTGACCGTCGGGCTGGTCACCCACGGCCGTCCGGAGCAGGCCGGTGCGGAACGGCTGGCCGGACTCTTCCTCAACACGCTGCCGCTGCGGCTGCGGGCCGAGCACTCCTGCTGGCTGGACACGGTCCGGGAGGTGCACCGGCGGGAGCAGGAATGTCTGCCGCACCGGCGCTACCCGCTGCACGCCATCCAGCGGGACCGGGGTGGCCGACCGGTCTTCGAACTGGCCTTCAACTACGTGCACATGCACGTCCTGGCCCCGCTGCTCGACCTGCCCGCCATCGAGCCGCTCGACTTCGACGCCTGGGAGGAGACCAACTTCGCGCTGCTGCTGAACGTCATCGTCCACCCGGCGCACCAGCGCATCGCACTGCGGATCGACGCGGACCGCCGGACGTTCACCCGGGCGCAGACCGACCTGATCGCCGACACCTACCTGCGGATCCTCGCCCGGATCACCGACGAGCCGGACGCCACACCGGACTTCGGGTTCCTGGCCCCGACCACGCCGGTGATCACCGGTGGGCCGGTCACGCCGACGACCGGGGCACGCCGGGACGTGGTCGATCGCCTCGCCGAGGCGGTACGGCGTACCCCGGACGCGGTGGCGGTCGCCGCGGGCAGCCGCCGGTGGACGTACGCGCGGTTGCAGCAGGACGTCGACCGGATCGCGTACGGGTTGGTCCACGCCGGGGTGCGGCCGGGTGACCTGGTCGGGATCGCGGTCGGCCGCTCCCCCGAGATGATCGCGTCGATCTACGGGATCGCCCGTGCCGGCGCGGGCTGTGTACCGCTGGACGTGACCTACCCGCCGGAACGGATCGCGGCCATGCTCGACCAGGCACGACCGGTCCGGGTCATCGCGGACCGGACGCACGCCGCGCTGGTGGGCGTACCCGAGAGTGTGCTCGTCGTGGAGGATCTGCTCGCCCCGTCGCAGGCGGTGGCACCGGTCCCACTGCCCCGGAGCCGACCGGATGATCTGCTCTACGTCCTGTTCACCTCCGGTTCCACCGGGGTGCCGAAGGCGGTGGCGATGTCGCACGCCGCCTTGGCGAACCTCCAGGTGTGGCAGACCGCAGCGGTCAGTGCCGCAGCCGGTGGCGTCACCCTCCAGTTCGCACCCCTCAGCTTCGACGTGTCGTTCCAGGAGATCTTCACCACGATCGGCACCGGCGGCACGCTCCAGCTCGTCGACGAGCAGCGTCGGCGGGACCCCGCGCAGCTGCTGCGCCTGCTCGACCAGGAGGCCGTCGAGCGGGTCGCCCTGCCGTACGTGGTGCTCCAACAGCTCGCCGAGACCGCGGTGACGCTCGGACTGCACCCTCGTGCGCTGCGGGTGGTGATCTCGTCGGGTGAACAGCTGCGGGTCACCGACGAGATCCGCCGGTTCGTCGCGGCCCTGCCGGCCGGTGCGATCCTGGAGAACCAGTACGGACCGACCGAGACCCACGTCGTCACCGCGTACCCGATGACCGGCGACCCGGACCGCTTCCCGAGCCTGCCACCGATCGGGTCGCCGCTTCCCGGAGTCCAGCTGTACCTGTTGGACGACCGGTTGCGTCCGGTGCCGGTCGGGGTCGCCGGTGAGCTGTACCTCGGTGGCGTCCAGGTGGCGCGCGGCTTCCACCGGCAGCCCGGACTGACCGGTCAACGGTTCGTGCCCAACCCGTTCGGCGCGCCCGGTGAGCGTCTCTACCGCACCGGTGACCTGGCCCGGGTGCTGCCCAACGGCGACCTGGCCTGGCTCGCGCGTACCGACACCCAGACCAAGATCCGAGGGTTCCGGGTGGAGCCGCTCGAAGCCGAGGTGGCGATCATGGAGCTGGCGGCGGAGCAGCCGGGCATCCGCGAGGCCGCGGTGGTGGCCCGACGCCGGGACGACACCGACGCCTTCCTGGCCGCCTACCTCGTCGGCGACCCGACCCGGGCCGACCTGACCGGCCTGCGTCGACGGCTACGGGAGAGACTGCCCGAGCACCTGGTGCCCACCCACCTCCAATGGCTGCCGGAGCTGCCGCTGACGCCGAGCGGCAAACGCGACGACCGGCGGCTGCGTGAGCTGCCACTGCCCGTGGCGGCCCCCCGGCCGACCGCGCCGCGTGACCGGTACGAGCGGGTCCTCGCGGAGATCGTCGCGGACCTGCTCCAACTGCCGCACGTCGACGTCGAACACAACCTGTTCGAGTTGGGCGCCACCTCGCTCACCGCGATGCGCCTGGTCACGCTGATCGAGAAGCGGTACGGCGTCACCGTACCGGTCGCCGCGTTCGTGACCGGGCCGACCGTGTCCCACCTCGCCGCGTTGCTCCGCGCCGGTGGGGTGGACCCGACGTCGGTCGACCCGGTGGTGCCGATCCGCACCGGCGGCGACCGGCCGCCACTGTTCCTGGTGCACCCGATCGGCGGCAACGTGCTGTGTTACCTCCCCCTCGCCCGGCACCTGCCCCGGGAGCAGCCCGTCCACGGGCTCCAGGCGGCCGGCATCACCGCCGGGACGACCCCGCTGCGGTCCGTGCCGGAGCTGGCGGCCAGCTACCTCGCGGCCATCCGCCGGGTCCAGCCGACCGGGCCGTACCGCATCGGTGGCTGGTCGTTCGGTGGTGTGGTGGCCTTCGAGATGGCTCGACAGCTCAACGACGAGGCCCGCCGACTCGACCCCACCGGCACCGGCCCGGTCGAACAGCTGATCCTCATCGACCCGATCGCGAGGCGCACCGACGAGCCGGTGCCGGTGACCGACGACGTGCTGCTCGACTGGTTCTTCTGGGAGCTGATGCCGATCGACCAGGATCGCCCGGTGCTGGAGGCGATCCCGTCGGAACTGGCGTCGCCCCAGGAGCGCCTGGACTTCGTCGCCCGCCGGGCCGGTGCCGCCGGGATACTCCGGCCGGGTGACTCGCCCACGGCGGTACGTCGGCTGTTCGAGGTGTTCAAGGCCAACTGGGAGGCGATCATCACCTACCGTCCCGAGGTCGTCGACCAGGACCTCACCCTGCTGCGCGCCTCCGACCCGTTACCGCCCCTGCTCAAACCCATGCACGACCTCGCCGGCACGCTGCACCTCGACCCACGCAACGGCTGGGGTGAGCTGACCACGGGTCGGCTCGACGTGCTCGACGTGCCCGGTGACCATCTGGCCCTGATGGAGCCACCGCACGTGGCGGAGGTGGCCCGCCGGATCACCGAACTGTTGGCCGGCTCCGCCGCACCGGTGGCCGGTCGGCCCGGCCCCAGCCCGGTGGGCGGCCGGTGATGCCGGCGGCAGGCGGGGCGCGCCGCCCCAAGGCTCTCATCCTGGGCGCGGGCATCGGCGGACTGGCCGCCGCCGCCACCCTGCGCCGGGTCGGTGTCGACGTGGAGATCTACGAGCGCGCCGGTGACCTGCGGCCCGGCGGATCGGCGCTGTCGTTGGGCGCCAACGCCCGCGTCGCGCTGCGCACCCTCGACATCGACCTCGACGTGGAGCGGCGCGGTCGGGTCTACCCCGCGCTGCGGCTCTGCACGGCGACCGGCGACCCGATCAGGACGGTGCCGTTCGAGCGGCTCGGTGACCGGCTCGGCGCGCAGAACGTCGCCATCGGCCGCGCCGAACTACATCAGGCGCTGTTCGCCGCAGCCGGTGATCCGCCGGTGCGGCTCGGTGCCACGGCCCAGCGGTTCGAGGTGGTCGGTGACCGCGTGCGGGTCGACTTCCGCGAGGGGCAGACCGCCGAGGGTGACCTGCTCATCGGAGCCGACGGATTCCACTCGGTCGTCCGGCGGCAGATAGCCGGTCCCGAGCGACCCCGCGAACCCGGGTACGTCTGCTGGCTCGCGACCGTCCCGATGCGCCATCCGAAGATCCGGGACGGCTACACCGCCCACTACTGGGGGCGGGGCCAACGGTTCGGCCTGGTGCAGCTCGACGGCGACCGGGTCTACTGGTGGGGCACGTTGAACATGGCACCGGCGGCGGCCCGCGACTGGTCCGGGGGCAAGGCCGACATCGAGCGGGCGTACGCGGGCTGGGCCGAGGAGGTTCGGACCGCGATCGCCCGGACGCCCGAGTCGGCGATCATCACCGTCCCGGCCCGGGACCGGCCCTTCCTCGAACGGTGGGGCCACGGGCCGGTGACGCTGCTCGGCGACGCGGCGCACCCGATGTTGCCGAGTCTCGCCCAGGGCGCGGCGCTGACCATCGAGGACGCCGTCGTACTCGCGCACTGTCTCCGTGACGCGGTCGACCTGCCACAGGCGCTACGGCGTTACGAGACCGCACGGCGCGAGCGGACCCGCTGGATGGTCAAGGAGGCGTACTCGCTCAGTCGGGTCGAGCAGCTGGCCCATCCGCTGGCCGACCTGGCCCGCCGCCTCTACCTGCGCTGGCTGCCCGATCGTCTGCTCGACCGGCGCAACGAGATCGCCCTGACCTTCCCGGGCCGTCCGGAGCCGTCGGTGGCCGCGAGATGAGCGCGCCGACGACGGAGGTACGGCGGGCGTTGAGCCCGCTCGAACGCTGGTACTGGATCGCCGACCAGGTGTCACCACTCAATGTGGTGGCCCGCGTCCAGGTACGCGGACCGCTGCCGACGGCGCTGCTGCACGCCGCGCTGCACCGGCTACGCCGACGGCACCCGCTGCTGCGGGTGGCGATCGCCGCCGCGCCGGACGGGCGACGTCCCCGGTTCGTCCCGACCGACCAGCCGATACCGCTGCACCGGGTACGCGCGGACGGCCCGGCGACGGATGCGGCACCGGGCTGGGTACGACGGGTCAACGAGCACGAGCTGGTCGACCGGATCGACTGGCGCGACGGCCCACTGTGCCGGGCCGTGGTGCTCACCCGGGCACCGGCCTCCGGCGCGTCCGGCGACGAGGTGCACGATCTGCTGCTGACCATGCCGCACTGCGTGGCCGACGGCACGACCGTGCTGGCCCTGCTGCGGCAGTGGATCGAACTCGCCGGGCAGGCGGGCTCCCCCACTTGGGAGGTCGACCCGTCAGCGGGTGCCGAGTCGGCCGGGTCGGCGGCCGTGGCGGGTGAGCCGGCGTTACCGCCCTGCGAGGCGATGTTCCCCCGCCGGTACCGGGGGTTGGTCGGGGTGCTGCGGCTGCGGTGGCTGCTGTTGCGGGAGTTGTACCGGACGCACCGGCACCGCCCGGTCCGGGTGGTGCCGAGCAGCTTCGTGCCGTTCACGCAGCGGCGTACCCGGCTGCTCGTCCGGAGCCTCACCAACGACCAGGTGGCGATGCTGGTGGCCGCCTGCCGCCGGGAGGGGACCACGGTGCACGGCGCGCTCGCGGCGGCGATGGTGCTGGCCGTCGCCGCGGAGTCCGGTGCGGCGACGTCGGGGCACCTGACGATCGGTTCCCCGGTGACCATGCGCGACGCGTTGGAACCCGCGGTGCCCGACCGGGCCGCCGGGACGTACGTCGCCACCGTGCCGACCTTCGTCCGGCACCGGCCGGGGATCTCCCTCTGGCAGCTCGCCCGCTCGATCAGCGACGATCTCGCGGCCCGCCGCGCGGCCGGCAGCCAGTTCGCCATGGTCGACCTGGTCAGGCTCGCCAGTCCGGAGTCGGTCAGCACCAGTGGTCGGTTCATCGAGATGATGGAACGTAGCGGCCCGGTGAACCTGTGCCTGTCCAACATCGGCCGCTACGACTTCCCCGACCGGATCGGGCCGTGGCGGCTCTCCGGCGCGCAGTTCGTCGCCGGGCTCTCCGTCTGCGGCTATCTCGTGGCCACGGTGAACACCAGCCACGGGCAGCTGTTCTGGAACTTCACCTACGTGCCCGACGCGCTGCCCGAGCAGCGAGCGGTCGATCTGGTGGAGGCGAGCGTCGACGCGGTGCTCGCCGCGATCGGCCGCCGACCGGTACGGAGTCGACGATGATCAGAAGGACACGGCGGATCACCCCGGCCGGTCGCACCGTGGTGATCACCGGGGCGTCGTCCGGCCTCGGCAAGGCGGCGGCGCTGCACCTGGAACGGATCGGCTTCCAGGTCTTCGCCGGGATCCGTGCCCCGGCCGACGGTGCACGCCTGCTCGCGGAGTCGTCCGCCGGGCGGCTGCATCCGCTGCGCCTCGACGTGACCGAGCCGGATCAGATCCGGCAGGCGGCCGACGAGGTGGCCGAACGGCTCGACGGCGAGGGGCTCTGGGGGCTGGTGAACAACGCCGGTATCGCCCAACCCGGGCCGTTGGAGTGCCTGTCCGCTGAGCTGCTCCAGCGGCAGTTGACGACGAACGTGATCGGGCAGTTCCAGACGATCCAGGCGTACCTGCCGCTGCTGCGCGTCGCTCGGGGGCGGATCGTGAACGTCACCTCGGGACTCGGCCGGG
This sequence comes from Micromonospora sp. DT48, assembly GCF_049844495.1. Taxonomy (NCBI): domain Bacteria; kingdom Bacillati; phylum Actinomycetota; class Actinomycetes; order Micromonosporales; family Micromonosporaceae; genus Micromonospora; species Micromonospora sp. DT48. Next base: position 110,519 of record NZ_JBNCLE010000020.1, read on the forward strand.
TCGCGCTGCCGTACCTGGGCGCGTACGCGGCGGCTCAGTTCGCCAAGGAGGCGCTCAGCGACAGCCTACGACGCGAGCTGCGGCCGTTCGGCGTCACGGTCTCGGTGGTGCAGCCGGGTGCGATCCGTACCCCGATCTGGGACAAGCTCGCCCAGGCCGGTGCCGACGTCGTCGACTGCGCGCCGGAGCCGACCGCGACGGTGTACCGGGAGCCGTTCCGCGCCTTCCTGAGGCATAACGCGCGCCAGGTGCGGCGCAGCCGAACCACCCCGCAGCAGTACGCCCGCACGGTGGCCCGTGCCCTCACCACGGCACGCCCGAGGACCCGCTACCCGGTCGGCCCCGACGTGCGGATCGCGAGCCTGGCGGCCCGGCTGCTGCCGGACTCCCTGGTCGACCGGCACCTCGCCGCGATCGTCCGACCGCGTGACGGCTGACCGCCCCACCCGATCACCCCAGACCCGAACCCGCGACGACCGACACGAGAGGCAGCACCGTGGAGACCGATCAGCAGAGCCGGGCGCGCCTGCAGGAGCTGTTCGCCCGCAATCTCGACTACATCACCGAGGGACGGATCCGCGAATGGGTGGAGCTGTTCCACCCGGACGGGGTGCTGGAGTTCCCGTACCCGCCACCGGGCGTCCGATCCCGTTTCGTCGGACACCACGAGTTGTACGAGCACATGAAGGACTTCCCGAAGCAGTTCGACGTCCGCTTCTCCGACCTCACCTTCCACGAGACGACCGACCCCGACCTGGTCATCGCCGAGTTCGTGGGCAACGGCAGGGGTGTGGTCACCAAACGACCGTTCCACCAGGTCTACATCTCCGTGGTCCGGTACCGGGACGACCGGATCGTCCACTTCCGGGACTTCTGGAACCCGCTGGTGACGATCCGTACCGCCGCCACGGTCGGTCACGTGTGGCGTGGCCTCGTCGACCTGGTGCGTACCCGTCGATCGGCGAAACCGTAGCCCCAGCCGTGACGCGCACGCCGGCCGTGACGCGCGCAGCGGCCGACGGCACGGCGGATCGTGGGGCGGGCCCCCCCCGGGGGAGGGGGGGGCGGGGGCGGGGACACACGGGGGGGGGGGGGGGGTGGCGGCGGGGAGGAAAACCCACAGGGTGG
>NZ_JBNCLE010000021.1:0-91900 GCF_049844495.1 Micromonospora sp. DT48
CCCCGACAACAAAAAATGTTGCCAAAGGAATCCAAACCAACCAGACACACGCCTGGCCAGCCCGGGAATCAAACAAATTGGCACTGGCTTATCAAGCACCCTGTTGAGTTCTCAAAGAACAACCACACACCATCAAACAACCCACCAACGGGCCGCCATCCGGGGCACCACACCCGACCACAACCGCACCGGGCACTTTTACTACGTTACCTCACCGTCTGGGGCGAGTCAAACCGGATTGTCCCGGTCCGTCACGCTTCAGGTGGTTCGGCACCCGTGATCGAGCGCAGCGGTCGCCCGCCTGACTCGGTCATCGGATTTGGCAGGCCGGCCGCTGCGGTCTCCCGCACGCTCGCCCGGTGCCCTGCCGGTCGTAAACCTTACCCGGTCGGTTCCGCCCCACCAAATCGGCCCCTCTGGCCGCTCGGTCGAGCACCACCCGGCCGCGTCCACAGAGGAGATATCCCCTCCACGAACCCGGTGCCTAGCGAACCTGGGCCTCAGGGTTTTCGCCCTGTTTGCCCCCGTTCCGCGTTGGCAGAGAGAAAGTTACGCGTCCGGTGGATTGATCGTCAAATCGGCGCGACGCGGTCCCGGTCACACTCTTGGGATCGGGGGTGTGACCGCCCGGCAGGCCCAGGTCAGACCAGCTGAGCCACTCCGGACGGTGACTCAACGCGTACCGCGTCGGGATGCCCGCCAGCCACGGAGGCCGAGCAGCCCCACGGCCGTGCCGACGACCAACGACGCGGCGATGAGCAGCGCGTGCACCCACAGGAAGCCGGTCGCCGGCCAGTCCCCGACGTTCCCACTCGCCCACGACCTCGGGTCGTTCCAGATGGCCACCGCGAACCTCGGCCAGATCACCCAGGTCCACACCCCGACCCCGGTGAGGAAGACGGCCCAGCCGCGTGACAACACCATGGTCGGCGAGTATGCCAGCGGGCCGCACCGGGACGTCGGCGGAAGCATCCGATCGGTACGGTGGGTCGCATGAGCCCCCTGCTGAGCCGCACCAATGCGGAGGCACATCTCTACATGGATCTACACCCGTGCACCTGCGGTGAGACACGTTTCCCCCGGCAGAGTGCGGTCGTGGCGCTTGCCGACGGCGAACTGGCCAGCCGGTACACGGGCGCCTGCGCGGGGTGTGGGCAGGAACGGGAGTTCGTGTTCAGGCTGCCGCCCGAGCCGACTTCCACCGCCGGTGGGTTCCGCTACGGCGAAGACGAGCCCTCACAGCTGCTCGACCCAGGGGAGTGGCTGCTGGTCTCCGACGCGTACGCCGGGCAGGTGCCGGCCGACCCCGGGAGCGGCGAGGCCGCGCAGCGCGCTCGCGCCGTGCTGACCCGGGCCATGGCCGCGCTCGACGAGGTCGGCAAGTTCATCCCGCCGGACGCGGCCGTCGTCCCGGCGAACGCCTTCACCTCGGACCGGGGACGGCAGCTGCACCAGCGCGAGCCCGGTCGGTTCCGGCGGGACCGTCTCACGGCCGTGCACGACGCGTACGCCGAGATGCTAACGCGGCTCGCCTGATCCGTTACCTCGGCCCGTCCGCGTCGGTGCCGGGCTCCGTGATGGTTCCCGGCGGCACCAGCTGCGCCGGAGGCAGGTGGTCCAGCGCCATCGGGGTCAACCGGCCGACGAGGTGCCCGATCGAGTCAGCGACCACCCGCAGCGCCCGCTCTCGCGCTGCCGCGGCAGGTGAGCCGGGAGGCCCGACGAGATCCATCTCGTGCACGAAGTAGATGCTCTCGTCGCTCGGCTGTGCCGAGATGACCAGGAGGCCACCCGAGGGGTTGGCGATCACCAGCCAGTCCGGCGACAGCCAGGGATCCCGGTGTACGCGCTGCGCGTGCACCAGGTCGAACGGCGGGTACTCCGGATGCGCCCCGAGCAACGGACGTTCCGGCAACAGACTGAACGGCACGCCGGGAATGTGGTGCTCCACCTCGGGCTGCGCCCCGTTGTTCTGGCGCAGCCAGTCACGGTAGCTCGGCGACAGCCGCACCCCGAGGGAGGCTTCCAGCGACTGAAGTCGCGCCTCGTCGAGTTGCCCGTACGGGCGCAGCCGGGCCGGCTGCCAGAGCCGGCCGCTCGGCGGTTCCGCCACCTCGTCGGCGTCCACCCGCCGGAGCGTCACCTGCCACTCGTCCGCACTGGCCATGTCCAGGTCCGCGAAGCGCCAGGTTTCGTCGCCCACGGCGAAGGTCTCGCCGAGCGTCACCTCGTGGACGACATCCTCGTCGCTCCCGAGGGGCATCACGATGATCTCGGCACGGACCGGTGGCCCCACGTCGACCCACCGCGCCCCGAACCGGACCGGCCCGACGTTCGTTGTCGTGGTGTTCCGGACGGCGGCCACACGAGTAAACGAGCGCACCAGTCCCCTCCCGCCTCCTTCAGACACGACGAGGTGTCAGCATGTCGTACCGCCCCGACCTCAGTCGGACCTACCGGCTCATAGTTGCCCGTTCTCGTAGTTCCGGGGATCGGTGAACGTGCCGGCCGGGTGGATCTGAGCCGGTGGGAGGTGGTCCAGCTCCATCGGGGTCAGCCGACCGATGAACTCGTACATCGACCAGGCCACCGCCTTCAGCTTCCGTTCCCTAGCGGCCGTGGCGGCCGGGCCGGGTGGGCCGACCAGGTCGAACTCGTTGATGAAGTAGACGCTGTCGTTGCTCGCCTGCGCCGCGACGACCAGCAGGCCATTGACCGTGTTCGCGATGACGAGCCATTCCGGTGACAGCCAACGGTCCCGGTACTGCTGCTGGGCGTGCACCAGGTCGAACGGCGGATATTCCGGGTGTACGCCGAACAGCGGCCCCGACGGAAGCAGCGCGACCGGCATCCCGGGAATGTGGTGCGGCACCTCGGGCTGCGCACCGTTGTTGCGGCTCAACCAAGTGCGATAGCCCCACGGTAGTTGAACCCCGAGCGCGGCCTCCAGGGACTGGAGCTGGGCCTCGTCGAGCTGCCCGTAGGGGCGCAGTCTCGCCCGTTTCCACAGCCGGCCGGTCGGCGGCTCCATCACCTCGTCCGCGTCCACCCGACGGACGGTGACCTTCCAGTCGTTCGCACTAGTCATGTCGAGATCGGCGAAGCGCCAGGTCTCCCCGGCCACCGGAAAGGTCTCGCCGAGGGTGACCTCGTGGGCGAAGCTCTCGTCGCTCTGGAAGGGCATCACGATGATCTCGGCACGCACCGGTGGCCCCACATCGACCCAGCGCACCCCGAACCGGGCCAGCCCGACGGTCGTCGTGGTGTTGTTTCGGACGGCGGCCACATGAGTAAACGAGCGCACCAGACTTCTCCCGGCTCCCTCAGGCACGATCAGGTGTCCAGCATGTCGTACAGCGCCGGCTCGGCGGGAAGTGGGAAGCCGAGCACATCACGCGCGATCCGCTCGGCCTCCGCGCGCTCCACCGGCGCCGGTGTCGCCTGCCCCGGCGTCGTGCCCCCGGCCGTCCAGTGCAGTGAGCGTCCCTGGCCACCGATCTCCGACACCATCAGGCCGATCACCGTACCGTCAGCGGCGATCAACGCGAAGTACCCAATCCCATACCGATCGTCATCGAGATAGCGGCGACCGAGGGTGCGCGGTGGCGAGGCAGGCGCTGCCGGCGGACTGGGTTCGGCTATCGGAGCGCCCGGGGCTGGCACGACCAGCGGACGATGGACGACTCGCTCGGGTGACGATCGGGGCGACGGTACGGCCGGTTGGAGGTTCGCCGGGGGTCCGCCGCTCGTCGGCGGCTGCGCCGTTGCGGCGGCCGGTGACGGCTCCAGGTGCGCGCACATGGGCTGCATCAGATCGAGGAATGCGCGCACCGGCATCGAGGACGGATGCTGCCTGTTCCAGGGATTACGTAGCTGCACCTGGCCGTCCTGCACCGCAACGATTTCGTACACATGCTGCGCCTCGAGGCCGTAAGGCAAGGTGGTGCGCCCCGGATACAAGTCCATCGGCCGGGTGGCGATGGTGATCGGACTTCCGGCGGTGAGCAGAGCCGCCAGCTGCCGCTCGACCGCCGCCTCCCGACCCGGCGTGGCGTCGAGAAGCGTCTGGCGAGCCGGTAGGCCAGTGAGCTGGGTGAGCAACTCGGCCTGCAACAGGGGGGTACTGCCGACGTTGAGCCGTGCGTAGCCCATCGGCGCGGCACGGTGCGGATCGCCCTTGCCCTCCCATGCGCGCCACTCACGCTGCCACTGTTCGTGCCGCTCCTTGGTCCAGGTCCTGTCGACCGCAGCGAGCGCCTTCTCCAACACCGACGCCCATCCGACACCCACTGCTGACTGGTCGGCATACGCGGCCCAGGAACTGCCGGTGTGTACCGGGACATCGGGACGCACGTTGATCCGGATGCGCCGTCCAGTCGCCACCGACTCGTCGCCGCGCAGCACGGTCTCGTGCAGCAGGACATCCACCGTGCCGTCCGGTTTCGGCTGGAACAGCTGCGGAATGCGCTCCGGCCGGTGCCCGGCGAGGGCCGCCATCGTGGCCAGCATCCCGCAGTCACCCAGCATGCCCTGCTGCACCTGCGTCCGTAGGGGTGGGCCGTCGAAGAGCGGTGCCGGTTGGCCCGTTGCCGAGAGCAGCGAGCGGCCGTACTCGACCGGATTCTCGGGGTCTGGGTCGGGCAGGGTCACCCGGTCGGCGACCACCGAGACCTCGCCCGCGGTCACGGTCGGCGTGACCTCGGCTTCGACGTCCGGAGGCGGCGGCATCATCGCCTGCAGCGCCTGGGTGAGCGCCGTCGGCACCAGCCCCATCCGCCGTGCGCCCGCCAGATAGTGGAAGCTGTGCGTGGTGAGCACCGCCACGGCGGCGGGATTCGACCCGTACTCGGCGTTGAACGCGGCATAGGCCCGCGTCCGGTCCTCCATCAGCAGCGCGTTCCGGCCGGCGGGGGTGGCCAGGTCGTACGCGGGGGCCGACGCGTCCAGGTTGAACTCGGGAGCGCCTTCGAGGGTGTAGGGGCGCAGGTCGAAGCGGCCGGTCAGGTCGACGTAGATGCCCTCGGCGGCGATCCGGTCGGCGAGGCGTGGATCGACCTGGCGTACCTGGTCGAGCAGGTTGGGCGGCAGTCCGATCAGCTGCCCGGCAAGAGCCGGCATCCGGGGCAGCGAGGATTGGCTCTGCTCCCCCTGCACGGCCAGCTCGCGCAGCTTCCCGGCCAACTCGGCGGCGGGCGGCGGTTGGAATTCGGGGGCGAGGCGGCTGCGGTAGTCGATCGCCCGGAACCGTTCGACAGCTGTCTGGTTGGGGTTGACGGCCAGGGCATCGGTCACCGCCTCCGGTGTGATCACCGGCAGACTCAGCTGCATCACCTGGGTCCACACCTCGGTGGGCAGGACCGCGAGTCGCGCGGCTGCGTCGGGCGTACCCCAACGCAGGCCCAGCCGATCGACCAGGGCGTCGATCTCGGCACGCAGGACGAGTCGGGTGGCGGGGTCGACCTGCGCGTACCCGGCGGCCAGCAGGCGCAGCTCGGCCAACCGACCCCGGTCCCGGGCGGTGAGGCCGCCCGGGTCGATCGGCTGCTCAACGGCGCCCTGGTCGAAGAGCCCGACCTGCGCCTCACCGGTCTCGTGCCGGGCCAGCAGTTCCGCGGCCTCGTGCACCACCGCACGGTCGACCGTCCAGTCGGCGGCCCGGTCGGAGACGGTGAGGGTGAAGGTGCCGTCGAGGTTGCGGGTGGTCTGCGCCACGACGCCGTCGGCGAGCGTGCCGCCGGTGACCTGGACACGCAGCGGCGTCAGCCCGCCCGAGCGGATCTCGAAGACGTCCGGTCCGACGGCCGTCACCTGATCGGCGCCGATCGGCTCGGCCAGCAAGGGCAGGACCGTGCGGGCCCGCTCCACCACCGCCCGGGCGTCGGCGGTGGGCCGCCCTTGACCGTGGAACTCCGAGTCGGGCAACGCGGTGACCGTGCTGCGGGCCAGCTCGACGTGCGCGTACCAGGGGCTCATCAGGTCGAGGAAGGCACGCATCGGCATCGGTGCCGGGTGGTGGGAGTTCCACGGGTTGCGCAGTTGCACCTCACCGTTGGCCACCGACACGATCTCGTACGCGTGGCCCGCGACCAGCCCGTACGGTGGCTTGCCGCCCGGCTGCGCAGCGTAGGCGCTGGCCGGTCGGGTGCCGGTGATCAGCGGGCTGCCGGCGGCCAGCAGGGCGGCCAGTCGCGCCTCGGCGTCGGCTTCCCGGCCCGGAGTCGGATCGAGTTCGCTGACGCCGGTCGGCAGGCCGGTGAGCTGACTGAGCAGTTCGGCCTGCACCAGGCGGCTGCTGCCGTTGTTGAGCCGGGCATAGCCGAGTGGAGCCGCCTGCGCGGCGTCCACGTCCGGCCGGGCGGTCCACTGCTGCTGCCACTGGTCGTGGCGCTGCTGGGTCCAGGTACGGTCGATCGCCGCGATCGCCTTCTCCAGCAGCGAGGCCCACGAGGCACCGACCGTGGACTGGTCGGCGTACGCGCTGTGGCCGTTCGAGTTCGGGTGCAGGGGCACATCCGGGAAGACGGTCACCCGCAGTTGCCGCCCGGTCGGCGTGACCGTCCGACCCGGTCCGCTGGTCTCGTGCAGCACCACGTCGACCGAGCCGTCCGGGTTGGGGTGGAACATCTGCGTGACGGTGCCCGGCAGGTGACCGGCGACCGCCCCGATCACGGCGATCATGCCGCAGTCGCCGAGCGACCCCTGCTGGACGTCCTGGCGCTTCGGTGGCCCGTCGAACAGTGGTGGCGGTTGCCCGGTGCGGGCATCCACCGCCTGCCCGTAGACCGGACCCGGCTGGCCCTTCGACTCCGGTGGCAGGGTCACCCGGTCGGCCGTGACCCGGATCGTCCCGGATGCGTCCTGCGTCGCCTGGTTCTCCACGGAAGCGGCGGTCGTCGGCGGTACCGGAGTGATGCTGCGCAGTGCCTCGGTCAGGACGTCCGGCACCAGCCCCATCCACCTGGCCGTTCCCTGGTAGTGGAAGTCGTGGCCAGTGAGCAGGGACGCTGCCTGGTTGCCCTCGAGCGCACGTAGCGCGGCGCGGGCCCGTTGCCGGTCCTCGTGCAGTTGGGCACGCCGACCGGCCTCGGTGGTCAGGTCGTAGGCGGGGCGCGCCGCACCGAGGTCGATGGCGGGCACGTTCGTCACCATGTACGGACGCAGGTCGTAGCGGCCGGTCAGGTCGACGTAGATGCCCTCGGTGGCGAGTCGGTCGGCGAGTTGCGGATCCACCGCCCGGATCCGGTCGAGCTGTGCCTGCGGGATGCCGACGATCTGCCCGGCGAAGGCGGGCATCCGTGGCATACCGGATTGCGCGTGTTCCGCCTCGGTCGCCAGCTCCCGCAGCCGGGCGTCCAGGTCCGCCTGCTGGGGCACCTGGAAGTCCGGAGCCAGCCGGGCCCGGTAGTCGAACATCCTGATCCGCTCGACCTCGGTGAGGGTGGCGCCACCGGCCAGCACCGTGGAGACCGTGTCGGGCGTGATCGACGGCACGCTGAGCTGCATCAGGTGCGCCAACACGTCACGTGGGACGAGCGCCCACCGGGAGCGGACGTCCGGGTCGCCGAGACGTAGGCCGAGGTGACTGGCGAGAGCGTCGATCTCGGCGCGCACGGCGGATCTGGTGGCCGGGTCGGCGTCGGCATACACGGCGGCGAGCAGTCGGATCTCCGCCATCCGGCCGAGGTCGTGGGCGGTCAGCCCGGCCGGATCGATCGGGCCCTGGACGTTGCCCGGGTCCAGCGGGCCGACCAGTGCCCGACCCGACTCGTGCAGGGCGGTCAGCTCGGCGACCTCGTGCGCGAGTGCTCGGGCCACCACCGCATCAGCGGCCCGGTCGGAAACGGTGACGGTGAAGGTGCCGTCCGGGTTGCGCTGCGACTGGGCCACCGTGCCGTCGGCCAACGGACCACTGGTCAGCCGTACGGTCAGCGGGAACTGCCCGGCAGAGCGGATCTCGAACAGATCCGGTCCGACCGCGACCACCGCGTCCACCTGGGCGAACCGTGCCACCTGCGGCAACGCGGCACGGGCGAGATCCAGCACCGCTGCCGGGTCGCTGACCGGGCGGCCCAGACCGTGGAAGGTGGAGCCCGGAACGGCAGCGGCGGTGATCGCGCCCTCCGTCGATACGCTGCCGTCATGGCCACGCCCGCCGACCTCTACGCCGCCATCCTCGCCGACCCCGACGACCTCGACCTGCGGCGACGCTACGCCGACGCCATCGAGCCCACCGATCCCGAGCGCGCCGAGCTGATCCGCCTCTACCTGGCCGGGGAGTACGGAACCCGAGAGTCGCTGTTCCTGCACCGACGGATCCGCCCCCGGCTCGCCGAGCCGGTCACCCACCTGCTGAACACCTGGCAGTTGCGTAACGGCCTGATCGAGTCGGTGACCATGACCGCTCGTACCTTCGTCGACCACGGGCACGAGGTCTGGGCCAGCCACCCCGTCCGCCACCTGGTCCTGGTCGAGGCCGCCGGGCTGATGGCCGACGTCGCGCAGGTCGCCTGCCTCGACCGTCTGGTCGCCCTCGACCTGGGCGGAAACCCGATCGGTGACGACGGGCTCGCCGCGCTCGTCGACTCCCCGCACCTGGGCCGGCTGCGGTGGCTCGGGTTGGCCGACTGCGACATCGGTCGGGCTGGCATCGAGGCGCTGGCCGCCACCCGCAACCTGCCCGCCCTGCGCTACGTCGACCTGCGACGCAACCCCGTCGAGGTCACCGCCCGAGGCCACGGACAGGACATCGACGGGAAGCCCATCTCCGTCGAGCTGCCCTCGCTCGGGCAGGAGCTGATCGAGCGGTTCGGCCCGCTGCCCTGGCTGGATACCCAGTGGGGCTGGGCCCTGCTCGGCATTGTCCGCTGGGACGAGGTCTGACGGCGAGTCCGGCCGGGCGGAGCCACCGTCAGTGGGCGACGGCGGCGGCGAGACGCCACGGTTCGACTCCGCAATCCGCTGGGCGTGGAAACGAATGCTGGGTGGAATGCCCCGCGAGTCGTCCGGCAGCCCCACGGCCTGACGCTGGACCGCTTCCGCCACGCTCCTGTCGACCTCGGCCATCAGTGCGCCAGCCACCGAGGCACCGCCGAGGACTCGCAGCTGACCACTGCCGTCCCGGAGCCCCAACACGTCGGGGACGGGGTTGTCCACGTCGAGCGACGGCCCCTCGAGCGCCGCCAGGTCCACCTCGGTCAACAGGTTGTGTACGCCGCCGGGCAGGCGTGGCTCCTGCCCGATGGAGAGCACCACCCGGTCGTACACCTGCTCGGTGCCGTCGCTGAACCCGACGACGAACGCCCCGTCGACGGTGTGCCGGATGCTGACGACGCTGCGCAACGACATGTCCGACACGCGCGCCCGCGCGGCGTCCGAGTACGCGCCGAGACCGGGCAGGTTGTTACGCCGGTTGTCACCGCCACTGAAGCTGAACTCCAGCTGTGCCCGGGCATCCGCCACCGGATCGCCCGTCACCCGATCGGCCGGTAGCGGTCTGGCCTGGGCCGCCCAGTCGATGCGCCCAGCCGGGGAGGCCGCGGCCTGCTCGATGTCCCACGCGCCGGATGCTCCCGCGCCGTAGACCAGCACCCGGTCGCCCGACTGGTAGGTGTCGGCCAGGTTCTGCCCGCCGAAGTCGACCGGTCGCGCGGCCGGGCGGGGATCACTGAACGAGCCGTCCGGAGCGTAGCCGAGTCGGGCGGCCACCTCCTCGGGCAGCGTCCGCGGATCCACCTGATCGCCGGACGGGTCGAGCACCTGCCCGGTCAGGACGTCGACGGCGTAACCGGAGGACGGGTCGACCACCAACGGATCCGTCGGCCGACCACCGAGGTCGGTGAGCAGCGGCAGGTCCGCGGCACCCGTGCCGGTGCCGCCGAGGACGGCTCGCACGGTCGGCGCAAGGTCGGCCGGATCGACGACCGCGCCCGTCGGGTCGCGGAACACCGGGGTGGTACCGGACCGATCCACCCGGTAGCCGCTGGTCGGGTCGAAGAACTGCCCGTCAGTGGTGGTCGGCGCGCTCGGCACCCGCGCTGGGCCGGGGCCGGTCGCGATGTCGAGCGACGCGGTGAAGAAGTCCCGCCCGCCGATCGTCACCCGGAAATTCGCGCCGTCCGGCCACCCGGCGGCGTCGGCCGGGCGAGGCGTGACCGAGGTGGCGAGCCCCTGGTAGGTGGGCATCCCGGTGAGTGCCCGGGCCGCTCCGACCGCGTCGGCGAAGACGTCGGACGGGGTGAACCCGGTGCCCTCCTCGGCCAGGTCGGACGGCTGGAACGGCAGCCCGGGAAGTTCCAGCTCGGAGGGAACCTGCCCCATCAGCAGCGCCTGCCGCTCCGCCCACGGGTCGTGCCCCTGCGAGACACAGAGCACCGGCGGCAGACCGGAACCGGTGTCGGCCGGAGCGCCCATGGTAACGAAGTCGGCGGTGGCCGCCCAGCCCCCACCGATCACCAGCCGACCGAAGACGTGGTCGGGCGCCGCGTCCAACGCGGAGTCCACCCTGGCCGTCAGGGCGAGGTCGGCCTCGTTGCGCAGGGCGGTGGCCTGCTGTGCCCAGGACCGGGCCTCGGCGCGTACGGACGACTGGGCGGCGCGCAGTTCGGCGACGAGTTGCTGCCCGTCGCTCGACGCGACCCCGACCAGGCTCTCGACCTCGCTGGCGAAGGTGCCGAGGTGGTTGCGGATCGCCTCGAGACGGGCCTGGGCGGCCTTCGGGCCGACCACCGGCACGTTGTCGCGGTGACCGTGGACGGGGGCGACGGGCTCCTGCTCCAGCAGACCGGAGGAGACGAGCAGACTCAGCGCCTCGGCCTGGAGTTGACCGGCCAGCGCCGAGTCTGACGTGGCGGCACTGTCGGCGAGCACGACCCGCAGTTCGGCCAGCCGACCGATGTCCTGTGCGGTGAGGGTCCGGACACCGTTGCCCTCCGGCCGGGCGCCCTCGGCGAGCGCCGTGGTGGCGTCGACGCGCAACCCCACCGCCCGTTCCTGCGCGACGGTGTCCACCTCGGCCAGGGTCGCGGCCACCGCACGGCGGACGTGGTCCGGGTGCGCCCCGGTGGACACCTGCACCACCGCGCCGTCGGCGGTGTACTGCACGGTGGCGACCGGCGCGAGCGGCGCGTTATGGGCGGGGGCAGCCAGTTCGATGCGTATCCGGTACGGACCGTCCAGCGTGTCCAGGGTGACCGTGCCGGTGGCCGGGTCGACGTGGGCACCGTCCGGCAGAGGTCCGCCGTCCAGGGCTGCCTGGACGGCCTCCCCGGTCCGCACCGGATCGGCGTCAAGCAGCGCACCGCCGAACGTCGTACCGGCGGCGGCCTGCCGAAGATCGGGCCCGGCCGCATCGGTCGCGGTGTCTACGTCCGGGCCCGGAGGGCCACCGGGACCAGTGGGTCCGGTCGCTCCGTCCGACGGCGGTTGGCCGTCGACCGAGGTCAGGCCGTCGGTTCCACCTCGGGCCACACCTGCCGGCCCTTGATCCGGCCCTCGCGTCGCGCCTGCGCGTACTCCTCCATCACCCGGCGCGGCGGCAGGCTGGTGTGTGCCGTGACCACTCCCGACCGGTCGATGATGTAGCTCCCCTGGCCCACGTGCATCCCCGAGGCTCGTTCCTGCTCCGAGAGCTTCTCCCGGGCCAGCCAGCCGAACTCGAACTCCCGAAGCATGATCGGATTCTCGGTCCGCAGCAGTCGGCTGATCAGTGTCAGCGCTTCGTCCTCGGTCAACTCGCCCCTCTCCGTCCGGCACCATCATCGCCCAGAGTGCGTGGGTTTCCCGCACATCGGCGGCGGGCATCTCCACCGTCGTCGTCCCGGTCTGCGGATCCCACCACACCGGCGCGTCGGCACCCGCCGGGAAGACGATCACGAAGGCGTGCGAGCCGTCGACCTCGGGTTGGCCGGTCTCGTCGAGGACCACGTTCCCCGCCCCGTCGAGGAGCAGCCAGTCCGCCACCACCAGCGCCGACGCCCCCGGCCCGGCCTCCGCCACCTGCTGATAGAGGCCCGCGTACTGGGCGGCCACCGCGTCGGTGCGTGCGGACAGGTCCGCCGGTAGGTTGCCGGGGCCGCCGAGCCACTCACCGCCGATCCACGCCTCGGCCCGCTCCAGTCCACCCCGCTCACCGGAGATACGGTCGATCGAACCGTCGACGGCCCGGTCCGCCCAACGGGGCACCGACACCTGCGGGTCGCCGTGGAAGCTGGCCAGTGCCGCCAGCGACGAGTCGAGGCAGTTGTTGCCCCGACCGGGCCGATCCGGCCCGCCGTCGTTGACCAGTTGTCCGTACGGGTGGGTGGACGGATCGGCGAAGACCGCGTACCCCTGCGGGGTGGCCAAGCTCGCCGCGAGGTCGTCCTGGAAGCGCGGGTCTTCCAGCGGTGCCAGCTCACCCGGGCCGAAGCGCCGGCTCTCCGGCAACGGCTGGGTGGCGGTGGCCGGGCCGTCCGTCGCTACGCTGCCGTCATGGCCACGCCCGCCGACCTCTACGCCGCCATCCTCGCCGACCCCGACGACCTCGACCTGCGGCGACGCTACGCCGACGCCATCGAGCCCACCGATCCCGAGCGCGCCGAGCTGATCCGCCTCGACATCAACGGAATCCGCAACACCCGGGAGGTCATGCTCCTGCACCGGCGGACCCACCCGCGCCTCGCCGAGCCCGTCGCCCATCTGCTCGTCGACTGGCGGATTCGCAACGGCCTGATCGAGTCGGTGACCATGACCGCTCGTGCCTTCGTCGACCACGGCGCGGCGGTCTGGGCCCACCATCCCGTCCGCCACCTGGTCCTGGTCGAGGCCGCCGGACTCATGCCGGACGTCGCCCAGGCCGCCTGCCTCGACCGTCTGGTCGCCCTCGACCTGCGCGGAAACCCGATCGGTGACGACGGACTCGCCGCGCTCGTCGACTCCCCGCACCTGGGCCGGCTGCGGTGGTTGGGCCTGGCCCGCTGCGGCATCGGTGCGGCCGGAGTTGAAGCCCTGGCCGCCACTGACAACCTGCCCGCCCTGCGCTACGTCGACCTGCGACGCAACCCCGTCGAGGTCACCGCCCGAGGCCACGGACAGGACATCGACGGGAAGCCCATCTCCGTCGAGCTGCCCCCGCTCGGGCAGGAACTGATCGCCCGGTACGGCCCCCTGCCCTGGCTCGACGTCCAATGGGGATGGCACTGGCTCGGTGTCGGCTGGGAGGAGGTGTGAAGACGGTAGGGATTCCGGAGACGTCGAGGTCCCAACGGTACCGACGGTGACCGGGCCGTCCGTCGCTACGCTGCCGTCATGGCCACGCCCGCCGACCTCTACGCCGCCATCCTCGCCGACCCCGACGACCTCGACCTGCGGCGACGCTACGCCGACGCCATCGAGCCCACCGATCCCGAGCGCGCCGAGCTGATCCGCCTCGACATCAACGGCGGAAGTACGCCACGACGTCTGCTGCTCCGGCGCAGAGTCGGACCGCGACTCGCCCGTCCGATCGCGCACCTGGTCGACGGTTGGCAGGTGCGGCGTGGCTTCGTCGAATCGGTCACCATGCGGGCCGACGCCTTCCTCAGCCACGGTACCGAGGTCTGGGGCAGCGTTCCCGTCTGTCACCTGGTGCTGACCGACGTCACCGGACGTTGCGCCGACATCGCCGCGTCGCCCCTGCTGAAGACTCTGGTCGGCTTGGACCTGGGTGGCAACCCCATCGGTGACGACGGCGTGCGGCAGCTCACCGGTTCCGGGTTTCTGGGCCGACTGCGGTGGCTCGGGCTGTCCCGCTGTGACATCGGCGCCGAGGGGGCCGAGGCGCTGGCCGCCAGCCGTAACCTCCCCCGCCTGCGTTACGTCCAGTTCGACCGCAACCGGGTCGACATCCTGCCGTACGGCATCGGTCAGGACATCGACGGCAGACCGATCGGGGTCGAGATGCCCGCTGTCGGGCAGCGTCTGCTCGACCGGTACGGACCGCTGCCCTGGCTCGACACCCGCTGGGCCTGGGAGGGGCCCCCGCGATACCACGACGTCTGAGGCGTCCGGACCAGACCGGGGACCGCCCCCGGTCGGGCCGTCGCCGGTGGCAGCAGGCGGCATCGGCCGATTCGCCTCGGCGATCCGTTGCGCGTGGAACCGGATGCTGGGCGCGATGCCTCGGGAGTCGACCGGCAGGGCCGCGGCCTGGCGCCGGACTGCATCCTCCACCGTCTCGTCGACCCTGCTGATGAGCGGACCGGCCACGCTCGCTGCTCCCAGAATGCGCAGCTGACCACTGCCGTCTCGCAGCCCCAGCACATCGGCGGGTCCTACCGGTGCGGTGGCTGGCCCTTCGATGGGGGCAAGGTCCACGTCGGCAACCAGGTTGGCGACACCGCCCGGGAACTCGGCCGCCTGGCCGATCGAGAGGACCACCCGGTCGTACGTCTGTCGGCTGCCGTCGGTGAACTCCACCTGGAAGCCGCCGTCGACGGTGTGCCGGAGGCTGACGATCTCCCGCAACGACCGATCGACCTGGCTCTGCACCGTGTCGGCGTAGGCACCGACGTCGGGCAGCGTGTTCCGCCGGTTGTAGCCGCCTCCGAAGCTGTGCCGCAGGCGCGCCTCCGCGTCCTGGACAGGATCGCCGGTGAGCTGGTCCGGCGGCGGGTCCATCGCGCGGGCCGACCAGTCGACGCTCGCGGCGGGCGACGCCACGGCCTGCTCGATGTCCCAGGCGCCGGACGCGCCCGCGCCGAAGACGAGCACCCGATCCCCGGGACGGTAGGCGTCGGCGAGGTTCTGCCCGCCGAAGTCGACAGGTGGCGCGGCGGGGCGGGGATCCCGGAAGGACCCGTCCGGAGCGACACCCAGCCGGGCCCCGACCTCGGTCGGCACGGCTCCGGGGTCCACCGGCGTGCCGTCAGGGTCGAGCACCTGACCGGTGGTGACGTCCACGGCGTACCCGGAGGTCGGGTCGACCACCAGCGGGTCGGTGGGTCGCCCGCTCAGATCCGCCAGCAGCGGCAGATCCGACCGGCCGGCACCGGGGCCGCCGAGAACCGCTCGTACGCCCGGAGGCACGCTCTCCGGTGCCACCGGATTGCCGTCCGGGTCCTGGAACCGCACCGCGTCGCCGGAGCGGTCAACGCGGTAGCCGGTGCTCGGATCGACGTAGGTGCCGGTGGTGTCGGCCGGGACGCTCGGCACTCGGGACGGGCCCGGGCCGCTGGCGATGTCGACGGAGGAGGTGTAGAAGTCCTGGCCGTTGACGGTCACTCGGAAGTTGGCGCCGTCGGGCCAACCCGTGGCGTCAGCCGGCCGGGGTGTGATCGAGGTCGCGGTGCCCTGGTAGGTCGGCATCCCGGCGAGCGCGCGGGCCGCGCCCACCGCGTCGGCGAAGACGTCGGAGGGGGTGAACTGGGTGCCCTCCTGCGCCAGGTCGCTCGGCTGGAACGGCAGGCCGGGGATCTCCAGCTCCGACGGGACCTGCCCCATCAGCAGCGCCTGGCGTTCCGCCCACGGGTCGTGCCCCTGCGAGATGCAGAGCACCGGCGGCAGACCGTGGCCGGCGTCGGCGGGAGCCCCCATGGTGACGAAGTCGGCGGTCGCGGCCCAGCCACCACCGATGACGAGTCGGTCGAAGACATGGTCGGGTGCCACGCCCAGGGTGGCGTCCACCCTGGCGGTCAGCGCGAGGTCGGCCTGGTCGCGCAGCGCGGTCGCCTGTTGGGCCCAGGCGCGGGCCTCGGCGCGGACGGCCGACTGCGCGGCCCGGATGTCCGCCACGAGCTGCTGCCCGTCGCCTTGTGCGAGCCCGATGAGGCTTTCGATCTCGGTGGCGAGCGGGCCCAGGTGATGGTGGATCAGGTCGAGTCGGGCGCGGGCCGCCTCCGGCCCGACGACCGGCGTGTTGCTGCCGAGCCCGTGCACGACGTGCGTCGGCTGCTGTTCGAGGAGGCCGGAGGCGACCAGCAGGCTCAGTGCCTCGGCGCGTAGCTGGGCGGCGGTTCCGGGATCGGTAGTGGTGGCACTGTCGGCGAGCACCACCCGCAGCTCGGCCAGCTGACCGATGTCGCGTGCGGTCAGCACGCGGGTGCCGTCGCCCTCCGGACGGGCGCCCTCGGCGAGCGCGGTGGTCGCGTCGAACCGAACCCCTTCGGCCCGTAGCTGGGCGATGGTGTCCACCTCGGCGAGCGCCGCCGCCACCGCCCGCCGGACGTGATCCGGGTGGGCGCTCGTCGACACCTGCACGACGGCCCCGTCGGGGGTGTACTGGACGTTGGCCACCGGTACGACCGACGCGTCCACCGCGACCGGGGTCAGCTCGATGCGTACCGGGTAGGGACCGTCGGGAGTGGTCAGGGTGACTGTGGCGGTGGCCGGGTCGGCGCTGGCCCCGTCGGGTAGTGGCCCGCTGGTCAGGGCCTCCTCGACCGCGATCGAGGTACGCCCGGGGTTGGGATCGAGGAGCGCACCGCCGAAGGTCGTACCGGCCGCCGCCTGCCACAGGTCGGGGCCGTCCGGGTCGGTCACGCGCCCGGAGTTGCCCGGCGGCGGGCCGTCCACGCCGGGTAGCCCGGTGTCTGCGGCCGTGTCGGCCGGGGGCGTCAGGCCGTCGACTCCTGCGTCGGCCAGACCTGTCGACCCGTTATCCGGCCCTCCCTGCGGGCCTGCGTGTACTCCGTGATCAGCAGCGGTACCGGCAGACTCATCTGCGCGGTGATCACTCCCGTCTGATCGATGATGTAGCTCCCGTGGCCCAGCTGCCTGCCCTCCGCCCGTTCCTGTGGTGACAGCTGCTCCTTCGCCAGCCAGCCGAACTCGAACGGATGAAGCTCGATCTCGTTCGCCGTGCCCAGCAGGCGTCTGATCAACGTCAGCGCCTCGTCCTCCGTCATCCGAAACCCTTTCCGCCATGATCTCCATCGACCACAGCGCATACGTCTGCGACAGGTACGCGGCTGGGGGCTGCGGCCACGTCGTCCCTCGTTGCGGATCCCACCAGACCGGCCCGTCGGCACCTTCCGGATACACCAGGACGAAGGCGTGTGAGTCCTGGACCTGCACCTGCCCGTGATCCAGGACGAGTTCACCGGTGCGGGGATCCGTCCTGACCCATTCGGCCACGACGAGGGCCGCAGAACCGGGACCGGCCTCCGCGACACGCTGGTGAAGCTGCGCGTACTGCTCGGCCACCGCCGCTCTGTGCTCGGCCGGTGTCGTCGGCAGTCCCTCCGACCCACCCGACCAGTCGACGCCGAGGAATTGCTCAGCTCGGTCGAGCCCACTCGCCTCGCCGGTCACCGTTTCGATCGAGCCGTCCGGGCGGACGTCCGGCCACCGGGGGAAGGACACCCGCGGATCGCCGAAGAAGCTGGACAGCGCCGAGAGCGAGGAGTCCAGACAGTTGTTGGCACGCCCCGGCTGGTTCGGTCCGCCGTCGTTGACCAACTGTCCGTACGGATGGGTGGACGGGTCGGCGAACAGCAGGTACCCGTTCGGGGTGCGCAGGCTCTGCTCGACGTCCCACTGGTATGCCGGATCCTCCAACGGTGCCAGCTCGCCCGGCCCGAGCCGCCGGGTCTGCGCCAACCCGTGGTCGGTGTCGAGCGGCACCGTCGAGGGCTGGCCGCCGGGCGGCTCGGTGTTCAGGTCGCCGAGCGGCAGATCTCCGTCAGCTCGTCCTCCGTCGGCAACGGAACCGTCGCGAAGTGCGCCACCTGGCGCTCGGCCGTCGCCCGGTCGACCTGCTGGATCTCGTGGCGTTCCGGATTCGCCCAGAGGATCGCCGCCGCCACGTCCGGCCGGAACGTCCACGCCCGCGTCGGCCGATCCCAGATCACCGCCTGGGTCGGCCCGGAACTGTCCGCCTCCGCTATCAGGTTGACCGGCGGGCCGTCCGGATCGTCCGGTCTCCGGAGGAGGAAGTATCCGAACGTCAGCGGTGCCATGCACGCCCCCCATCAGGTCAGGGTCCAGACCGGGCAGGTCGGACACGGCCAATCCTCGCGCGGCGAGCACGTCGGCGAACGTCAGGCCCTGCTGTCCGAGCCAGTCGAGGTACGCCTCACGGATGCTCGCCTGCCGAGGGGAAGACATCCACTTCGCGAAGCTGGTGTCCTTCGGCGTGTCGAACCGGGCGCTGCTCATGCCTGACGGCATGCTCGCCGCGATGCCGTTGGCCTTGTTGATCGCCAGGATGTCGAGGAACGCGTGTACGCGGGCGGCCGGTGTCTGCGCCGGGTCGCGCATCACCTCGTACTGCTCGTGGGTCTGTTTGCCGACGTTGTAGCTGGTTTCGGTCGGGAACTGCAGCTCGAAGGTACGCCCGGACGGCGCGGTCAACGTGCAGTTCAGACCGAAGAACCGGTTCCCCGGGTGCCAGAAGTTCTTCAGGTCCGTGACCTGGTAACCCTGCGCCTCCAAGGAGGTGAGCAGCGCGTCCACCGCCGGTCCGTACGCCTCGGACTCCGGCCCCCGCACCGAGAAACGCACCACGTCGTTGACGGTGTCCAGCGCCGAATCGATGTCGTACCCGAGTGGTTCCAGCTCGGTGCGGTACTTGCGGGCCAGCGACTCGGCGCCCTTGACCCGATGCTGCTCACCGAGCGTGCTGAGCGCATCCGTGCCGGTCAGCCCGAGCCGCGCGTTCACCTCGGCGTTGACGGTGTGCAGGTCGGCCAGGATCTGGTCGGCCGCCGTCTGCGCCTCGGCCAGGGCGTCGAGCAGAGTGGCCCGGTCGGCGTCCGGAAGCCCGTCCAGGTAGGGACTCGCGGCGGGATCGCTCTCCGGCGCGGTACCGGAGTCGCTCAGTCCGTCGGATCCGGGGCTGGCCAGACCTGCCGGCCGGTGATCCGTCCCTCCCGGCGTGCCGCCGCGTACCGCTTCATGATCAACGGTGGCGGCAGGCTGGGATGTACCGTCACCACTCCCGTCTGGTCGATGATGAAGACCCCCTGGCCCAGTTGCCGACCCTGCGTCCGCTGTTGCGGCGAAAGCGTCTCCTGGGCTGCCCAGCCGAACTCGAACGGGAACACTGCTACCGGGTTGTCCGTTCCCAGCAGCCGGGTCATCAGCTGCCGGGCTTCCTCCCTGCTCATCGACATGGCTGGGCTGCACCTCCATCGACCACAGGTTGTGCGTCAGTTCAACATAGTCGCCGGGTAGTGGATCGGTGGTGGTGCTGCCGAACTGCGGGTCCCACCACACCGGCCCGTCCGCGCCCTCGGGGAAGACCAACAGGAAGACGTGCTCACCGGCGGGTTGGGTGTTGCCGTCCGCGTCGAGCAGGGGATCCCCGGTGTTCTCGTCGAACAGGATCCAGTCGACGGCGACGACCGCCGCCGCTCCCGGCCCGGCGTCGAGAACACGCTGGTAAAGCTGCTCGTACCGGTCGGCCAACGCGTCCGACCGCTCGGCGGGCGTGACCGGCAGGGTGTCGCTGTCGCCGGTCCACTCGCCACCGATCCAGCTCTCGATCCGGTCGTAGCCGCTCAGTTCACCGAGCGTCGTTTCGATGCTGCCGTCGGTGAGCTGGTCCGGCCAACGCGGATACGACACCTGCGGATCGCCGTAGAAGCTGGCCAAGGCGGCGAGGACATTGTCGACACAGTTGTTGGCACGACCAGGCTGGTCCGGTCCGCCGTCGTTGATCAGCTGACCGTACGGGTGGGTCGAGGGGTCGGCGAAGACCGCGTACCCGTCCGGGGTTCGCAGACTGGCCTCGACGTCGTCCTGGTAACGCGGATCCTCCAGCGGGGCCAACTGCTCCGGCCCGAACTGGCGCGTGTCCGGCATCGGCCAGCCCTGCATGTCCGGCCAGACGCCCGGCTCGGGATTCCCGGCGGTGTTCGGATCCGGCTCGCCCTCCGGGCTCGGGCTGTCCGGCACCGCGTCCGGATCGCTCGGGTCGGGCAGCGTCCCGTCGGGGTTGTTCGGGTCGGCCGCTGCTCCTTCCGGGTCATTCGGGTCGACACCGGCGTCGGTGTCCTGGTCCCGTCCTCCGGGCGGCGAATCCGCGGTCGAGGCCGGCGGGACCGGAGCCGGCGTGCTGGCTCCGGGGGCGGTGTGACTGACCGGGTCGCCTTCGGCATCCAGCACGATCGACCAGACACCGTCCACCCGTCCGGTGTGCAGCGGGCCGGTGGCGGAGATGATCTGGTTCTGGCCGTCGAGCCAGATGATGGTGCCGTCATGGTTGACGGCGTTCCAGGTATGCGCCCCGGTTCCGTCGTTCCAGCTAGTGACGATCAAGGCCGCAGAACCCGGACCTGCCGCGCGAAGGGCGTCGGCGACGTTGTCCAGGCCGCTTGTTCCGCTGCCCTCGTGCGTGAAGGGGGCCCCGAGCGCCTGCTCCTGCCGCGCCGTACTGCCCGCCTCTACGGCGGTAGACGGGGCAGTGGGAGCCGCCACCTCCGGCCGACCGAACCAGGTAGACAGAACGGAAAGTCCGACATCGGCACAGTTCGTGTCTCGGCCAGGCACGGTAGGCCCACCATCGTTGATCAATCCCGTCCACGGGCCACGTGGGTCCGGATGCACCAACGGTCGCCCGGTCGCTTGATCGCTTGGAACGGCGTCTTCCAACGCCTGCTGGTCCCTCGGGTCAGGCGGAACTAGACCCTGTGGCTGCCCGTAGGGGCGGCTGTCGCTGGGCAGCGGGCCAGTGCCCACTGCCCCCGGTACTGGTGGTTGATAACTGCTGACGTCCCGTTCCTGGTCCGCCACAGGCTCCACACCGAACTGTGGCAGGAAGTGCGCACACGATCGGCAAGGTGGTCGATAATGCCCGAGTTCATAAGTGACGCCGTCAGACCTAGCTGTCCTGATCTGGTGCGTGACGATCTTGGCGCCTTGCAGCGACTCCGAGGCGTACTGCTCGAAGGTGCCGGGCTTCCCCGCCTCCCGCCATTGCTGTTCAAGGTTGTAAAGCTGGTCGGAAACCAGGGCGACCTCGGCACACTTCCCGTGCCCACCGCCCACGCCGTCGGCGAGGCTCGCTGAAATCCGGTCCAGTGCGGCCTGCGCGAGAGGGTGCACCCGAGGTTGTGTGGGGGGTGAAGTGCTTCTGTCGGCGGTCATGCTGGTGTGCGTGGTGATGGTGCCGTTGGGCATCAGCAACGCGCCGGCCATACCGGGCTGCTTGCCCTTGGATATCGTCCCGGCCTTCACCTCCCGCCGGACAGCCTCGGCCAGGGTCCGCGACGCCTCGATCAGGGCGCGTTCCGCTTCGGGGCTGTTCGGATCGCCGTCGACCGACGTCGGATCCAGCCGCCAGCTGTGCGTACCGTCTCCGGTCTTTCCATCCGACCGCTTGAGGGTCTCCGGGTCGACCGGGCCGGTATTTGTCTCGGTACCGGGGTTCGTCGGCCCACCCTGGAGGGTCCCGCTACTGGTCGGCACCGGGACCACGACCGGCCCTTCGGCCGTCCGCTGAGCCGGATCGGTCGGCCCGGATTCCGGATTCGTGTCCGTGTCGGACGGGGGAGCGGCGTCGGGAGAGGGCGTCGTCGGCTCGACGCCCGCGCTCTGTGTCGGCACCGTCGGGGCGGCCGGGTCTCTTGGCGCAGGTGTCGTGTCCGGCTGAGCGGTGGACGGCGCGGGTTGGGCCGGGGTGGTCTGTTGGGCCGGCGTCGCCGGCGTACCCGGCTGGTTGGTGGTGGTTTGCTGCGTGGATCCGGCGGGCTGGGCCGGGTTGGTCGTGGTGGGGCCAACGGCCGGCGCCAGCGAGATCGAGCCTGCCGTGTTCGCCGCCGTCGGATTGACCCCCGGGGCGGCTGGCGTGTTCCGGCCCTGCGTCGGTTGCGTGGTGGTGTTGCCGGAGGGCTGTTGGGTGCTCGTGCCCGGGGTCGGTGTGCCGGTCGTGGTCGGCGTCGCGGCGGTGGGCGTGCTCGTCACCTGCGGACCGGTCGTAGCCTGGGGACCGGTGGTGGTGGGTGCACCGGTGGTGGTGGGCGCGCCGGTGGTGGGGGCGGGGTTCGTCGCGGTGGTCGGGCCGGTGGGTGCGACGGTGCCCGGCGGTGCTCCTGCCACTGGTCCGGTGGCGGGGGCCGTCACCGGACCGGCGACAGGTGTGCCGGGTAGCACGGCGGGCGGCGCGTCCGTACCGACGGACGGATCTGTGTCGACCGGTCCGGGCGCGGTGACGTCGCGGACCGGGGTGTCCGTCGTCGTGCGGGCGGGCCCGGCCGAACTGTCGCCAGGCGGGCTGGTGGTGACGTCCGCAGACGGACTCGCGACCGGCCCGGCGTCGGTCCGGACCGTCGTCTCGTTGGTCCTCCGGTCGCCGACGTTGGTGGTGGTGTCGGTGCCGGGTTGCGTGCTGGTGCTGGTCCGGTCGGTGCCAGGTGATTCGGCGACCGGCGCGCCTCGGCTTTCCGGAGCACTCTGCTGGTCGCTGGTGACGTTACCGGTGTCGCTGACGGCCGGCGTGCCCTGTGGTGTCGCGGCCACCGGATCGGCGGGAACGCTCACCTGGTTTCCGGTGGAGACGTCGGCGCGCGACGAGTCGGCGGCGTTGGGCGTGTCCGCGGTCGGCGCGCCGGTGCTGTCGCTCGTCGGTGCTGCGGCACCGTCCGCCGAGGGGGGCGCGAGGCTGATCGAACCCGCACCGCTGCTGGGGACCGTCCCGGTGTCGGTTTGGGTGGTGCCACCGCCCAGGTCGGTCGTTCCGGCGCCCGAGGTGGCACCCGCGCCGCTGGAACTGCTGCTGCCGCCCGCAGCGGAGTCGCCCGCTCCGGCCCCGGAGTTGGCACCTGCGGCTGAGCCACCATCCGTGGTCGAGCCCGTACCGCCGCCGGTCGCCCCCGCGCCATCGGTGCCGCCACCGGTCGCCCCGGCGCCCCCGCCACTGCCCGTCGAGCCAGCACCCGTGCCACCGGTGCCGCCACCGGTCCCTCCGGCGCCCGCGCCACTCCCAGTCGAGCCGGCACCCGTGCCACCGCCGGTCGCCCCCGCGCCCGCGCCGTTGGCCCCGCCGAGACCACCGAGGCCGTTCGTGCCGCCGACACCCATGCCCGGGTTGATCCCACCCGCTCCGAGGCCGGCACCGGGATTGAGCGAGATGCCCAATTTGCCGAGACCCCAGTTGGTGACCCGCCCACCCAGGTTGCCGGCGGCGCCGCCGGCCATCGTGGCTCCGGTACGGCCGGCACCGCTGGCGAAGCCACCCAGGAAGGCGTCCGCATCGGGCATGGCCCACT
The DNA here is from genome assembly GCF_049844495.1 of Micromonospora sp. DT48. Taxonomy (NCBI): domain Bacteria; kingdom Bacillati; phylum Actinomycetota; class Actinomycetes; order Micromonosporales; family Micromonosporaceae; genus Micromonospora; species Micromonospora sp. DT48. Next base: position 23,163 of record NZ_JBNCLE010000021.1, read on the forward strand.
GCCCGTTGATCGTGCCGTTGGCGAGCACACTGGCTGCCGGCGAGATGATGGCGTTCTGGGCGCCGGAGGCGAGGCTCGTGCTGCCCCAGCGAACGATGCCGCTGCCCCGGAAGGAGAGCTGGGACGGGCTGAACGAGAACGGCATGCGGGGTGCGACCCGCCGGCCGGCCCAGTTCATGCCGGTGCCGAGCACCGCGCCGTAGGCCCCACCCACGCCAGCGGTGAGGGTCCGATTGCCGTCCCACTGCCGCCGCTCGCCGGTGTGCATCTGGTACGCCTGGGCACCGACGTCGATGATCAGCTCTTCGCCGATCTCCTCCAGCAGCTCACGGCCGAGGCGGTTGAGGCCCTGCCGGAAGCCCTGACTGGTGACCATCTGGCCGATCCGGGTGCCGGCCGCCCGCAGGGCGGCCCGCATTCCCGCCCTGGTCAGCAGTTGCCGCCCCATCTGGGCGATCAAGCGCCGGAAGGCGACCGTCACCGCCTGGCGTCCACCAGCCAGGATGCCCGGAATGGCACCGGCCGAGACCCCACCCAACCAAGCCATCAGGAGCGCGACGAAGACCGCGATGACGGTGATGATGACCGCGATCAGCACGGTCAGCTTCGCGTACTCGATCTCCAGGGCGGCCTGGTCGCATCCGGATGCGTACGCGGCGGAGATCTCCTGGATCAGCGGCAGGCCCTTGTTCGGGTCGACGCCGATCTGGTTCCACAGACCGCCGAACGCCTCGCCGGCACCGCCGCCCCAGCTCTGCAGGATCTTCATGACGGCCGGGTCGGCCTGGCCCAGCGTCTCGCTGACCGCGTCGGCCAACGCCTGCCACGCGTCGGCCAACTCCCGCATCCGGTCCTCGTCGCCGCTGGGCCACGCCTCTCCGGCGCTCACCCAGCAAATGGCGTCCCAGACCCACGCGTACTCGCCCAGCGAGTTCCTGGGATTGGGTATCGCCACCCCGAATGCCCCTCTGTCCGATGTCGACCCGTAGCGGGTGAACTGCTACTTGTCGTCGCCGCCGAACAGTGTCTTGACCATCTCGTCGGTGTCGACGGTGCCCTCGACCGCACCCTTGACGGTGGGCCCCAGCACCTCGACCAGCGGCACCAGATCCGCGAGCAGGTCGAGGACCTGCTGCGCCGGCTGATCGCCACCGAGGTAGTTCTTGTTGAACTCGTTGCCCGGCTCGTCGTCACCCCAGGGCTTGCCGCCGTTGAGGGTGTTGATGGCCGCCCCGGCATTGCTCCAGGCCGAAGCGAGTTGCGCACCGGCCGCGCCGAGTTCGTTGGCGCCCTCCAGGGCAGCGTCGGGCTTGACGAAGGTGTCGCGCAGTTCGCTCACCGCTTCTCCTCCCCGGGTAGATCGCTGTCCAACTGACGGAAGATGCCGTCCAGGTCATGATCGATGTAGGCCTGGAACTGACTGTCCGGTACGAACGGTCGAACCAGCTTCTCGACCTCAGCCATGGCCTTCTCGGTAGCCCGCCGGATCGTCTCGGTGACCGTGGCGGAAAGCTCCTTCGAGTTGGGCCGGCGGTAGATGCGCGGATCGAACTCGACCTTCGTCACGTGACCACGAGGACCGACCGTCACAGTGACCAGGCCGTCATCGGAGGTGACGGTCGCCTTCACCGTCTTGAGTTGCTGTTGCAGGTCACCAACGCCGGAACGCATCCGCTCGAACTGCGCCATCAGTTCGTCGGCACGGGCGCGCAGCGCCTGTACGTCCATGGCGTGTTCCTCCCCGCGCAGGTCCCATCCGCCGCCCACGCCCGGGCGTGACAACCCGACCATACTGAATGGGCGCGACATCGGCGTCCCCTGGTCCGGCGAGCAGCCGCCGCTAGGATTCAGCGGGGCCGGTTGACGGGAGGCGTGCAGACATGTTCCGGGACCGTCCGGTGACGACGTTCGTGCTGCTGGGGGCGCTTCTTTCTCCGGTGTTGGCGATTCCGGTGGCGAGCCCGGCAGCAGCCGCACCGGCGATTTGCAACAATCCGAGCGATCCGGGAGAGATCAACACCGAGACGCCCTGGCATCTACGGTGGCTCGCTCCGCAGCGCGTGTGGCCGTTCAGCACCGGAGCGGGAGTACGCGTCGCGGTCATCGACTCCGGCACCGACAGCAACCACCCCCAACTGACGGGTCGGGTGACCACCGGCTTCGACGTCCTGCACGGCGCACCCGGCGGCGACGTGGACTGCGTGTCCCACGGCACGGCAGTGGCCAGCATCATCGCCGCCCGCCGGCAGGACGGGGTGGGTTTCCACGGCCTGGCACCGGATGTGACGATCGTGCCGATCCGGGTCAGTGAACGTAACGCCAACGACGGCCCGGGCGCCGGCGGCGACACCGTCACCGGAGCTCGTTTCGCCCAGGCCATCCGGCGAGCCGTCGACGACGGCGCAGACGTCATCAACATGTCGGTGACGCTCTACCGACCGGACCAGGACGTGGAGCAGGCCATCCGCTACGCGGTGGAGAAGGACGTCGTGTTGGTCGCCGCCGCCGGCAACCAACACCAGGACGGTGCCCGCCCCGATCCGGTGCCCTATCCGGCGGCCTACGACGGCGTGATCGGCGTCGGTGCCATCGACCAGTACGGTGCCCGCATCCGACAGTCCCAGGTCGGCCCGTACGTGGACATCAGCGCCCCGGGTGGCGCCGTGGTGGCCGCGACCCGGCTGATCGGCCACAACACCTACGACGGGACCAGCTTCGCCGCCCCGATGGTGAGTGCGACCGCCGCGCTGATCCGGGCAGCGGAGCCCAACCTCTCCGCTCGGGCGGTCACCAAACGGATCCTGGCCACCGCCGACCCGGCCCGGGGTGACGCCTACCGGGGCTACGGCAACGGGGTGGTCAACCCGTACCGGGCGGTCACCGAACGGTTGACGACGGGAAGTCCCGTGGCGCAGCCTCCGCTGCCCGACGTGCCGCACGACGCTGCGGCGCAGGCACGCGCCGAGCGTTGGGCGCTGTTCGGCCGACTGGCCCTCTGGATCGGGCTGGCGCTGGCCGCGATCGCGGTCGCCGTCGCGGCGCTGGCCGCGCTGCTGCCGCGTGGTCGCCGCGCGCGGTGGCGACCCACCCGCCCGGCGGCACCGCCCCCGGCCGAGCCCGAGATCGACGAACCCGAGGAGATCTTCTTCCGGGTACCGAGCTCGACACCGCGCGGCTGACAGCGGCGTCGACGCCGAGCGGACCGTCACCGCTGCCTGCGGCGAAAACGGCGATGGCCCGGCGCAGGGGCCGGGCCATCACTACTGCGGGTCTCGGTTCAGCCGCCGAACTTCGCGCGGTTCGCCGCCTCGCGGGCCTGCATCTTCGCGGCCGACTCACGCAGCGCCTTCTCGATCCGACCGAGCAGGTCGCGAAGGTCGTTGGCGGCCGACTCCCACTCGCTCTGCCGCTGGAAGTACGCCTCCCGGGCGTCACCATCCCAGGTGGCCAGCAGCGGCGCGATGCCGGACTTGAGCCCGTCCAGCTCTCCGGTCATGTTCCGGACCGCTCCGCTGCAGCTGTCCGCTGCGGCGTTCAGCCCGGCGAAGTTGTACCGAATCTCCGTCATGAGTCTCTCCCCCGTCAGAGCTTCAGCGCCGCGGTGATCTGGCCGGCGGTGGCACCCGCGCTGTCCATGTCGGCCCGGATCTCCTCGTCGCTGACGTCGTAGTCCTTACCGGCGGACCCGACCGCCTCGGCGATCGCCCGAAGCGCGACGTTGAGTCGGGCCATGTCCTGGTCGAACCGCTCACGGACCTGGTGGAAGGAACCGGCACCAGCGCCCTTCCACTGGTCGTACAGCGGCGCGAGCTGGTCCATCAGCGAGTTGAGGTTGCCGGTGAGCCGATCGGCGACGGCATCGACGTCACCCTCGGTCTTCAGCATCAAGCCGGTGTCGGTATTCATCGACATGGCGGAAGTCACCCCCGTCCTCAATTGATCGCCCCGTCTCGCCGGGGCGTCCTGTCAGTCGGTGCTCGCGCACCATCGTCATACGAACGGTAGCGGGTCGTGTCCAGCGCGCGCTAGACCGCCACCTGCTCCGCCTCTCCATTGTGGCTGGTCAGGTCACTCCGGGTCGAGCGCGAGTTTCGCCGTCGTCGGGTCGAGCACCGGCCCGGCGGGCAGCCGGACCACGAGGCTGGCGGGCAGCCGGACCGGCTGCACACCCGAGTAGCCGAGGATCGCGGGCACACCCTCGGAGGCCAGGGGGTAGCGATGCCCCAGGTCGGTGACCAGATTGAGGGTGCCCGACTCCTGGTCCGGGGAGGAGACCGCCGCGACGAGGACGCCGTGCCCCGGCTCGATGACGACCCGGTCGGCGAGCGGGATGCCGTCACCGGTCTGCTCACCGGTGCGTACCGGTTCACGCACCGGTTGGACCTGCGCGTCGAGCAGCAGCGTCGGTTCATCCGCTCCCGGCTGGTAGGCCGCGCAGATCGCCGGTTGGTCGCCGGTCAACCTGGCGATGTCCGGCCGCTGCTCCGGCGCGCGATGCCGGCCCTGGGCCGGCGCGGACGCCTTGGGCGCGGCGGCGGCGGCACCGGCGGCGAGTTCGATCGGGTGGGGCCTGGCCTCGCCCGGGTACGCCGACTGCGTCTCCCCGTCGGCCATCACCACGTCCGCCTCAAGCGGGGTGATCGGCACCAGCCTCGACCGTTCGGCGAGGTAGTACTGGCGGCTACCGCCCTGGCTCTCCACCACGAAGACCTGGCCGACGCGGGCATCCGGCAACGCGCTCGAAGGCGTGCCCCGGTCGGCGACCCGGCGGGGAGCGATCGGTTCTCCGGCGGGCAGTGCGTTCAGCCACGCCCCACCGACCTCCACCACCGGCTCGGCGCTCATGGTGAGCCCTTCCAGCACGATCTTCTCGTTGCGGATCTCGTACCGATGGTCGCGCCAGATCAGGTGCAACCGCTCGGTCTTGCGGTCCCGCACCAGCAGCCCGCTGTCGCCCGGTTCCCGGCCGCCGGGGGGGGGGGGGCCCCGCCGGGTGCCAGGGAGGGCCACCGCACGATCAGTTGGCGCGCCCCGACAGCCCGTGTTGGCGCTCGTACGTCCGGAGCGCGACATCCCAGGCCTGGGTGTACTCGGACGGCCCGAGCCCAAGGTCACCGTGCCCCTTCACCGCCTCCCGCAGCAGAGTCACGAGATCCGGGATGACGCCCCGGCGCTCCTCCACGTACCGGTGGAAGACCTCCGCGAACTCCGCCCCGGCCAGATGCGCGGCGTGTCCGGTGACCGGATCGTCCTCGAGACTCTGCAGCACCGCGGCCCAGCGGCGGGTCAGGTCGTCGGCCTGCCAGGCACGGATCTTCTGCAGTTCGTGCTGGCACTCCAGCTCGATCCGCCTCTCCCAGTACGGCCGCAGCCGCTCCCGTACCCGCTCGTCCGGGCTGACCCGCAGGTGGACGCCGAACTGCGGCAGGTTCGAGTCCTGTGGCCAGCGCTGGTGCATCAGCAGGTTGTTCAGTGCCCGCTCCAGGTCGTGGGCGCGGTGCGGCTCGTGCTCCCGGGCAAGGTCGATCGACCTCTCCCGGACGATCCCACCCGCCCAGGGCAGCAGCCCCTCGGCGCGGGCGCGCAACTCCTCGAAGCTCATGTTCGAGGCGGTCCAGGCGTAGACGGCGTGCAGCCGGAAATCGAAGGCGTCGCCCTTGGCCGGCACCAGCAGCGGCTGCGGTACGTCCTGCCGGAAGGTCACGCGGGAGCGAACCGCCGGCCGTGGCACGGCCGGCGAGGCGAAGATCGAGTGCCACCAACGGCGCTGCGGCTGCCTCGGCACGGGCGGGCGTAGGTCCGGATTCACCGGGGGCTGATTGCTCATGGGTAGTCCTCACCGATCAGTCGTTCGACCTCGTCGAGCAGAACGTTGCGGGGCATCACGGAACGCCACACGTGCCGTAGCTGGTGGTCGAGTCGCCGGCACAGCGGTGGCCGGCCGGACACCACGAGTCGCAGCAGCGCCAGGACGTAGCTCGCGACCTCCGGCTGCCCGTCCGCGCGGTTGAGCCAGAACCCCAGAGTCCGCCAGGCCCGGTACGCCGTCTCCGGCAGACTCAGCGAGGTGGCCCAGAGCGTCGCCAGGTCGTCCGGGGCGACGACCCCGACGCGGGCGAGATCCAGCAGTTCCGGCCACTGCTCCCGGGGCGGCCGTGCCCACCGTTCGGCCAGCACCCGCAGCGTCCGGGCGGCGTGCAGGCGCACCTCCCGGTCGGGCGAGCGGGTCCACTCCGCCAGGTCGGGCAGCAGCGTCGCGGCGTGACCACTCTGGTAGACCTCGACCAGGCCCCGAACCACCGAGTTGTTCCACCGTTGCATCCGCGCGGACGCCACCAGGCGCAACTGGACCAGGGCCACGTCGGGCCAGAGCCGGGCCAGCCCGAGCTCGTGGGCACGGGCCACGGTGTCCCGCAGGTGGGCGGCCGAGCCGGCGGCCCAGCTGTCCAGCTCGACGCGTACCCGCTGTCTCAGCCGGGGTTGCATGGCCATCGCGACGAGCACGATCGCCGCCGCCTGCCGCACGCCGGCCCGCCGCTCCCGGGCCAGCTCACGCACCGTGTCCAGGGCCGCCTGCACGTTGCGGCCCGCCGTCCAGCCGACCGCGCCGGCCGCGGCCTGCCGCACCACCGGCTGGTCGGCGCGCACCAGATCCGCGAGCCAGCCGAGCAGCACTCTCGGCTCCCACCAGTCCGCCCACGCCGCGTCGAGCACCGCGCTACGCAACTCCTCGCTGCCCGGCGCGAACTGGAGACGGACACCACCGGCGTTCCAGTCGTCGTCCGACACCGTCACCGCCGCCCGCAGCGTCGGGCCCAGCAGGTCGTCGAGCGTGGTGCCGCGCAGCCGCACCGGAGCCGCCCTCGACGGCGCGGGCTCGCCGCCGGCCGCCCCGTCGACGGTGGGAAGCCGGTCGGCGGCGACGAGCCGGTCGGCGGCGATCCGGATCTCCGAGGTCGTCAGGCCGGCGAGGATCGCGCAGCAGAGCCGGAACGCCCGTACCTGGGTGACGGACCAGCCGACGGCGGTCCCAGCGTCGTCCTCCGCGTCGAGGATGCGCGCGGCACGTTCGCGCAGCTGCCGAGGTAGCAGCTCGGCCAGGCGGTCGGTGAGCGCACCGGCGCGTGGCGCCGTCCGGGCGATCGCCTCCACCACCGCGACCACCTCGCGGGGCCGGGGCTCCCCGCTCAGGTACGCCGTGAGCATCGGGTGCCGGCCGCACTCCTCCTCGACATACCGCTCCACGCACGCACCGTCGCAACCGCCCGCGCAGAAGCCCACACACCGCCCGGCCAACTCGCGTCGCAGTCGGGCGCGGAACACCTCCTCAGCGCCGGCCGGCCGATGTTCGACCACACGGCCGCTGAGCTCCTGGATCCGTCGCGAGAAGTCGCCGACCAGCAGCAGCGTCACCCCGTAGGTCTCGGCGTGGGCCGCCAGGGCGACGAGCATGTAGCCGTCCACCGAGCGCACCGTCTCGTCGCTGACCCGCAGCACGTAACCGCAGCCGGACCGGGGACCGGAGTCCCTGCCGAGCAGGTCGGCGAGGTGTTCTACCCCCAGTACGCCCACCCGGTCGAGGCCGTGCCGACGGGCCGAGGCGACCATCGCCGAGGTGAAGCGGCCGGTGCCGGGCGGACCGGACAGACACAGCAGATGACGTTGTTTCAGCTGGCGATCCAACTGCTGATCACTCAGGGCCGGGGCGTACGCGTAGGCGACGTCCCGGACGGTCGCCTCGCTGAGCGTCTCCGACCAGACCCGACCTCCGGTCGCCGCCGCGGCCGTCACGTTGACCGTGCCGATGGCCATCGCGCCGTGACCCGTCGCGTTCTGCCCCCGCACCTGCATGTCGCCGACGTCGATGCGGGCACCGCCGCCGAGCAGGCCGGCGAGCCGGCGCAACACGTCAGCGGAGTCCAACGGCTCCTCGGCGTCGTCGACGTCGTCGATCTCCTCGACCCCCGGAGGCTCCTCGGTCGGATCCGGCGCCGGTGAGCTGTCGGCCGTCACCGGCGCCCGTGGCTCCTCCCCCGGCCGGTCGCCGGCCGGTGACTCGTCGGCGTCGACGTCACCGGGGGCGGGCGGCACCTCAGGATCGAACGACATCGATTCCGGATGGCGGTCGCTCACCGGTCCGTGCCCCCACCGAACGTCGCGTCACGGCCGATCGAACCGATCGCCATCGCACCCGGTCCGACGGCGTTCTGACCCTCGACGACGATGTCACCGGTGCGGATCCCACCCGCCGGACCCTCCGGCGGTTCGCCGGACGCGGGGCATGGACGCGTCGGCTCCTCGCCTGGGGTCGTCGGCAGGTCCACCCACGACGTGAGGTCCTCGTCGACGACACAGAGCCACGCCGGCTCGCGGAACTCCTTGGCCGGGTGCACGACGTCGACGCGCCGGAACCGATCCGGACGGAGTTCCTCGGGATACTCGGTGACCACATCGCGGTAGATGTCGGCGGAGACCACCAGCGCGACACCGGCGTCCGGGAAGGCCGCCAGGGCTCGACGTACCGGTTGCGCGTCGCACAACCTGCTGACCGCGACGACCGCCTGCCCGGGGAAGCCGTTGGCCCCGTCGAGATGGACCATGCCCTGGTGCACCGCGACCCGGAGCCGGATGCGGGCCGCCGGCAGGCGGCTGACGTTGTACCGCCGCAGCAGCCGGTCCAACTCCGGCACGAACCGGCCGATGACCCGGGCCTCGGAAACGTCGCGGGGCAGGATCGCCAACTCGCCGTCACCGGACTGCTGCGTCGTCCAACCGACCCGGTCCATGCCCACCGCGTCGGCCGCCTCCCGCAGCAGCCGGTGGAAGTCGTGCTGCGCCTCGTACTGTTGATGATTGGTACGCCGGCTGTAGCGCTCCATGTCCACGCAGACCAGCAGGCGCCGCTCCGGATGTCGCATACGGTCGACCCTCCTCACCACGGCCCGTCGGAGCCGGGCACCAGGTGACATCCAAGACGCGACCGGCGGCGAAGATCCCGTAGAAAGACGGCATCGCGACGGGCTGTCGGCCAACCGTCATCCCGTCCTGGTCGGTGATCTCGTCGGCGCGACGCGGGTGAACTGGAAGGCATGTGGACCGTGCCGATCGAGCTGCTCCTCGCGCTGGATCTGCAAACCTGGCTGACCCTCGGCCTGGTCGCCGGCTACCTGGTCACGGTGGCACTGCTCCGGCGGGCGTCGCGCACCGTACGCGGCCCGCTACGCTTCGATCTCTGTCGTTGGTCGATAAGGGTGGGAGCGTTGATGCGGCGAGACCAGCAGCCGAGCACGCAGTGGCCGCACGGCACCTTCCTCCAGCGGCTCGGCCCGCCCGTGCGGTCGGCGCTGCTGGAACTCGGTGTCCGCCGTCGGGTGCCGGCCGGGCAGATCCTGATCCACGAGGGACGGCGGGAGTCCCACCTGGTGCTGATCGAGGACGGGCTGACCAAGGTCACCGCGGCACTCCCGGACGGCCGTACCGCGTTGTTGTCGCTTCGGGTCGGCGGCGATCTCATCGGCGAGATGTCGGCGTTGAACGACGAGCCACGCTCCGCCACGGTCACCGCGTGCGGGCCGGCCCGCTACAGCGTCATCCCGCGAGAGCGGTTCCGGGCCTTTCTCCGCAGCCACCCGGACGCGGCGCTCGAACTCGCGGCCATGGTCTCGGACCGGCTGCGCTGGTCGAACCGGCGACGGATCGACTTCACCTCGTACCCCGTCAAGATCAGAGTGGCGCGGGTGGTGGCGGAACTGTCCCGCACCCACGGTCGGCAGGCGCCCGGCGGTGTCGTCATCGACGTACGGCTCACCCAGCCGGAACTCGCCACCATCTGCGGCGCCTCCGAGACCTCCGTCCAGAAGAGCCTGCGTGACCTGCGGGCTGAGGGCCTCGTCGACACCGACTACCGTCGGATGACCGTCCTCGACCTGCCGCGACTGCGGGCGCTGGGGCAACTCGACGCCGACGAGAGGTAGCGTCCGACGGCGGGCACGCGGCCCCGACCGGCGCGGGTCAGAGGCGACCCTCGGCGACGGCCCGGGTCACCCAGGGGATGACCTCGTCGAGCATCTCGTCCAGCGACGTGGTGGCGGTGAAGCCGAGCACCTCGGCGGCCTTGGTGGTGTCCGGCACCCGCTTGCGTACGTCGTACTGGAAGGGTTCGTCGCTGACGTACCGGAACGGCACGTCCGGTCCCTTGATCTTGCGCCAGATCAGCTCGGCCAGCTCCAGCACCGTGGTCGACTCGGCGGTGGAGAGATTGAAGTCCTCGTTGCGGGCCGCCGGGTGTTCGATGGCGAGCACGATGCCGCGAGCCAGGTCACCGCCGTAGGTGTAGTGCCGCACCTGGTCACCCTCGCCGAGGATGTGCAGCGGATCCTGCCCCTTGACGATCTTCTGCACCAGGTCGGGCACCACGTGCGACATGGCCAGCTTCACGTTGCCGGAGAGCACCTCGGCCTGCCCGAGCGCCCGCCCCTCCCCCACGCCGACACAGTTGAACGGCCGCACGATGGTGTACGGCAGCCGGTACTGGTCCCAGGCGGCCCGCGCGTAGTACTCCACGGCCAGCTTCTGGAAACCGTACGAGGACAGCGGAGGCGGAATGCGCCGCTCGTCGCCCTCCCTGCTGGGCCAGTGCTCGGTGGACTCGAACACCATCGACGAGGAGAGATAGGTGACCTTGGACAGGCCACCGTCGCGATGCGCCCGGATCGCCGCGTCGCAGGTCGCCGCCATGATCCGCTCGTTGGTGGCGAGCAGGTCGTAGGCGTACGCGTGGAAGTAGGAGATCCCGCCGATCATCGCCGCACCGGCGACCAGGTGATCGCAGCCGTCGAGCAGGTCGGTCAGCAGGTCGGTGTCGCGGGCGTCCCCCTCGACGAACCGGAACCGGGGGTGCCCCTCGTGGCTCTGCGAGACCGGGCCGTACTTCGAGAAGTTGTCGACGCCCACCACCTCGTGGCCGCGCTCCAGCAGCTCCGCGACGAGGTAGCCGCCGATGAAGCCGGCCGAACCAGTTACCAGGACCTTCGCCACGTACGCTCCTATGCCGTCTGCTCGAACTCGGTGCCGCGCGGTGCCGGCACCGCCGGCTTCCGCACCCGGGCGGTCAACTTCTCCCGGCTCAGCCGTCGACCGTAGGCGAACAGGTACCAGCGCAGGTAGCCGGGGAGGAAGCGCCCCAGGTCGAAGTGGGACTCGCCGAGCGGCCGATCCAGCCAGATGGTGGGGATCTCGGCCACCGGCAGGCGCAGCCGGGTGGCCTTCGCGGTCAGTTCCAGCCCGATCTCGAAGCCGGTCCGTGACTCGATGCCGACCTGCCGGACGAAGTCCGTGTCGTACGCCTTGAAGCTGTTGGTGGCGTCGCGGGTGCCCACCCGGGCGAAGGTGTACAGGCTGCGGCCCGCCCAGCGGGACAACATCCGCTTCAGCCTCGGCCCACCGACCTGCTGGCCACCCGGCATGTAGCGGGAGGCCGCGGCGACCACCACGCCCCGGTCCACCAACCGGGCCAGCTCGTCGATCTGGCGGGGATCGTCGCATCCGTCGGCCATGGTCACCACCGCGACCGGTGCCCGCGCCGCGTCGATGCCGAACCGGATCGCGTTCGCCGGGCCCCGACCGTAGGTGTTGAGCACCGCCCGGACCCTCGGGTCGGTACGCGCGATCCGCTCGACGTACGGGACGGTGGTGTCCTCCGGCATGTCGTGCACGATGAGCACCTCGGCGGGCAGCAGCATCTCGCGCAGCATCCGCTCCAGGCAGCGGACGATCGCCTCGCCCTCGTTGTAGACCGGCACGATCACCGAGACCCGGGGGTTCACACCCGCACCCCCTGCCCGGTCAGCCCCCACATGTCGACCACCGGTTTCTCGGTGTCGAGGTGGGCGTACTGCTCGTGGGGCGCGGCGATGACCAGCAGGTCGGCCCGGCGCAGCACCTCGTCGAGGTCGACGAGGCGCTCGTCGGGCACGTACGGGTCGGTGCACAGCGTCTCGCGCGTCTTCAACGCCAGGATCTTGCGCAGCTTGTACGCCAGGCTCTCCCGGGGGTCGTCGCTGCCACCCTTGAAGGCCATGCCGAGAATCCCCACCGTCGAGGTGGCCAGGTCGAACCGGTCCTCCAGACGGGACACCAGGTACAGCGGCAACCCTTCGTTGATCAGCATCGCCGAGTGGCCGAGGACGAAGTTGTTCCGGTTGAACGCGGCCAGCTGCATGGTGTCCTTGAACAGACACGGCCCGGCCGCGAACCCCGGCATCGGCAGGTCCGCCGCACGCGGATAGTCGTACGCCACCGCGTGCCGGATCCGGGCGAAGTCCAGCCCGAAGTCGTTGGCCATCATCCAGAACTGGTTGGCGGTGGCGAACTTGATGTACCGCCAGGTGTTGGTGAACAGCTTCGCCAGCTCGGCCTCCTCGGGCTCGAGCGGGACGATCTGGTCGGTCAGGTGCCGGAACAGCTTCTCCGCCCGGGTCAGCGCCTCCGGGGTCCGCGCGGCGACGATCTGCGGCAGGGTGAACAACTCGGTCATCGCCCGGCCCTCGGCGATCCGCTCCGGGCAGAACGCGACGTCCGCGCGCAGTCCCTTGCCGGCCAGCAGCTTCTCGGTCAACGCGGTCACGCCCGGGTAGACGGTGCTGCGCAGCACGATCAGCTGGCCGTCGCGCAGGTGCTCGGCGCAGCGTTCCAGGGCGCGGGGCACGGCACCGAGATCCGGGTTGAGGTGCTCGTCGACCGGTGTGCCGACCACGACGACCAGGTGCTCGGAGACGCCGACGGCAGCCGGGTCGGTGGTGGCCCGCAGCCGCCCGGCGGCCACCGCCTCGGCCAGTGGAGCGGCCGCGCCGGGCTCGGCGAAGGGCAGGGTGGCCGAGTTGACACCGGCGACGGCCTCGGCGTTGATGTCGTACAGCACGACGGACAGCCCTCTGGCTGCGAAGGCGATGCCCAGTGGCAGGCCCACCCGGCCACAACCACCGACTATGCAGACGTCGACCGAGGCGGGTGGATCATCGGACATGAGGGGACTCCCGTGGGGGTGGCGGGGTGGTGACGGTGGCGGCACTCGGAATCCAAGCAGGCTAACCGCTCGGAGGTGACTCGCGGGTAACCAAACAGCCATCGGTCCTGACCTTTCGGTCGACCCACCACCTACCGCATCGACACCGCCACCGTCAGCACACCGCCCGTTTGCCGCCCACCCCCGTACGGCATGAAGGAAGGGCCCCTTTTTATCGCCTGGGGGGTGGCAGGCGATAAAAAGGGGCCCTTCCTATACAGCAGGCGTTAAGAAGGTGCCCTTCCTTACATGTCAGGCGCCGCGGAGGGTGGCGCCGAAGCGGTCGGCGGCGCGGGCCACCGCCGCGTCGCGGGCGGCCACCGCCTCCTCGACCGTCAACGTCCGGTCCGGGGCACGGAAGGTGAGCTTGTACGCCAGCGACTTGCGACCGGCGCCGAGCTGCTCCGAGGCGTACAGGTCGAACAGCCGGATCGACTCCAGCAGCTCACCGGCGCCCTCGACGAGCGCCTGGCGCACCTGCTCCGCCGGCACCGAATCGTCCACCACCAGCGCCACGTCGATCAGCGCCGGTGGGAAGGGCGACACCGTCGGCGCGCTGGCCGGCGGGGGCGACGGCACGGCGTCCAGGTCCAGCTCCATGGCGCAGGTCCGCCTCGGCAGCTCCAGCGTCGCCACGACCTGTGGGTGCAGCTCACCGGCGTGACCGACGACCGTCCCGTTGACCAGGAGCTCCGCGCAGCGACCCGGATGCCAGGGGGCGTGCTCGGCGGCCCGTACCTCGATCCACCGGTCGGGGATGCCGGCGGCGGCGAGTACCGTCCGGCCCGCCTCGATGGCGTCCGCCCAGCCCGCCGCCCGGCCGTCACCCCACCAGCCGGCCGGCTCGATGTCGCCGGTCAGCACGACGGCGACGTGCCGGGGTTGGTGCGGCACCACGGCGTCGGCGGCGGCGAACTCCGCGTCGGTGGGACGGCGGTCCACGCCCATCGCGGGCGGGCTTCCGGCGTCCGGCCGGGGGTGGAAGACCGTGCCGATCTCGTAGAGGGACAGGTCCCGTAGGCCACGGCCGAGGTTGCGCCGGACGATGCCGAGCAGCGGGCCGAGCAGCGTGGTACGCAGCAGCGGCTCCTCCTCGGACAGCGGGTTGGCCACCCGCACCGCCCGGCGGCGCGGGTCGTCGGCGGGCAGGCCGAGTTGGTCGGCCAGGCCGGTGGCGACGAACGGGTGCGCCAGGACCTCCACGTGGCCCCGCTCGGCCAGGGCGCGGGACACCGCCCGGTTACGCCGCTGCTGCCAGGTCAGCCCCCGGCCGGGCGGCGCGGTCGGCAGCACCGACGGCACCTTGTCGTACCCGTCGAGGCGGACCACCTCCTCGATCAGGTCCGCCGGGTCGGTCAGGTCGGGTCGCCAGGTCGGCGGGGTGACGCTGAGCGTGTCGTGGTCCCCGGCGGCCACCGCCGTCTCGCCCGGGTCCTCGGCCAGCCGGTCGGGACCACGGACCACGGTGCAGCCGACCTGCTCCAGCAGGGCGACCACCCGCTCCGGCGGGTAGTCCACCCCGACCCGCCGACCCGGCAGGTCGACCGGCAGGGTGATCGGGGCGGGCGGCCGGACGTGGTCGATGTCCAGCACCTCGTCACTGGCGGTGCCGCCGGCGTACGAGGTGAGCAGTTCGACGGCCCGGTCCAACGCGACCAACGGCAGCGCCGGATCCACTCCCCGCTCCCAGCGCTTCGCCGCCTCGCTGAACAGCTTGTGCCGACGTGCGGTGCGGCCGACCATCGCCGGATCCCAGTGCGCGGCCTCGAACAGCACGTTGACGGTGCCCGGCAGGACCTCACTGGTCTCCCCGCCCATCACGGCGGCGAGCGAGATCGGCATGCCGGAGCCCTCACCGGCGACCGGGTTCGGCAGCCCGGCGTCGCAGATGACCATGTCCTCCTGGGCGAGCGCCCGGGTCACCCCGTCGAGCGTGGTCAGCTTCTCCCCCGGCACCGCCCGGCGCACCACCAGCGGGCCTTCGATCCGGTCGGCGTCGAAGGCGTGCATCGGCTGGCCGAGTTCGAGCATCACGTAGTTGGTGATGTCGACCGGCAGCGAGATGTTGCGGATGCCGGCGATGGTGAGCCGTTGCCGCATCCACTCCGGGGTCTGCGCCGACGGGTCGACGCCGCGCACCATCCGGGCCGCGAACCGGTCGCAGCCGACCGGATCGCGCACCTCCACCGGGTACGCCGGCTCGGGGGTGGCGGGGGTGGCGGGTACTCGACCCCGGTCGGTGTAGTCGACACCGAAGGCGTGCGCCAGTTCACGGGCGAGCCCACGCAGCGACATCTGGTAGCCCCGGTCCGGGGTGATCTCGACCTCGACGACGATGTCGCAGAGGCCGACCACCGGACGGGCGTCGTCGCCGGGTTCGGCCGCGACGTCCTCGGGCAGCACCAGGATGCCGGAGTGGTCGTCGCCCAGCCCCAGTTCCTTGGCCGAGCAGATCATGCCGTTGGAGTTACGCCCGTACGTCTTGCGGGCTCCGATGGCGAAGCCACCGGGCAGCACCCCACCGGGCAGGATCACCACGACCCGGTCCCCGGGGGCGAAGTTGCGGGCGCCACAGACGATCTCCTGCGGCTCGCCGGTGCCGTTGGCGGTGCCCACGTTCACCCGGCAGAACCGGATCGGCTTCTTGAAGCCGGTCAGCTCCTCGATCTCCAGGATCTCGCCGACCACCAGTTGCCCGGTCACCGTGCCGGACAGGTCCACGATGGACTCGACTTCGATGCCGAGATCCACCAGGGCCCGCTCCAGCTCGTCAACGGTCAGGTCGGGAAGGTCGACGTACTCCCGCAGCCAACTGAGAGAAACTCGCATTACTGGTAACCACCGTCTCCGTAACTCGCGCCCGCACTAAGCCCCGTGGCCGAACGCCCGGGTGAACCGGACGTCGCCCTCGACCAGATCCCGCATGTCGCCCACCCCGTGCCGGAACATCACGGTGCGGTCGATGCCCATGCCGAACGCGAAGCCGGAGTAGACCTCCGGGTCGATGCCACACGCCCGCAGTACCCGAGGATTGACCATGCCGCAGCCACCCCACTCGACCCACTGCGGGCCCTTACGGTGCTCCGGGAACCACACGTCGAACTCGGCCGACGGCTCGGTGAACGGGAAGTAGTGCGGCCGGAACCGGGTCTTCGCACCGGCGCCGAACATGGCGCGGGCGAAGTGGTCGAGGGTGCCGCGCAGGTGCGCCATCGTGATGCCCTTGTCCACCACCAGACCCTCCACCTGGTGGAAGACCGGGGAGTGGGTGGCGTCCAACTCGTCGGTGCGGTAGACCCGGCCGGGAACCACCACGTAGATCGGTGGCTTCCGGCTGAGCATCGTGCGTGCCTGCACCGGCGAGGTGTGCGTACGCAGCACCAGCCCGGAGCCCTCCGGTGCGATGTGGAAGGTGTCCATCAGCCCTCGGGCCGGGTGGTCGACGGGGATGTTCAGCGCGTCGAAGTTGGTCCACTCCAACTCGACCTCGGGCCCCTCGGCCACCTCGTAGCCCATCCCGACGAACAGATCGCTGATCTGCTCCATCAGGACGGTGATCGGGTGCCGGGCGCCGCGCGGGTGCCGGTCGTACGGCAACGTCACGTCGACTCGTTCGGCGACCAGGACCCGCTCGGCCTCCTCCCGTTCCAGCACCTCGGCGCGGGCGGCATACGCCTGCTCGATGGCGCGGCGGGCCTCGTTGACCCGCTTGCCGGCATCGGCCTTGGCGGCCGGCGGCAGCGCGCCGATCTCCCGACGGGCCAACGCGACCGGGGCCCGGTCCCCCAGGTGCGCCGGACGCACCGCGGCCAGCTCATCGGGGTCACCGGCGGCGGCGAACGCCTTCTCGGCCTCGGCCACTGCCTCGGCCAGGGCGGCCGGATCGAGCAGCGCGACCTGCTTCGGGTCGTACGGATCGTTGCGGTAAGTCATGGCGTACGGGCACTCCCTCACGACGGCGCCAGCCCTCGCGGGCGGCAAGTGCGGTGTCCAGGAACGTCGGCGATGTCGCGGGCGAGGTTTCCGGCGGCGACCGGCAAAGCGGATACGGTCGTCGGCTGGGCCCGGCGCGGCCCGGTGAACGTTCTGGACACCGCGCTAGAGTCTACGGACGCGCGGCTGTGCCGCAGCCCGCCGGTGGGAGTCGCGTGGAGAGCAGGTCAGGCCCGCCGCCCGCCGACACCGGCGGGCTGGCTAAACGAACGCCGTGGTGCGTTCACCATCGGGGCCGCATCTCCTCCATCGTGCGCGCATGATCGGGATCAGCGCTGGGCTCTGGCCGAAGAATACAGGCAGACGGCCGCCGCCGCAGCAAGGTTGAGGCTCTCGGCCCGCCCGTGCAGCGGCACCCGGACCCGGGCGTCGGCGGCCTCCGCCAACTCGGCGGGCAGGCCGTGCGCCTCGGATCCGAACAGCCAGGCGGTCGGTGCGGCGAGTCGACCGGCGTCGACCAGCTCGTCGAGGTCGTCCGCGCCATGACCGGTGGCCGCGAGCACGGTCAGCCCGGCGGCCCGCGCCGCGCCGAGCACCGCGACCGGGTCACGGTCGCGGACCACGTCGACGTGGAACAGGCTGCCCGCCGACGACCTGACGCACTTGCCGTTGTACGGGTCGACGGTGTCACCGGCGAAGACCACCGCCGTGGCACCGGCCGCGTCGGCGGTACGCAGCACCGTCCCGGCGTTGCCCGGGTCACGGATCCCGGCGAGCACCGCCACCAGTCGGGGGGTGCGGGACAGCGCGACGTCCAGGGGCACGTCGAGGTGCCGGCAGACGGCGACCAGCCCCTGCGGGGCGACGGTCTCGGCGAGCGCGGCGACGGCGTCGTCGGTCACCTCGGAGACGGGTACGTCGGTGGCGGCGGCGCTCGCCGCCAGGTCGGCGTACCGGTCGAGGGCGGCGGGGGTGCCGAACAGCTCCAGCACGGTGCGGGGACGGGCCAGCGCCTCCCGGACCGCCTGAGGTCCCTCGGCCAGGAACCGGCCGGTGGCGTCGCGCTCGCGGCGACGCTGGAGCCGACGCGCGGCCACCACCCGGGGCGTACGCGGGGTGAAGAGCATGAGGTTCTCCGCCACACGCGCCAGGCGCCCCCCCGGTCACCGAGGGGCGCCTGGATGCGCTGCGTGGGACTCAGGCGGCCTGGGCCGACGCGCCGCCGGTGCCCTCGGCCTGCACCGCGGCCCGGGCCAGCTCGACGATCGCCGCGAACGCGGCGGCGTCGTTGACGGCCAGGTCAGCCAGGATCTTGCGGTCGACCTCGATGCCGGCCAGGCGCAGGCCCTGGATCAGCCGGTTGTAGGTCATCCCGTTGGCGCGGGCACCAGCGTTGATCCGCTGGATCCACAGCTGCCGGAAGTCGCCCTTGCGGTCACGACGGTCCCGGTAGGCGTACTGCATCGAGTGCAGCACCTGCTCCTTGGCCTTGCGGTACAGCCGGGAGCGCTGACCGCGGTAACCACTCGCGGTCTCCAGCAGGGTACGACGCTTCTTCTGGGCGTTAACAGCCCGCTTGACGCGTGCCATCTCAACTCCTTCTTGGACTCAGGTGGCGCGCGTCAGCGGCCGAGCAGCTTCTTGAGGCGCTTGACGTCGGACTTGGCGGCCTCGACCACGCCGGTCAGCCGGCGGGTGCGGGTGGAGGGCTTCTTCTCCAGGTTGTGCCGCAGACCGGCCTGCTGCTTCATGATCTTACCCTTGCCGGTCACGCGGACGCGCTTACCCGTCCCCGTGTGGCTCTTCATCTTCGGCATGTGGAACGTCTTCTCCCCTGTTACTGACCGCTGGTGTCAGCGGTCTTGCCGGTCTCGCCGGCTGCTGCGCTCTCACTGGTCACCGCCGGTTCGGCGGCCGCCGCGGGCTCCTCCGCGGTCCGCTCCCGGGGCCCACCACGGGACGCCGTGGCGGCGACCGCGGAGGCCTTCACGGCCCGGTGCGGAGCGAGAACCATGATCATGTTTCGGCCGTCCTGCTTAGGAGCGGACTCGACGTATCCCAGTTCCGTGATCTCGGACTCGAGCCGGCGCAGGAGCCGGTAGCCCAGCTCCGGGCGGCTCTGCTCGCGACCGCGGAACATGATCGTCACCTTGACCTTGTCGCCGGCCTTGAGGAACCGCACCACGTGACCCTTCTTGGTCTCGTAGTCGTGCGGATCGATCTTCGGCCGGAGCTTCATTTCCTTGATGACGGTCTGCTGCTGGTTACGCCGCGCTTCGCGCGCCTTCAGTGCGCTCTCGTACTTGAACTTGCCGAAGTCCATGAGCTTGCACACCGGCGGGCGCGCCATCGGCGCAACCTCGACCAGGTCCAGATCGACGTCCGCGGCCAGCTGAAGGGCGCGCTCCAGCGGGACGATGCCCACCTGCTCACCCTCGGGGCCGACCAGTCGGACCTCACGTGCCCGGATCTGCTCGTTCACGCGTGGTTCGACGCTGATGGGGCCTCCTCGAGTCGGTTCTTCATGCGTGGCCGACCCTGCGGCTCCCGGTGGGAACCGGCCCGGAAAGTAGAAGGCCCTGGCATATGCCAGGGCCTGCTCGACCGGTCGGCACGATCACAGGATCGCGCATCCGGAGCCGGGACGTGCCCGGAACCGGTGACCGGACCCGGACGCCGCAGTCGGCGACTCGGGTGGGAGCAGGCGCTCCGCTTTCATGGCAGCCCGCGAGAGCGGACAGCCTGGTCGACTCGACAACACTACACCCTCGATGACCGAGGCCCCAAACCGCCCCCGGCGACCGGGACCGCTCAGCGGGCCGCGCGCTCGGCGACGTCGGCCAGGTACGCCTGGTGCAGGCGGCGCAGCGCGCGGACACCGTCGACCGCGAGTTGCTTGTCGGCGGCCTGGAGGGCGACCACCGGCAGCAGGTCGTCGTCGTAGAGCTCCAGGGCCGCCCAGGGGGCGCCCCGGTCGAACCGGACGCCCCGGACGACCTCCCAGGGCAGCTCGTACGAGCCGATGATGTTGCGGACTCGGATGCCCCGGGCGTCGGCGTCGACCCGGGGACGGGTGAACACCAGCGCGCCGAGCGCGAAGATCACGCCGAGCCCGATCATCGCCAGTTGGTCACCACGCTGGAAGGTGCCGTAGCCGTTCCCGGTCGGACCGGTCAGCGTGGTCGCGATCAGGGCGAACACCACGACCAGCACGGGTGCCGCGATCCAGCAGACCAACCGGATGCGGCGCGGTCGCAGGCGGATCTGACTCATCCACCCAGTCTGCCATCCGGACCCGGCGTGCCCTCCGGCGCCACACGGAGCGCGCCGCCGTCGACCTCGGCGGTGGCGGCACGCGGGCCACGCCCGGCGACCAGCACCGCGAGCAGAGTGAACAGGGCACCCGCCAGCACCGGCAACCGGACCCCCGGCCCCTGCGGCAGCAGCAGGTCCAACAGCACCGCGCCGGCGAGTTGCCCGCCGACCAGCGCCAGACCGGTACGCAGCACGCCCGCCGCGCGTACCCCCACCACCAGGCTGGCCACGATCACCACCCCGAGCAGCCCACCGGTGTAGAGGTGCCAGCCGTCCGGCCAGCGGATCGGCGGACCGGTGAACGCGCCGGCCAGCGCCGCGACCAGCAGCACCGCCGGCGTACTGACGACGAAGTTGACCGCGACCCCGGCGGCGGCCGAACCGGCCGCCGAGATCCGGCCGTTGAGCGCCGCCTGCAGAGCCACGCCGATGCCGCCGGCCACCGCCAGCAGGAGCACCCCGACGGCCAGGTCACCGACGGGCTGGCCGAGCTGGGCCAGGCCCACCGCGGCCACCCCGAGCAGCGCCCCGGCCACCCGGGGCGCGGTCAGCGGCAGCCGCCCCACCGGGGCCAGGCCGACCCGGTCCGACGCCAGGCCGCCGAGGCTGCCACCGGCCACCTGGGCGATGGTGAACACCGCGACCCCGAGCACCGGTACGGCGTACGCGGCCAGCACCACGATGGCCGCGCCACCCAACCCACCCAGGTACGACCACCAGGGCAGGCGGGAGCGCCGCAGGGCGGCCAGCCCGGTTCGCATCGACGGCAGTACCAGCAGCCCGAGCAGCACCAGCAGGCAGCCACCGAGGTTGTTGACGACCGCGCCCAGGGAGGCGTTGCCGACCCGCTGGCCCAGTTCCGCGTTGACCGCGCCCTGGGCCGCGGACGCGGTTCCGCCGAGGACGACCAGGGTGAGTGCGACCGCTACCGGCGGCGGCCTCACAGCCGACAGGCGTGGATGTTGGTGACCAGGATCGCGCGGGCACCGACTTCGTACAGCTCGTCCATGATCCGGTGCACGTCGTCGCGGAGCACCATGGCCTGCACGGCCACCCAGCCCTCCCGGTGCAACGGGGAGACCGTCGGCGACTCGATGCCCGGGGTCAGCGCGCTGGCCTGCTCCATCAGCCCGGCCGGCACGTCGTAGGTGAGCATCACGTAACGCCGGGCCACCAGCACCCCGTGCAGCCGGCGCAGCAGCTGCTCGGCCTGCGGGTGCGGGGCCGCGCCGACCCGGCGGACCAGCACCGCCGAGGAGCGCAGCAGGGGCTCACCGAAGACCACCAGGCCCGCCTGGCGCAGGGTCGCCCCGGTCTCGACCACGTCGGCGACCACGTCGGCGACGCCCAGCCGGATGGCGTTCTCCACCGCGCCGTCGAGCCGGATCACCTCGGCCTTGACGCCCAGCTCGGCGAGGTGGCGCTCGACCAGCCCCGGGTACGCGGTGGCGATCCGGTGCCCGCCCAACTCCCGTACGTCGTCGACGTCGTCCGGCCGGGCCGCGAAGCGGAAGGTGGCCCGGCCGAAGTTCAGGTCGACGACCTCCTCGGCCGGCGCGCCGGAGTCGATCAGCAGGTCCCGGCCGGTGATGCCGACGTCCAGGTCACCGGAGCCGACGTAGGTGGCGATGTCCTTCGGGCGCAGGTAGAAGAATTCGATGTCGTTTGCCTCGTCGCGGCAGACGAGGTCCTTGGGGTCGGTGCGCTGGCGGTAGCCCGCCTCACGCAGCATCTGGGCGGCCGAATCGGCCAGGGCGCCCTTGTTGGGTACGGCGACACGCAGCATGACGGAGTGCTCCTTCGATCGGTTCTGGTCGACGGTGGGGGCACTCACAGATGTCGGTAGACGTCCTTGAGGTCGAGACCACTGGCCAGCATCAGCACCTGGACCTGGTAGAGCAGTTGGGAGATCTCCTCGGCGGTGCGCTCCGGCCCCTCGTGCTCGGCGGCCATCCACGACTCGGCCGCCTCCTCGACGACCTTCTTGCCGATGAAGTGCACGCCCTTCTCCAGTGCGGCGACCGTGCCCGAGCCGGGGGTGCCGGCCGCTGCCTTGGCCTGCAACTCCGCGAACAACTCCTCGAACGTCTTCACGGAGACGGATTCTTTCAGTCGCCCTCGGTCGCCACGTGCACCGGGTCGGTGGTGACCGGTGGACGGGACCGCGTTCCCCACCGACATGATGGGATGACCCTTCGATCTCCACCGATGAGGGTCGTACGCTGTCGGCCATGGTCACCACCCCGCGTACCCTCGCTTTCGCCACCGCGGCGACCGTTCTGCTCGCGGCCAGCGCCTGCACACCGCAGGTCCAGCCGGCGCCCATGCCGACCGCGTCGGCGGCGTGCACCAAGGACAGCCTGCCCACCCAGACTGCGGGCAAGCTCACCATCGCCACCGACGAGCCGGCCTACCAGCCGTGGTTCGTCGACGACAAGCCGGACAACGGCAAGGGCTTCGAGTCCGCCGTGGCCTACGCGGTGGCCGAGCGGCTCGGCTACACCCGCGACGAGGTCACCTGGACGCGGGTACGGTTCGACGCCGCGATCGCGCCGGGGCCGAAGGACTTCGACTTCGACATCAACCAGTTCTCGATCACCGACGAGCGCAAGCAGGCGGTCGACTTCTCCGCCCCGTACTACCTCGTGCGGCAGACGGTCATCGCAATGAAGTCCTCCAAGATCGCCGGCAGCGGCGCACTGGCCGACCTGCGGGACGCCCGACTCGGCGCCCAGGTCGGCACGACCAGCTACCAGGCGATCACCGACGTGGTGCAGCCGAAGTCCGAGCCACGGGTCTACAACAGCAACGACGACGCCAAAAAGGCCCTCCAGAACGGCCAGATCGACGGCCTGGTGGTGGACCTGCCCACCGCGTTCTACATCACCAGCGCGGAGATCGACGACGCGGTCATCGTCGGGCAGCTGCCCCAGGTCGGCAGCCCGGAGGCGTTCGGGCTGCTGCTGGACAAGGACTCCCCGCTCACCGGTTGCGTCAGCGCGGCGGTCGGGCAGCTCGCCAGCGAGGGCGTCCTCAGGCAGTTGGAGGAGCAGTGGCTCGCCCAGGAGGCGCGAGCGCCCGAACTGACGTGAGCACCACCGCGCACCAGCCCTCGCCCGCCCAGCTGGCGAGGAACGCGTACCGCCGTCGGCAGACCGTGGTCAGCGTGCTGGTCGCCGCCGCCTCCACGGCGGTGGTCGGCACGCTGCTGGCGGTCACGGTCACCGGAGCACCCGGCTGGGAGCGGGTACGCCAGACCTTCCTCGACCCGCAGGTCGCCTGGGACGCGTTGCCCCGGGTGCTGACCGGGCTCTGGCTCAACGTGCGGCTGCTGGTCTGCTGCGCGATCGGGGCACTGCTGCTGGGGCTGCTGATCGCGGTGCTGCGGACGCTGCGCGGACCGGTCTTCTTCCCGGTCCGGGCCCTCGCGGCCGGTTACACGTACACGTTCCGTGGGCTGCCGCTGATCATCGTGCTCTACCTGTTCGCCTTCGGTGTGCCCGGGTTGCGGCTACAGGGCACACCGTCGGTGCTGGTGCTGGGCGCGCTTGCGTTGATCCTCACCTACGGCGGCTACCTGGCCGAGGTGTTCCGCGCCGGCATCGAGTCGGTGCATCCGAGCCAGCTCGCCGCGGCCCGGTCGCTGGGGCTCAGCTACCGGCAGGCCATGCGACACGTGGTGCTGCCACAGGCCGTGCGTCGGGTGGCGCCACCGCTGCTCAACGACGTGGTGTCGTTGCAGAAGGACGTCGGGCTGATCTCGCTGGCCGGTCCGATCGACGCGGTACGGGCGGCGCAACTGGCCAGCGCGCAGACCTTCAACTACACGCCGTACATCCTGGCCGGCGTGCTCTTCGTCCTGCTCGCGATCCCGCTGATCGCCGTCACCGACCAGGTGACGCTGCGGGCCGCCCGACGCCAGTCCGGAGGTTGACCATGGGTGCGACGTCGGCCCCGGAGGTGCTGCGCTGCCGGGGGCTGCGCAAGGAGTTCGGCGGCCAGGTCGTCCTCGACGGGCTCGACCTGACCGTCGCCGAACATCAGGTGGTGGCGTTGATCGGGGCGTCGGGATCCGGCAAGTCGACCCTGCTGCGCTGCGTCAACCTGCTGGAGGAGTTGCACGACGGCACCATCGCGCTGGACGGTGAGGAGATCTCCGCCCCGGGCGTCGACCCGGATCGGGTACGCCGCCGCATCGGCATGGTCTTCCAGTCGTACAACCTGTTTCCGCACCTGAACGTGCTGGACAACATCACCCTCGCGCCCCGGCGGGTGCACGGGCACTCGCGGGCCGAGGCCGAGCAGCGCGCCCGGGAGCTGCTGGCCCGGGTGGGGCTGGCGGAGAAGGCGGACGCCTACCCGGACCGGCTCTCCGGTGGTCAGCAGCAACGGGTGGCGATCGTCCGGGCGCTGGCCAACTCGCCCCGGCTGCTGCTGCTCGACGAGGTCACCTCGGCGTTGGACCCGGAGCTGGTCGGCGAGGTGTTGACCATGATCCGCGACCTGAAGGCGGAGGGGATGACGATGGTCCTGGCCACCCACGAGATGGGGTTCGCCCGCGACGTGGCCGACCAGGTCTGCTTCCTGGACGCCGGACGGGTGATCGAGTCCGGCCCGCCCGAGCAGGTCCTCGCCGCGCCGACCCACCCCCGCACCCGCCAGTTCCTGGCCCGCATCATCGAGGCGGGTCGGCTGCCCGGTCGACCCTGACGACGCGGATCAGGCGGGTCTGAGCGTCACGGCGATGGTGTCGTCACCGATCTTCATCGGTGTGCCGTCTCGCAGCACCGTGAGGGTGCCGTCGCGCCATCTCTCGACGACCACGTGGCTGGCCGGCGCCTGCGGGAGGATCGTCCAGCCCGTGGCGTCGAGGGCGAGGGCGAGCACGGGAGGATCCTCCGGGACGGTCGTCGTGTCACCCCGGTCCGTGCACTTCCAGGCCCTGGCGAGGGCGTGCAGCCGGCCGTCGGGCGCCCACCACACGTCGGAGTACGCCGCGTAGGGGCCCAGGGTGGCCCCGAGCCCGTCGGCCTCGCGGATCGGCACCGTCGGCGGGTCGAGCCAGGTGCCTCCCGGCCGCACCTGCACCGCCGACCCCTGCGCGCACGCGCCCCCGTGGAAGCCCATCACGATCGCCAGTTTCCCGTCGGGGCCGAGCCTGGCGCGCACCGGCGCGTTGGCCTCGGTCGAGCCGAGCGGGGTGGTCTCGCCGGAGAGCCGCACCTCGTACATGTCCTCCGGGCCACCGGAGGGGGCAACCATGTCGGTGTCGGCGCCCGCCACCAGGACCCGGTCGTCGGCGGCGTCCAGCACCCGCAAGCCGAGAGAGTGGAAGGGCAACTGCGAGGGGATCTTGCTGAGTTCGCCCCGTTCCGCGTCCACGATGCTGAGCCCACGCTGCGAGTCGGCCACCACGACGCGGCTGCCCGGCAGGCCCACCGGATCCTGGCAGTCCGGGCAGGGAATGGTGCGGGCCCGGCCGTCGTGGCCGTCCAAAATCGACAGAGTGCGCTCCGCGCGGTCCGCGCCGGATGCCAGGACCAGGTAGCGCCCGTCGCCGGTCCACGCCATCGAGTCGACGCCACCGGCGAAGTCGCCATCGAGGGTGAAGGTGACGGTGTCACCGGTCACCAGCAGCAGCCGCCCACTGGTGAGG
This sequence comes from Micromonospora sp. DT48, assembly GCF_049844495.1. Classification (NCBI taxonomy): domain Bacteria; kingdom Bacillati; phylum Actinomycetota; class Actinomycetes; order Micromonosporales; family Micromonosporaceae; genus Micromonospora; species Micromonospora sp. DT48. The sequence continues at coordinate 49,130 of NZ_JBNCLE010000021.1, forward strand.
ACGGCGTAGGTCTGACCGGAGGCGCTCGGCGTACGCGTCGTCTCGGGAGCCGCGTCGGTGCACGCGGCCAGTGCCAACACCAGGCCCGCGGCGAGGACGCGCCGGATCACACGCACTCGATCTCGCCTCGCAGGAGCGCGCGGTAGTTCTCACCGCTGACGATCGGGGCCAGGTCGTCACTGCACACGGATTCGTACCCGCCGGGAATCACCCAGGCGTGCGTGTCGGTGTCCCGGATGACGTGGCTGGTGCTCTCGAACGGTTTACCGCCCGGGGCGGAGAGGATCTGCTGCGCGCCGCCGACGGAGCCGTCCAGGTAGGTCAGCTGGTAGCGCCACGTGCAGTGCTTCTCGTCGGTCCGGCCGATGAACACCAGCACGAACTTCTCGTTCGGGTCGAGGGTGATGAACTTCTTCGAGAAGTAGTTCGCGATGTCGCCGTCCTCCTCGCCGATGCGGTCGAAGACCGGCCGGGAGGAGTCGATGGTGACCTCGAGATGGGGCTTGTCGCCCTCCCCCTGCCTGCCGAGGTTGACGTAGCCACCCGTCAACGGCACCCCGCACTGGATCTCCACCGGTTTGATGTCGGTGATCACGACAGGCTCGCTTCGATTGCCTTCGAGCGTTACCTGCCAGGCGGTGGCGGCGACGTCGACGGCGTTGTTCTCGGTCGCCCACCGGTGTTCGACCTCCGGGTCCACCAGCCGTCCGTGCACCGGGTCGTACGTCATCGCCTGTTTCAGCGGGCGTGGGTCGGTGCCGGCGGGGACGACGTAGCCGGCTCGGCCGTTGTCGTCCCGCAACCGCTCCATTCCGAGGATCTTGATCGCGTCCTGTCCGGCCAGGGCCTCACCGATGGATTCCGCCGACCGGTGCGCGTTGAGATAGGCGACGAGGATCGTGGTGCCGTACGCGGCGGGCGCCCCGAGGATGACCGCCAACATCCAGGTGAGGGGGTGCCGCCACCATGGCGTCCTCCGCTCCGGTGGCGACACGACGACCGTCGCGGGTGCACGACGCCGTCGCTTTCGGCTCCCCATGGATGGCAGGCTATCGCCGGCCATCCAGTATGGAGCCCGCCTCGTGTTCCCCGCGGTCAGGGCCCACCGTTGCGCGGCCAGCGAGCCGGGCCCTCGGCGCGGTCAGCCGGTGAACCCGACGCGGTGGTTGGCGGCGGCGGTGACCTGGCGGATGGCCAGCGCGGCGTCGAGGGCGGCGACGGTGGAGGACCAGCCCTTGTCCTCGGCGGAGTCGGGCAGCCCGGCACGGTCGCGGGCCTGCTCGATGGTGTCCACCGTGAGCACCCCGTGGGCGACCGGCTTGCCCTCGTCCAGGGCGATCCGGGTCAGCCCGTCGGTGACCGAGCGGCAGACGTAGTCGAAGTGGGCGGTGGCACCGCGGACCACCACGCCGAGGGCGACCACCACGTCGCAGCGTCGGGCCAGGGCCTGCGCCACCACGGGCAGTTCCACCGAGCCGGCCACCCGGGCCACCACCGCCCGCGCGCCGCACGCCTGCGCGGCGGCCACCGCCCGGTCGAGCATGTGGTCGGTCAGGTCACCGTGCCACCGCGCGGCAACCACACCGACGGTCATCCCGGTAGCGTCGACCGGGGTCGATCCCGGCTCACCGAAACCCGCCATCTCTCCTACGCTCCGATCTCTCTGCCGGGCACCGGACGTCCCATCGGCGCCTCGGACACCTCGTCAAGCTGGTCGAGCAGGTGCCCCATCCGGTCCCGCTTGGTCCGCAGGTAACGGACGTTCTCCGGGTGCGGACGCACCGGCAGCCCCTCCCGGCCGGTGATGGTCAGGCCGTAGCCCTCCAGCCCCGCCCGCTTGGCCGGGTTGTTGGTCAACAGCCGCATCGAGCGAACCCCGATGTCGTAGAGGATCTGCGCTCCGGTGCCGTAGTCACGCGCGTCGGCCGGCAGGCCGAGGTCGAGGTTCGCGTCCACCGTGTCGCGGCCCTGGTCCTGCAACTGGTACGCCTGGAGCTTGTGCAGCAGCCCGATGCCGCGTCCCTCGTGGCCGCGCACGTACAGGACCACGCCCCGCCCCTCGCGGGCCACCCGGCTCAGGGCGGCGTTGAGCTGCGGCCCGCAGTCGCAACGCACCGACGAGAAGACGTCGCCGGTCAGGCACTCCGAGTGCACCCGCACCAGCACGTCCCGGCCGTCGCCGATCTCACCCATCACCAACGCCACGTGCTCGGCCGAGTCGTACTCGCTGCGGTAGCCCAGCGCCCGGAACACCCCGTGCTCGGTGGGCATCCGGGCGTCGGCGACCAGCTCGACCTGCTTCTCGGTACGCCGCCGGTAGGCGATCAGATCCGCGATGGTGACCAGGGTCAGCGAGTGCTCGGCACAGAACTTCTCCAGGTCCGGCAGCCGCATCATGGTGCCGTCGTCGTTGACCAGCTCGCAGAGCACCCCGGCCGGACGCAGACCGGCCATCCGGGTCAGGTCGACGGCCGCCTCGGTGTGCCCGGGACGTCGCAGCACCCCACCGGCGCGGGCCCGCAGCGGCACCACGTGCCCCGGGCGGGCCAGGTCCGTCGGGCCGGTGGCCGGGTCGGCGAGCAGCCGGATGGTGTGCGCCCGGTCGGCCGCCGAGATGCCGGTGCTCACCCCCTCCCGGGCGTCGACGGTCACCGTGTACGCCGTCTGCCGTCGATCCTGGTTGGTGTGGTGCATGGGCGGCAGGTCGAGCCGATCGCACTCGCTCTCGGTGAGCGGTACGCAGATGAAGCCCGAGGTGTATCGCACCGTGAAGGCCAGCAGTTCCGGGGTGGCCAGCTCGGCCGCGAAGATCAGGTCGCCCTCGTTCTCCCGGTCGGCGTCGTCCACCACCACGACCGGACGCCCGGCCGCGATCTCGGTCAGGGCCTGCTCGATGTCGGCGAAGGTCATGCCGGCACCTCCGCCCCGTCGACCGTGCGGCCACCCAGCAGCCGTTCCACGTACTTGGCCAGTACGTCGATCTCCAGGTTGACCGGATCACCCACGGACCGGGTGCCGAGCGTGGTCGCCGACAGGGTGGTGGGGATCAGGCCGACGGCGAACCAGTCGGCGGCGACCTCCGCCACGGTCAGCGAGACCCCGTCGACGGTGATCGAGCCCTTCTCCACCACGTAGCGGGACAGCGCGGTGGGCAACCGGAACCGGACCGTCTCCCACCGCTGCGCGGGCTCCCGGGAGAGCAGCTCGCCCACCCCGTCGACGTGCCCCTGCACCAGGTGACCACCGAGGCGGCTGCCCAGCGCGGCGGCGCGTTCCAGGTTGACCCGGTCGCCGGTGCGCAGCGTGCCCAGCGCCGAGCGGCGCAGTGTCTCGCCCATCACGTCGGCGGTGAACACCCCACCGTCGACGTCGACGACGGTCAGGCAGACCCCGTTGACCGCGATCGAGTCGCCGTGTCGCGCGTCGGAGGTGACCAGTGGGCCACGGACCGCTACCAGGGTCGAGTCCTCCGCCGTCGGGGTCACCCCGACGACCTCGCCCAGTTCCTCGACGATGCCGGTGAACATGCCTAGCCCTCCCTCTTCCGGGGCAGCGCGGTGATCCGCAGGTCGGGACCGACCTGCGTAACGTCGGTGAGTTCCAGGTCGATGGCCTCGGTGATGGTGGTCACGCCCGCGTCGACCAGCGCGGCGGGCCCGGCTCCGAGCAGTCGGGGCGCGAGGTAACCGACCACCCGGTCGACCAGGCCGGCGGCGAGGAACGCCCCGGCGAGCCGGGGGCCACCCTCCAGCAGCACGGCCCGGATCCCACGGGCGTGCAGGGCGGCGAGCAGCGCCGGCAGGTCGACGCCGCCGTCCGGGCCGGCGCCCACCTCGTCGGCGGTGGCCACCCAGGTGCGGGCGGCACCGTCGCGCACCCGGGCGTCCTGCGGGGTACGCCCCGTCGAGTCGACCACCACGCGCAGCGGCTGCCGGATGGCCAGGCTGCCGTCGCGCAGGTTGCGCACGGTGAGGCGGGGATCGTCGGCGAGCACCGTGCCGACGCCGACGAGCACCGCGTCGACGGTGGCGCGCAGGGCGTGCACGTCCATCCGGGCCGCCTCGGAGGTGATCCACATGCTGGTGCCGTCGGCTGCCGCGGAACGGCCGTCCATGGTCGCCGCGTACTTCCAGATCACGTACGGCCAGCCCCGGCGCATCGCGGTCAGCCAGGCCACGTTGCCCTGCTCCGCCTCGGTGCGGCGGACACCCACGTCGACCCGGACGCCGGCGGCCCGCAACGTGGCCGCGCCGCCGGTGGCGACCGGGTTGGGGTCCGGTACCGCGATCACGACCCGGGCCACTCCCGCCTGGACCAGCGCGGTGCTACAGGGGTTGGTGCGGCCGACGTGGTCACAGGGTTCCAGGGTGACCACTGCGGTGCCGCCCTTGGCCCGCTGACCGGCCTGGGCCAGCGCGACGATCTCGGCGTGTGGTCCCCCGGCGTACGCGTGGAAGCCCTCGCCGACGACCTCGCCGTCGACGTCGAGCAGCACGCAGCCGACCACGGGGTTGGGACTGGTGGTGCCGAGCCCGCGCGCCGCGAGTTCGATCGCGCGACGCATCGCCTCGTCCACGGAGACGCTCGCCATCGCCTGCCGTCGCCCTCTCGCTCGTACGCGCGGGCGGGGAGTCGGGCCGGGTGGCCACGGCAGGCGACGGAACGCGGGTACGGCACGGCCGCCCCGGCGAGGGACGTGCCCACGCCGGATCCCGGCGAGCCACACGACCCGTTCCGCCCCGCGCGCTGTCTCCCATCCGGACTGTCTGGGCGCGGCCGAGCCGCCCCCAACCGTCGGCCCCGGATTCTCACCAGGTCCACCGGGCGGACGAACCGCTCCCGGGTCGCGGGCTTACCACGGTCGGACCGTGGATCACCGCCGGTTCGGAATTACACCGAGTCCCGCCAGCGCGTGGTGGGTACTGAGCAAAGTCTTACACGTCCGGCGGGGCGTCGTGCCACCCGGGCGAGCTACTTCACATGACGGCGACCGGGATCGGACACGCCGCGACGGCGATCCACCGCCACGTACGAGCCGGGTTGACTCTTCGCCACGGTCTTCATCTCGGAGGCGACGGTCATCGCCTCCAACGGGTCGGTGATGCGCTTGTCGGAGTCGGAGATCGCGACACCGATGGAGAGGGTGACCAGCGCGGCCCGGCGGATGTTGCCCCGCCGGTCCTTCAGCTCCACGTAACCGCGTTCCCGGTCGGTGGGATCGTAGAGGGCGTCGGCGGCCTTCTCGAAGTCCACCGACACGCGCAGGGTGAGCGGCCGCACCTGCTCGGGTGTGCACACGAAGACGAAGTCGTCACCGCCGACGTGGCCGAGGAAGGCCGGTGGCAGGGCGACCGCGACCACCGCCCGGTGCAGGCTGCGGGCCAGCGCGGAGATGAAGCCGTCCCCCCGGACGAACCCGTACCGGTCGTTGACGCTCTTGAACCGGTCGATGTCGATGTAGCCGACGGCGTAGTCGGTGCCGGCGCGGACCCGGTCGGCGATCTCCCGCCGGATCCGGCTGTTGCCCGGCAGCCCGGTCAGCGGGGAGACCTCCCGGAACTCCTTGTTGCGCCGCAGCGTGGAGCTGACCCGGGCGACCAGCTCGGCGTTGTCGAAGGGCTTGACCAGGTAGTCGTCGGCGCCGGCGTTGAGCCCGTTGACCTTGTCCTGGGTCATCCCCTTGGCCGTCAGCATGATCACCGGCAGCGCCGCGGTCATCGGGTCGGCACGCAGCCGCCGGGTCAACTCCAGCCCGTCCACCCGGGGCATCATCAGGTCGACCACGGCCAGGTCCGGCCGCTGCCGCTCGATCAGCTCCAGCGCCTCCTGGCCGTCCGCCGCGAGGATCACCTCGAAGCCCTGCAAGCGCAGGTTGAACTCGACGAAGCGGGCGATGTCCTCGTCGTCGTCGACGACGAGGATCACGTCCTTGCGATCGTCGGCGGTGTCCACGTCAGTGCCCGGTAGCCGCGCGCTCGGCCAGCCCGCGCAGCCGGCGTACCGCCTCGGCCGGGTCGTCGGCGCCGTAGACGGCGGTGCCGGCCACGAAGGCGTCGGCACCCGCCTCGGCCGCCTGCTCGATGGTGTCGGCGGCGATCCCGCCGTCGACCTCGATGCGCAACTCCAGGTGGCCGGCGTCGACGTGCCGCCGCGCGGTGCGGACCTTGTCCAGCAGGTGCGGCAGGAACCGCTGCCCGCCGAACCCGGCCTTGATGGTCATCACCAGCAGGGTGTCGAAGCTCGGCAACAGGTCGAGGTACGGCTCGATCGGCGTGTCCCGGTCGATCGCCAGCCCCGCCCGGGCACCGGCCGCCCGCAGATCCCGGGCCAACGCCACCGGGTCGTCGCACGCCTCGGCGTGGAAGGTGACGTTGTACGCCCCCGCGTCGGCGTAACCGGGCGCCCACCGGTGTGGATCGTTGATCATCAGATGGACGTCGAACGGCAGCTTGGTGGCGGCCCGCAGGCTCTGCACCACGGGCAGCCCGATGGTCAGGTTCGGCACGAAGTGGTTGTCCATCACGTCGACGTGCAACCAGTCCGCGGCGCCCTCGACGGCGCGGACCTCCTCGGCGAGACGGGAGAAATCGGCGGCGAGGATGCTGGGCGCGACGATTGGCGGCGGTACGGTCACAGGGCCAGTGTACGAACGCGGCCAGCGGCCATGGCGTCGTGCCAGCAACCGGGACACCCCGTGACCCGGAGGTGACCAATGGTGCAGAATGACCCCCTTCGGACCGGTGAAACGGAACGAAGCTCAACTTCGGCTGGCCAGACGACCGATTCGCGGCAACACTCCATCGGGGACGGTGACGGTATCGTGCAGGCCGGTGGGCGCGGGAGCCGGCAGCCGGGCGGCGGCTCCCGGAAAGGGCGGACGATGCGACGGTGGCTCGCGGCACTGGGGCTGGCCAGTACCGCTGCGATGATGCTCAGCGGTTGCGTACGGCCGGGCGGGACAGACGGCGATCTCACCGACGACTGGCAGACGATGCGGGCACCGACCATGTTCGTGCCGGCCACCGACGCCTGCCTGCCCCGGATCACCTCGGTCGTCCAGGCCAGCACGTACGAGACGGTGGACTGCGCCCGCAGCCACCTCGCCGAGACGGTCCACGTCGGCACGTTCACCGACGCCGCCGCCGAGGGCAACCGCCCCGAACCGGGGTCGGCGGCGTTGCGTACCGCCCGGGCCGAGTGCGACCAGCGGGCCCGGCTGGTGCTCGGCGGTGACTGGCACACCGCCCGGTTGACCCTCAACATCGCCCTGCCGTCGGTGCCCGCCTGGAACAGCGGCGCCCGGTGGTTCCGGTGCGACCTGAGCGAGACCGACAGCATCGACAACACCCGGCCGGTCAACCGCACCGGCAGCCTGCGCGGCGCCCTGATCGGTGACTCACCGCTGGTGCACCGCTGCTTCGACCCGAAGCTCATCGGCGACAGCCTGAACTACATGGCCCCGGTGCTCTGCACCGAGCCGCACGGCGCCGAGTTCGTCGGCGTCTACGTCGAGCGGGACATGAGCTGGGAGCAGTTCAGCGCCTCCGCCGGACAGGCCCACAAGCGCTGCATGGAGCTGATCGCCGCCTTCGCCGACGTACCCAACAACGCCGACCTGCCCTACCGGGCCGGTTCCATCTTCTACCCGCCGTCGCAGCGGGAGTGGGAGGAGGGCGACCGGGGCGTGCGGTGCATCCTGTGGAGCGACGACCGCAAACTGACCGGGTCGATGCGTGGCGTGGGCCCGAAGGGACTGCCCGTCACCTGAGCGCGGTGAGCCAAACGTCCCGGGCAGCGCCGGAGCCCGGTGCCGTATGCTCCCGCTTCGAAATCGGGAGCGGGAGGTCGACTGTGATGCGGCGATGGGTGACCGGGGTCGCGCTGGGCGTCGTGACGGCGCTGGCGGCGACCGGCTGCACCAGGCCGGCCGGCATCGACGGCGATCTGGTCGACGACTGGGCGTCGATGGCGGTGCCCACGGTGTTCACCCCCGACGACGGCGTCTGCCACGGGCAGCCGCAGGAGGTCGGCTACCTCAGCGCGTACGCCCCGGTCGACTGCGCCGAACCGCACCGGGCCGAGACGCTGCACGTCGGAGCCTTCACCGAGACCGCCGGGGCCCGACCACCGACGGTCGGCAGCAAGGCGATGCGCACCGCGTACAGCGAATGCGACCGGCAGGCCCGCACCACGCTGGGCGGCGACTGGCGTGCCGCCCGCATCGGCCTCACCGTCGTCCTGCCCTCACCGCGGGCATGGACCGGCGGCGCCCGCTGGTTCCGCTGCGATGTGCACGAGTTGCGCGCCCTCGACACCCCGGTGCCGGTACGCCGTACCGCCAGCCTGGCCGGTGAACTCGACGGCTCGTCGGCGTTGCGGCACGGCTGCTTCAACGCCCGCACCGAGGGCGACGAGGTGATCGAGATGGTCGCCGTCGGGTGCACCAAGCGGCACCGGGCCGAGTTCGTGGGCCTCTGGCAGGCGCCGAAGAGCAGCTGGTCGGAACTCCTCGCGAAGCCGGAGCGGGTCCACCGTGGCTGCCGCAGCACCATCGCCCGCTACGCCAAGGTGCCCGACGACGGCAATCTCCAGTACCGGGTCGGCACGATCTTCTACCACCCCTCGGAAGGCGAGTGGCGCAGCGGCAACCGGTCGGTCCAGTGTTTCCTCTGGATCAGCAACCGCACCCTCACCCGGTCGGTGAAGGGCGCCGGTACCCGGGCACTACCGATCAACTGACCCGACCGGCGCCGGGGTCAGGTGCGGCGCAGCAGGGCCAGGAACATGGCGTCGGTGCCGTGCCGGTGCGGCCACAACTGCACCGTCGGGCCGTCGCCCAGGCCGGGCATCCCGGCCGGCAACACCGTACGCGCGTCGACGAAGTCGACCGGGACTCCGCTGCGACGGGCCGCCTCGGTCACCGTCACGTGGGTCTCCACGGTGTGCGGCGAGCAGGTCACGTAGGCCACCAGCCCGCCCGGGCGGGCCGCCCGCAGCCCGGCGACGAGCAGCTCACGCTGCAACCGGGTCAGCGCCGACAGGTCCGACGGCTGTCGGCGCCAGCGCGACTCCGGCCGACGGCGCAGCGAACCGAGCCCGGTGCAGGGCGCGTCGACCAGCACCCGGTCGAAGTGCTGCTCCGGCAGCTTCGCCTCGGTGCCGACCAGCCGGCCGTCGGTGTTCAGCACGGTCACCGGCAGCCCTCGGGTGGCGTTCGCGACCAGCCGGGCCCGGTGCTCGGCGATCTCCACGGCGGTCAGCCGTGCGTCCCGTTGCGCGGCCAGCGCCCCGAGCAGACCCGACTTGCCGCCCGGCCCGGCGCACAGGTCGAGCCACCGGCCGTCGGGGCCGTCCACCGGTGCCGACGCGAGCGCGTTCGCCACCAGTTGGGAACCCTCGTCCTGGACGTGGGCTCGCCCGTCCGCCACCGCCGCCAGGTCACCGGGCGCACCACCGGCCAGGTATACCGCGTACGGCGAGAAGGCGCCGGGCGCGCCACCCACCTCGTCGGCGAGGTCGACCGGGTCGACCAGACCGGGGCGGGCGCACAGGTGCACCGGAGGACGCTCGTTGTCCTCGATCAGCAGGCGGGTGGTCTCGCCCAGGTCACCGCCGAGCGCCTCGTTGAACGCCCGCACGATCCATTCCGGATGGCTGTAGGTCAGTGCGAGGTGCCCGACCGGGTCCTGTTCGATCGGTGGCGCGAGCCGGGACACCCACCCGTCGACGTCGCGGGTGGCGACCTCGCGCAGCACCGCGTTGGCGAACCCGGTGGCACCCTGGCCCACCGCGCGGACCAGGTCGACGGTGGAGGAGACCGCCGCGTGCGCCGGCACCCGGGTGTGCAGCAGTTGGTACGCGCCGATGCGCAACGCGTCGCGGACCGGTGGGTCGATCCGCTGCACGTCCCGCCCGGCCGCGGCGGTGAGGATGGCGTCGAGCGTGCCCAGGTGCCGCAGGGTGCCGTAGGTCAGTTCGGTGGCGAAGGCGGCGTCCCGCCCGGTCAGCCCCGAGTCACTCAGGATCGACGGCAGCACCAGGTTGGCGTACGCGTCGTCGCGGTGCACCGCCGCGACGGCCTCGTACGCCGCGTAACGGGCCCGGTCGACCACCGGTCGCCCGGGGCGGGATCCGCGTCGCTCCGCGCCGCCACGGGCGGTGGTCTCTCTCACACGAACTCCTCGCCGGCACCGACCCGGGCACCACGTGCCCAGTCGGTCGCCGCCATGGCCCGCTTGCCGGCCGCGCGTACCTCGCCGAGGCGGACCGGCACGGTGGCCGTGCCGGCCAGCACCCGGTCCTTGGACACCATCAGCTCACCGGGTTTCAGCGGCTGCGCGTCGGGCGCCGGGGTGACCGGGCCGAGCTTCACCCGATCGCCCCGGAAGGTCGTCCACGGCCCGGGGGCGGGCGTGCACGCGCGGATCCGTCGGTCCACCGCGAAGGCGGGGTCGCCCCAGCGCACCCGGGCGTCCTCGACGGTCAGCTTCGGCGCGAGGCTCACCCCGTCGGCGGGCTGCGGTTGCGCCCTCGCGGTGCCGTCGGCCAACGCGTCCAGCACCGCCACCAGCAGCCCGGCACCGCTGTGCGCCAACCGCTCCAGCAGGTCACCGGAGGTGTCGGTGGGACGGATCTCGTCGGTGACCGTGCCGTAGACCGGACCGGTGTCCAGCCCCTCCTCCAGTTGGAAGACGCTGGCGCCGGTCACCTCGTCGCCGTGCAGCACGGCGTGCTGCACCGGCGCGGCTCCCCGCCACGCCGGCAGCAGCGAGAAGTGCAGGTTCACCCAGCCGTGCCGGGGGATCTCCAGCGCGACCGGCGGCACCAGCGCGCCGTAGGCGACCACCGGCACGCAGTCCGGAGCCAGCTCGCGCAGCCGGTCCAGGAACTCCGGCTCACGCGGACGCGCCGGGGTCAACACCTCGATGCCCCGCTCGTCGGCCCACGCGCCGACCGGGGAACGGACCAGACCCCGACCGCGCCCGGCGGGCGCGTCCGGACGGGTGACCACGGCGATCACCTCGTGCTGGGACTCGGCCACGGCGGACAGGGCCGGAACAGCGACGGCCGGCGTACCGGCGAAGATCACGCGCATCGGGTCACCGCCCCAGACCGAACGGGTTACCGGCGGCGTGCGGGCTCAGCTTGACCGTCGGTGGGGCGGCCGGGTCGTACCACTCGGCCTGACGGATCGCCTTCATCGCCTCCTTGCGGCCGGCCGGGTCCAGCCGGTCGACGAAGAGCACCCCGTCGAGGTGGTCGGTCTCGTGCTGCACACAGCGGGCCATCAACCCGGTGCCGACGATCTGCATCGGGTCACCGTAGCCGTTGAAGCCCTTGGCGATGACGTTCTGCCGACGCTTGGTGTCGAAGTAGAGCCCGGGGATGGACAGGCACCCCTCCGGGCCGTCCTGCTCCTCCTCGTCGGGGAACTCCAGCACCGGGTTCACCAGGTGACCCACCACGTCGTCGACGTCGAAGGTGAACACCCGCAGGCCCACGCCCAGCTGCGGCGCGGCGAGACCGGCGCCACCCTGCTCACGCATGGTGTCGGTCAGGTCCTCGATGAGCTTTCGCAACTCGACGTCGAAGTCGACCACCGGATCGGCCGGCGTGCGCAGCACCGGGTCTCCGAACAGACGGATGGGCTGGACGGTCACGCGGATGGGCTCCTTCACGGCAGGACGGGAATGCCGTACCAGTCTACGGACTGCCGGTAGCCGCGCCGCCCGGCGCACCACCCTCCCCGGTCGACGGCGGTGCACCCACGGTGACCGGCAGGTGATCGTACCCACGCAGGGTCAGCCGGATCCGACGCCGAGGTTGCCCGGCCAGCGCCAGGGTGGGCAATCGGCGCAGCAACGCCGGGAAGGCGATCTGGGCCTCCAGCCGGGCCAGACCCGCCCCCAGGCAGTAGTGCGGCCCGGCACCGAAGGAGAGCGGGCTCAGCTGGGCCCGCCACGGGTCGAACCGCTCCGGTCGGTGGTAGCGCCGTGGGTCGCGGTTGGCCGCGCCGAGCAGCAGCAGGATCCAGCTGCCCGCCGGCACCTCGACCCCGTCGAGGTCGACCGCCTCGGCGTTGACGCGGGTGGTCAGCTGCACCGGCGAGTCGAAACGGAGCAGTTCGTCCACGTACGCCGGGGCGTGCTGCGGCTGCTGGCGCAGCCCCTCGGCCTCCCGGGGGTGGGCCAGCAGCACCGCCAACCCGTTGCCGAGCAGGTTGGTGGTGGTCTCGAAACCGGCGACCAGCAGGATCACCAGGTTCGCCAACAGTTCGTCACCGGAGAGCCGGTCACCGGCGTCGTGCGCCTGCACCAGGGCGGTGGTCAGGTCGTCGGCCGGTGCGCGGCGACGGGCGGCCACCAGTTCGGTGAAGTAGTCACGCAGCTCGGTGGCACCGGCGTCGGCCACGGCCAGTTCCGCCGCGCTGATCTCGGGCTCCAGGACTCCGGTCAGGTCGGCCGTCCAGCGCCGGAACAGCGGGCGGTCGGCGGCGGGCACGCCGAGCAGTTCGCAGATCACCCCGACCGGCAGCGGGTAGGCGAACTCGGCCATGAAGTCCACCGCCGCCCCACCCCGGCCGGCTGTGGTCATCGCGTCGATCAGTTCGTCGGTCTGCGCCGCGACCACCTCGCGCATGGCGTTGATCCGGCGGGGGGTGAAGGCGCCGGTGACGAGGCGACGCATCCGGCTGTGGTCGGGCGGGTTGGTACGCAACATGGATCGGGCGATCGAGGACACGGCCGGGCTCTGCCGCCAGTCGGGCAGGATGCCGTCGCGCAGGTGTTCGTCGAGCACCCGGACCCGGGCGTCCCGAAGCAGTTCGTCGGCCTCGGCGTGACCGGTGACCGCGTACACGCCCGGACCGGTCTGCGCGACCGGTCCGTGGGCACGCAGCTGTTCGTACGCCGGATAGGGGTCTACGCGCCCTTCGGGCGACATGAGCGATGCGAACGCCTCGGCGACATCCATCCGGCCTCCTTGGGGGGATCCTGGAGGCTCCATCATCCCGCGCGACGCCGTCGCCGTGGTACCGCGCACGGCCGCCTTCCGCGGCCGGCACCGCCTGGCGAGTCAGCCGCTCACCCCGACCGGCGCCGCCTGGCCGGTCAGCCGCTCTCCCCGGCGAGCACCGCGTCGCCGGCGAGCAGCGCGTGCTCCGGCAACGGCAGCTGGATGTCGTGGGCCGCCTCCCAGTCGTGGATCAGGCTGGGGCGGGTTTGGGCGACGAAGTAGTCCATCGCGCTCACCCCACCGACCACCGGTTCCTCGACCTCGGCGACCAGCCGACCCGGCACCAGCCGCACGCCGTTGCGCAGGGCGGCGCTGAGCCGACGGTGTCCGTTGACCACAAAGAAGTACTCGCCGGTGTAGCCGATGTCCAACGGCTCCAGGCCGGTCTCATCGGCGGGGACCTCGGGCACGGAGGTCGAGTCCCACAGGCCGCGCAGGCCGCCGATCTCCTCGGTCGGGTAGACCCGTCCCGGGTCGAGCAGCAGCAGCGGAGGCGCGCCGCGCAGCACCTCGGGCGCGAGCCGTCCCTCGTACGCGTCGATGATGCTCTCGATCACCTCGTCGGCGGACGCCCGGGTGGTGTCGCAGATCAGGTCGTAGTTGCGCAGCCGGGCCTTGTCCACGCCGTACCGGACCAGGAACCGGTTGCGCTCGCTCTCGCTGCGTTCCTTGAGCTTCGCCTTCGCCTCCTCCAGCGAGGTATAGCTCTCGGCCGGACCGGAGGGGCGCAGCAGGACGCGACGGGCGGCCTCACCCGGCTCGGTGATCATGTGCACCTTGAGCGCGTCGGTGAAGAAGTGCCAGGCCAGCCGGGAGTCCATGACCAGGCTCTCGCCGGAGGCGGCGATGTCCCGCTGGAGCTGGTCGACGTAGCCGTCGACGGCCTGGTCCAACTCGGCGTGCAGGTTCAGCTGGAGAGCGGTCATCTGCCGCTCCTGGGCCATCTTGCGATACAGGTCACCGACGCTGACCCGGCGCATGCCGAGCCGCTTGGCGATCTCGACCGAGACAGTGCTCTTGCCGCTGCCGAGGTCACCGTTGAAGACGATCGACTGACGAACGGTCACGACTGGTCCACCCCTGATAACCGGCTGATTGAGATCATCGATTTCCGCGCCGGACCGACGGGGTTGCGCCGTCGTCGCGCTGCCCTCGGACACCTCCAGCTGGACCTGGAGTCGCCGTACGCACCGGCATGACGGGCGATGCTACCACCTCATGCGGGCCGGGCCCGAGGACGCAACCGGCAGCAGGCAAGTCAATACGTAGCGTCACTATCAGGTAACATATCGCATCGATTGCCGCATCGATCGGTACCCACCGTCACCAAGCCGCTTAGAACAGCGCGAGCGGGTCGACTTGGAGGCGGACCGGATCGCTCGCCTTGCGGGCGCTACGCACCCCGGCCGCCGCGTGCAACGCGTCGGCCATGGCGGCGGCCCGCGTCCTCGGCACCCGCACCAGCATCCGCTCCCGCTCGCCGTCGGCCGGCACCGGACCGAGCAGTTCGGCCCCGTCGGGCAGGCGGGCCTGCGCCAACAGGTCGGCCACCGCCGCCGGTGGGCCGGTCACGCTGGCCATCCGCATCGCCGGTGGGAAGCCCAGCTCCCGCCGCTCGGCCAGTTCCCGGGCCGCGAACCAGCCGGCGTCCCACCGCAGCAACGCCTGCACCGGCGCGAGCGCGCCGTCGGCGACCACCACCACCCGCCCCCCGTCGGACGCCGGCCGGGCCAGTGCCGCCGCGGCCGTCCAGCGACGCAACGCCTCCTCCCCGGCCCGCAGGTCCGCCCGGGTAAGCAGCGCCCAGGTGTCCAGCAGCAGCACCGCGCCGTACCCACCGGCCGCCACCGGCTCGGCGCCCGGGGTCGCGACCACCAGACCCGCGCCGCCGGGGACGTCGGAGAGCACCTCCTCCCGCCCGGAGGTGCGAACCGGCACCCCCGGAAAGGCCCGGCCGAGTTCCTCGGCGGTCCGCCGGGCACCGGTGACCGAGGCTCGCAGCCGCCGTCGGCCGCACTGCGGGCAGGCGTACGCGGCGGCGACCCGGGCGCACCAGCGGCACGCCGGTGTCCCACCGGCCGACGGCAACCCGAGCGGGCCGGCGCAGTGCGGACAGCGGGCCGGGGTACGGCACTCGGCGCAGGCCACCGAGGGCAGGTAGCCGCGTCGGGGCACCTGGACCAGGACCGGCAGGTCCGCGCGCAGTGCCTCCCGGGCCGCGTGCCAGGCCAGACTCGGCAGCCGGGCGGTCGCCGCGCCGGGGTCACGGGCCAGTTGCGGGTCATCGCCGGTCGGCACGATGGCGGGGGTACGCGCCCGCAGCACCGCCCGGTCGGCGACCACCTCACGGGCCCAGCCGGTCTCCACCAGCAGTTGCGCCTCGGCGGTCCGGGCGTAGCCGCCGACCAGCGCTGCGGCGTCGGCCAACTGGGCGCGGGTGAGCAGCACCTCGCGGGCGTGTGGGTAGGGGGCTCGCGGCTCGGCGTGCAGATCGTCACCGTCGTCCCAGATGGCCACCAGGCCGAGCCGGTCGACCGGGGCGAACATGGCCGCCCGGGTGCCGATCACCACCGGGGCGTCGCCGCGCCGGGCGGCCAGGAAGGCGCGGTAGCGCCGCGCCGGGCCGAGCGCGGCCGACAGGCAGACATGCCGTCCCTCGCCGAGCCGTGCGGTCAGCGCGGCGTCGAGGCGGTCCAGGTCCCGCCCGTCGGCGACCACCACCAGCGCGCCCCGACCGGAGGCGACCGTGGCCGCGACGGCGGTGGCGTAGCGGGCCGCCCAGTCCTCCCCCGGCAGCGCCGACCACACCGCCCGGGGGGAACGCCCGTCGGCCAGGGCCCGCAGCAGCGCCACCCCGGCCGGGTAGTCACGCCAGCCGACGGGTTCCGGCACCGGCGGGCTGGCCGGAGCCGCCGGTGCCGGGTCGTCGGCCGGGGCTCGACCGACGACGTCCTTCTCCACCCGCGCGTGCCGGGGTGGCACCGCCAGCCGCAGCACGTCGGCCAGGCTGCCGGCGTACCGGTCGGCGACGACCCGGGCCAGCCGGGCCACCTCCGGGGCCAGCACCGGCACCGGAGAGACCACCTTGTCCAGGTACGCGAGCCGGGGATGGTCGGATTCCTCGGCCCGCTCCAGCAGCCATCCGTCGACCAGTTGGCCGGCGAACCGCACCTTCACCCGGACGCCGGGCACGGCGTCGGCGGCGAGCGCCTGCGGGACCAGGTAGTCGAAGGGGCGGTCCAGATGGGCCAGCGGAACGTCGACGCAGACACGGGCGACCGGCGACCCGTCAGCGGGCCGCCGGTCGTCACGCCGGGGGGTTGTCAGGCTCCCGCGGCCGACTTGAGGTCGGCGGCGCGGTCGGTCGACTCCCACCTCAGGTCGGGCAGTTCCCGACCGAAGTGGCCATAGGCGGCGGTCTGGGCGTAGATCGGCCGCAGCAGGTCCAGGTCCCGGATGATGGCGGCCGGGCGCAGGTCGAAGATCTCGTTGACCGCCTTCTCGATCGAGGCCACCGGCACCGTCTCGGTGCCGAACGTCTCGATGAACAGGCTCACCGGGTGCGCCTTGCCGATGGCGTACGCCACCTGCACCTCGCACCGCTCCGCGAGACCGGCGGCCACCACGTTCTTGGCCACCCAGCGCATCGCGTACGCGGCCGAGCGGTCGACCTTCGACGGGTCCTTGCCGGAGAACGCCCCGCCGCCGTGACGGGCGTAGCCGCCGTAGGTGTCCACGATGATCTTCCGCCCGGTCAGACCGGCGTCGCCCATCGGGCCACCGATCTCGAACCGGCCGGTCGGGTTGACCAGCAGGCGGTAGCCCTCGGTGTCCAGGCCCAGGCTCTCCAGTTCCGGGGCGATGACGTGGTCCCGCACGTCCGGGGTGAGCAACGACTCCAGTGAGATGTCCGCGGCGTGCTGGCTGGAGACCACCACCGTGTTCAGGCGTACCGGCCGCAGCCCGTCGTACTCGATGGTGACCTGCGTCTTGCCGTCCGGCCGCAGGTAGGGCACGGTGCCGTCCTTGCGGACCGCGGCGAGCCGGCGGGCCAGTCGGTGCGCGAGCGCGATCGGCAGGGGCATCAGCTCCGGCGTCTCGGAGCAGGCGAAGCCGAACATCATGCCCTGGTCACCGGCGCCCTGCGCGTCCAATGCGCTCTCCGACGCCCCGGTACGCAGTTCGAAGGCGTTGTCCACGCCCTGCGCGATGTCCGGCGACTGAGCACCGATCGAGACGCTCACGCCACACGACGCCCCGTCGAAACCCTTCTTCGACGAGTCGTACCCGATACCCAGGATCGTCTCCCGCACGATCGTCGGGATGTCGGCGTACGCCTTGGTTGTCACCTCACCGGCAACGTGCACCTGACCGGTGGTGATCAGGGTCTCCACAGCCACCCGGCTGTGCGGATCCTGCGTCAACAGGGCATCGAGGATGCCGTCGCTGATCTGATCGGCGATCTTGTCCGGGTGGCCTTCCGTGACCGATTCGGACGTGAAGAGGCGGCGTGTCACGGTACTCCTAAGTCTTGGACGTCGTTCCGCGGCAGTGTAGTCACCAACCGTCAACCGCACCGTTGACGGTCGTCTCGGGTCCAGCCGTCAGGAGGAGTCTCCGGCCAGCCGGGCGACCGCCAGGTCCCACACCCGGTCGGCGAGATCCTCCTTGGACCGCTCGGGGATCCGGGTGACCGAGCCGTCCACGCTGATGACCGTGGCCGCGTTGGTGTCGGCACCGAAAACCTTGTCCGGCCCGACCTCGTTGATGACGATGAGGTCGGCCCGTTTACGGGCCAGCTTGGCCCGCCCGTTGGCCTCGGCGTCGTCGGTCTCGGCGGCGAACACCACCAGCACCTGCTCCGGTCGACGACGCTGCCCCAGTTCGGCGGCGATGTCCGGGTTGGTCACGAGTTCGATGGTGGGTGCGGTGCCGTCGTCCGACTTCTTGATTTTGCCAGGCGCGTACGTCGCCGGTCGGAAATCGGCCGGAGCCGCCGCCATCACCACCACGTCGGCGTCCGCCGCCGCGCTGAGCGTGGCCTCGCGCAACTCCCCGGTGGTGCCCACGCGGACCAGGTCCGCGCCGGCCGGGTCGGGCAGCGAGACGTTGGCCGAGATCAGCGTTACCCGCGCGCCACGGGCGAGCGCGGCACGGGCGAAGGCGTAGCCCTGCTTGCCGGAGGAGCGGTTGCCCAGGAAGCGCACCGGGTCCAGCGGTTCCCGGGTGCCGCCAGCGGTGACCACCACCCGGCGGCCGGTCAGGTCGGCCGGCGCGTCGGCGCCACGGGCCAGGATGCGGCGGGCGACGGCGAAGATCTCGGCCGGCTCGGGCAGCCGCCCCTTGCCGGTGTCGACGCCGGTGAGGCGACCCACCGCCGGCTCGATGACCCGTACCCCTCGGGCCCGCAGCGTGGCGACGTTGGCGACGGTCGCCGGGTGCTCCCACATCTCGGTGTGCATGGCCGGCGCCAGCAGCACCGGGCAGCGCGCGGTCAGCAGCGTGTTACTGAGTAGATCATCAGCGAGGCCGTGCGCGGCTCGGGCCAGCAGGTCGGCGGTGGTGGGCGCGACCACCACCAGGTCGGCCTGCTGACCGAGTCGCACGTGCGGCACCTCGTGCACGTCGGACCAGACGTCCTCGGCGACCGGCTGGCCGGACAGGGCCGCCCAGGTCGGCGCGCCGACGAAACGCAACGCGGCTGCGGTCGGCACCACCCGCACCTGGTGGCCCGACTCGGTGAACAGGCGCAGCAACTCGCAGGCCTTGTAGGCGGCGATCCCGCCACCGACGCCGAGGACGACCCGGGCGCTCATCGACGCGCGGGGGTTACGGCTGGTCGGTCGGCTCAGCGGTGAGCAGGCCCGCGTTGATCTCGCGCATCGCGATGGAGAGCGGCTTCTCCTGGGGAGTGGTCTCGACCAGCGGGCCGACGTACTCCAGCAGGCCCTCACCGAGCTGGCTGTAGTAGGCGTTGACCTGGCGGGCGCGCTTGGCCGCGAAGATGACCAGCGCGTACTTCGACGTCGTCTTCTCCAGGAGCTCGTCGATCGGCGGGTTGGTGATGCCTTCGGGGTTGGCGATGGATCCCACGGATAAAACCTCTGCGTCTGTCGCACGGACCGCGCGTGAGCGCGGCGCCGGCGCTCAACCGCGCGGACGCGGCCGGGCCGGAGCCAGGAATGAAGAACCGATGAATCCTACCAGTTCGTCCACGACCCGCTCGATCCGGTCGTGCGACACACTGAGGTCGAACGCTGCCACGACGGGCGGACCGGGCGCTCGGCCGGGGGGATGGAGCAGGACCAGTCGGGCTCGCGGCCATCCGGCTCGCACCAGCAGCGCGCCGTCGAGGTCCAGCGAGAGCAACACCGGCTGCCCGGCGGCGAGCCGGCGGCGCAGGGGGGCGATCTCCGTGCCGCGCCGGTACGCGCCGAACCGGCTCCACTCCAGCAGTTCGCCTGCGGCGAGCCGGCGGTCGAACTCCTCCGCCGTCACGAAGTGCCGGTGGACGCCGTCCAGTTCGCTGCCCCGGCGAGGCCGGGTGGTGACCGTGATCGGCGTCCACACTGACGGAGAACGCGCCCGGAGCAGCTCGACGACACTCTCCCTGCCGGCGCCGGATGGGCCGGCCAGGACAGTGAGCCGAGCCGCCGGGCGCGCCTCGTCATCCAAGCTCACTGCTTGTTTCTACACGCAGTCGCGCTCAGTTGGCGGCGAACTCCCCGAGCAGCGCCTTGCGCTGCTGCTCGCCGAGGCCACGCAGCCGACGGCTATCGGCGATCTTGAGCTTCTCCATGATCTGAGTAGCCCGGATCTTGCCGATGCCCGGCATGGCCTGCAGCACGGCCGAAACCTTGAGCTTGCCGACGACATCGTCGGACTCGGCCCGCGCAAGAACGGCTCCGAGGGTGGTCTTGCCCTGCTTGAGCTGCTCCTTCAGCTCGGCACGGGCTTTGCGGATCTCCGCAGCCTTCTCCAGCGCGGCTGCGCGCTGCTCGGGGGTCAGTGACGGGAGCGGCACCAGTTCTCCTCAGGTCCCTATCGCGACGGGCGGGACGCGCCGCCGCATCTGTGAAACGTGGTGTCGCTGTGAACCAAGGGGTTCCCAGCGCGGGGAAAACTAGCGGTCAACGGAGCTTTCGGCAACGTGGGCGCGCGATGATCACCTCAGAGTGACCGACCCATCAGTCAGTCACGACATCTCCAGAACCCCTCGACACTCGGCCAAAAGCCGGTCCGCGGCGGCCCGCAACGCCTCCGAATCGGGCCCCGCGCCCAGCACCTCGCGGGAGTACGCGGGCAGCACTGCGGGCAGCGCGGAACCGAAGACGGTCCGCAGATCCGCCGCCGACGCGCCCTGCGCTCCGAGCCCCGGTGCGAGCAGCGGTCCGTTCACCCGCGACAGGTCGCAGCCCGTCTCGCCGACCGTCGCCCCGACCACCGCACCGATGCTTCCGAGCGGCTCCGCACCCGCGTTGAGCTGCGAAATCTCATCGAGAACCGTCTGCGCGACGGTGCGTCCGTCGGCGGCCCGAGCCTGCTGCACCGCCGCGCCCTCGGGGTTGGAGGTGCGCGCCAGGACGAACACGCCACCGCCGTGCTCGGCGGCCAATTCGAACATGGGTGCCAGCGATCCGACCCCCAGGAAAGGGCTCGCCGTCAGCGCATCGACATACATGGGACTGAATGGATCAAGGTATGCCGACGCGTACGCGCGAACCGTCGAACCGATGTCGCCGCGCTTGACGTCGAGCAGAACGATCGAGCCGAGATTTCGCAACTGTCGGATAGTTGACTCAAGGACCGCCACCCCTTGAGAACCGAATCGCTCGAAGAACGCCGACTGCGGCTTCACCACCGCAACCCGGTCACCGAGGGCGTCGACGACCGTACCGGCGAAGCGGTCCAGACCCCTCACATCGTCGTCGAGACCCCACCGGGCCAGCAGTTCCGGATGCGGGTCGATACCCACGCACAGCGGACCACGGTCCGCCACGGCCCGGTGCAGTCGGGCGCCGAAGCTCTCCATAAGGCAGTCGCCTTCCTCTCGTCCTCCGACGGTTTCCGGCTTCCACCGTCCGCCGCCTACTCACCATCCGCAGTCAGGCTGGTTGCCGAGCTACTCCATTTAGCGACGCCTGCCGACCACGCCTACTCAAATCGGTCCGGGCGTCGACATTCGCCTACTCAGCCCGCCGCGACCGCTGCCGCGATACCCGACACCACGAGTGCCAAGTCGGCGTCCGTGATGACGTACGGCGGCATCGTGTAGACCAGATCCCGGAACGGGCGCAGCCACACCCCCCGCGCCACCGCCGCCGCCGTGGCCGCACCGAGGTCCACCTCGTGGTCCAGTTGGACCACCCCGATGCCGCCGAGCACCCGCACGTCCGCCACCCCCGACGCACCGCGCAGCGGCTCCAGTCCGGACCGCAGACCGCGTTCGAGCCGGGCCACCTCCCCGGCCCAGTCACCGGCCCGCAGCAGGCTCAGCGACGCGTTGGCGACCGCGCAGGCCAGTGGGTTACCCATGAACGTCGGACCGTGCGCGAGGACGCCGCCGGCCTGGATGCCCCACGCGACCTCCGGCGTGCAGAGAGCCGCCGCCAGGGTGAGGTAGCCCCCGGTGAGCGCCTTGCCGACACAGAGCACGTCCGGGGTCACCCCGGCGTGCTCGGCGGCGAACATCGTCCCGGTGCGGCCGAATCCCGTCGCGATCTCGTCGAAGATCAGCAGCACGCCGTGCGCGCGGGTCACCTCGCGCAGCACCCGCAGGTAGTGGGGGTGGTGGAAACGCATCCCGCCGGCCCCCTGCACCACCGGCTCCACGATCACCGCGGCCAGTTCGTGGGCGTGCCGCTCGACCGCGTCGGTCAGTGCCGCCTCGTACGCCGGGTCCGGCGGATCGTCGAAGCCGCCGGGCGGCGCCGGGGCGAAGACCTGTCGCGGCAACACGTCCGTCCAGAGGTGGTGCATCCCGCCCTCGGGGTCGCACACGCTCATCGGATGGAAGGTGTCACCGTGGTATCCGCCCCGCCAGGTGCCCAACCGGTGCCGCTGCGGCCGACCGACGCCCCGCTGGTACTGCAGGGCCATCTTCACCGCGACCTCGACGCTGACCGACCCCGAGTCGGCCAGGAACACGTGCTCCAGGCCGTCGGGGGTGATCTCGACCAGGGTGCGGGCCAGCTCCACGGCCGGGGCGTGGGTGAGGCCACCGAACATGACGTGGCTCATCCGCCCCAGCTGCCCGGTCACCGCCGCGTCCAGCACCGGATGCCGGTAACCGTGGATCGCCGCCCACCAGGAGGACATCCCGTCGACCAACTCCCGGCCGTCGGCCAGCCGCAGCCGTACCCCCTCGGCGCTCTCCACCAGGTAGGGCGCCACCGCGGGCGGCAACGCCGCGTACGGATGCCAGACGTGCGCCGCGTCGGCGGCGAGAACCTCCTCCGGGGTCATCGGTCCTCCTTGCGCCCGAGGCTCTGCTTCAACCCAGGCGACGGTCTCGGTGTCGAACCCGTGCGTCCGGTGAAGCAGAGCCGAAGCGGGTGGTGAGTCGGGTGGGTCGTGGTCGTCAGGCTCCGGTCGTCGTCGGGCGTGCCGCACCCGCCGCCGCACGGGCGACGGCACGGGGCAGCGCCGGGCCCCGGTAGATGAACCCGGTGTAGAGCTGCACCAGGCTGGCACCGGCGTCGAACATCCGGGTCGCGTCGTCGGGATCGACGATGCCGCCCACGCCGATGACCGGCAGCCGCCCGCCCGTCTCGGTGTGGACGAAGGAGACCACCTGCCGCGCCCGATCGGCCAGCGGCCGACCGGACAGTCCGCCCGCCTCGGCCGCGCGTGCCCGGTCGGCCGGGGCCAACCCGTCCCGGGCGAGGGTCGTGTTCGTGGCGATCACCCCGGCGGCGCCCCGGGCCAGGCACACCTCCAGCAACTCGGCGATGGCCGGCTCGGTGAGATCGGGGGCGATCTTCACCAGCACCGGCTTCTCCCCCACCAACGCCGCCAGCAGCGCGTCCAGGTGCTCCCGGTCCTGCAACGCGCGCAGTCCGGGGGTGTTCGGTGAGGAGACGTTGACCGCAAAGTAGTCACCGTGCTCACGCAACGCGTGGTACGACTCGCGGTAGTCCGCCACCGCGTCCTCCAGGGCCGTCACCTTCGACTTGCCCAGCGAGATTCCCAGGGGTACGCCGAGCGGTCTCGGCAACGCCGCCAGCCGGTTCGCCAACGCCTGCGCCCCGGCGTTGTTGAAGCCCATCCTGTTGATCACGGCTTCGCTGTCGGCCAGCCGGAACAGCCGGGGCCGGGGATTGCCCGGCTGCGGGCGCGCGGTCACCGTGCCGACCTCGACGAACCCGAAGCCCAACGCCGGCCAGGCCGGCAGCGCCACCCCGTCCTTGTCCATGCCTGCGGCCAGTCCGACCGGGTTCGGGAACCGCACCCCGAACACCGTGCGCGGGGCCGACACGGCGTACCGGGCGCGCAGCGCCGCCAGTGCGACCGGCATCCGGGACAGCTCCGCCAGCCGCCGCAGGGTGAACTCGTGCGCCGCCTCGGCGTCACCGCCACCGACCCGGAACAGCCCCCGCCGCACCGTCCTCTCGAAGATCACGCCGTCCCTCCCCGCACCGCCGCGCGTCGATCAAGAAGTTTTCGTCCCACCGAGCGCCTCCGGAGGACCAGAACTTCTTGATCGACGAGAGCCTGGGGGGTCACTGGGCGGGCCGCAGGAGTGCGTGCAGGTCTTGCAGGGGGCGTACCTGCATGTCACCACGGATGCGTGCCTCGATGCCCATGACGGCGGCGGCAGCGCCGGGAACGGTGGTGATGCACGGGATGTCGGCGGTGACCGCCGCGCTGCGGATCTCGTAACCGTCCGAGCGGGCGCTGGCACCCGAACCCTGCGGCGTGTTCACCACCAGGGCGACATGACCACCGAGGATCAGCGACACCGCGTCGTCCTCGGCGCCGGCCTCGTAGTGCTTCGGGACCTGCTCGCAGGCGATGCCGTGACGGCGGAGCACCTCGGCGGTACCGCTGGTCGCGACGATGTCGAAGCCGAGGTCGGCGAGCCGCTTGATCGGGAAGATCATGCCGCGCTTGTCCCGGTTGGCCACCGAGACGAAGATCTTGCCCTCGGTCGGCAGTGAGCCGTACGCCGCCGACTGCGACTTGGCGAAGGCGTGCCCGAAGCCGGTGTCGATCCCCATCACCTCGCCGGTCGACTTCATCTCCGGGCCGAGCAGTGAGTCCACTCCCTTACCGGCCGGCGTGCGGAACCGCTTGAACGGCAGCACCGCCTCCTTCACCGCGATCGGGGCGTGCGGCGGCAGCGAGCCGCCGTCCCCGGTCGCCGGCAACATGCCCTCGGCGCGCAGCTCCGCCAGGGTCGCGCCCAGGGCGATCCGGGCCGCCGCCTTCGCCAGCGGCACCGCCGTGGCCTTGGAGACGAACGGCACGGTACGCGAGGCGCGCGGGTTGGCCTCCAGCACGTACAGCGCGTCGTCCTTCAACGCGTACTGGACGTTGAGCAGTCCGCGTACCCCGATGCCCCGGGCGATCGCCTCGGTGTACCGCCGCACCTGGGCGACGTGCGAACTGGCCAGGGTGATCGAGGGCAGCGCGCAGGAGGAGTCGCCGGAGTGGATACCCGCCTCCTCGATGTGCTCCATGATCCCGCCGAGGTAGACCTCGCCGTCGGCGTCACAGAGCGCGTCCACGTCGATCTCGATGGCGTCGTCGAGGAACCGGTCGACGAGCACCGGATGGTGCGGCGAGATGTCGGTGGCGCGGCCGATGTAGTCATGCAGCGTGGCGTCGTCGTAGACGATCTCCATGCCGCGCCCACCCAGCACGTACGACGGTCGGACCAGCACCGGGTAACCGATGTCGTCGGCGATCTGCTTCGCCTCCTCGTACGAGGTGGCGGTGCCGTGCGCCGGAGCGCGCAGACCGGCCCGGGCCAGCAGCGACCCGAAGGCGCCCCGCTCCTCGGCCAGGTGGATCGACTCCGGGGAGGTACCCACCACCGGCACACCGGCGTCCTTGAGCCGTTGGGCCAACCCGAGCGGGGTCTGACCGCCCAACTGCACGATCACACCGACCACGCCCGGCCCGCCGGCCGCCCGGCCGGAGGAGTCCTCCGCGTGCCAGACCTCCAGCACGTCCTCGAAGGTCAGCGGCTCGAAGTAGAGCCGGTCGGCGGTGTCGTAGTCGGTGGAGACCGTCTCCGGGTTGCAGTTGACCATGACGGTCTCGTAGCCGGCCCGCTCGGCGTCGGCGGCCGACCCGGACGGCGCGTTCCGCAGCGCCATGACCGCGTGCACGCAGGAGTAGTCGAACTCGATGCCCTGCCCGATCCGGTTCGGTCCCGAGCCGAGGATCATGACCTTCGGCCGCGCCGAACCGGCCACCTCGGTCTCGGCGTCGTAGGAGGAGTAGTGGTACGGGGTGGTGGCCTCGAACTCGGCGGCGCAGGTGTCCACCGTCTTGTAGACCGGCCGGATGCCGAGGCGGTGCCGCAGCGTACGCACCCCGTCCTCGGCGGCCAGCTCGGGCCGGAGCGCGGCCAGCTGGCCGTCGGACAGGCCGGCCCGCTTGGCCCGGCGCAGCAGCGCCGCGTCCAGCACCGGGGCCGCCACGATCTCGGCCCGCAACTCGACCAGAGCCGCGATCTGGTCCAGGAACCACGGGTCGATACCGCCGGAGGCGGCGCTGACCTCGGCGATCGAGGCGCCCAGCCGCAGCGCCCGTTCCACCGTGTAGAGCCGCCCGTCGTGCGGCGTGCCCAACGCGGCGAGGGTGTTCTCCTTCGTCGCGCCCGCCGGATCGGGCTGGGTCCAGAAACCCGCTGACTTGGTCTCCATCGAGCGCATCGCCTTGTTCAACGCCTCGGTGAAGTTACGTCCCAGGCTCATCGCCTCGCCGACCGACTTCATCGTGGTGGTCAGCTCCCGGTCCGCGCCGGGGAACTTCTCGAACGCGAACCGGGGGATCTTCACCACCACGTAGTCCAGCGTCGGCTCGAACGCGGCCGGCGTCTTGAGGGTGATGTCGTTGGGGATCTCGTCGAGGGTGTAGCCGATGGCCAGCTTGGCGGCGATCTTCGCGATCGGGAAACCGGTCGCCTTCGAGGCCAACGCCGAGGAGCGGGAGACCCGGGGGTTCATCTCGATGACGACGATGCGGCCGTCGGCCGGGTTCACCGCGAACTGGATGTTGCAGCCACCGGTGTCCACGCCGACCTCGCGCAGCACCGCGATACCCAGGTCGCGCAGGTGCTGGTACTCCCGGTCGGTCAGGGTCATGGCCGGCGCCACGGTCACGCTGTCGCCGGTGTGCACGCCCATCGGGTCGATGTTCTCGATCGAGCAGACCACCACCACGTTGTCGTGGCGGTCCCGCATCAGTTCGAGTTCGTACTCCTTCCAGCCGAGCACGCTCTCCTCGATGAGCACCTCGTGCACCGGGCTGGCGGCCAGCCCGGCCCCCGCGATGCGCTCCAGGTCGGCGTCGGTGTGCGCCATACCCGAGCCGAGGCCACCCATGGTGAACGACGGCCGGATCACCACCGGCAGGCCCAGCTCGGCCACCGTCTCCCGGACCTCGTCCATCGAGTGGCAGACCCGCGACCGTGGCACCAGCGCCGACGGGTCGGCCACCCCGAGGCGTACGCCGGCCTTCGCCACGATCTCCTTGAACAGCTGCCGGTCCTCGCCGCGCCGGATCGCCTCGATGTCGGCGCCGATCAGCTCGACGCCGTACTTCTCCAGCACCCCGGAATCGTGCAACGCCACCGCGGTGTTCAGCGCGGTCTGACCGCCCAGGGTGGGCAGCACCGCGTCGGGACGCTCCTTGGCGATCACCAGCTCGACGAACTCGGGGGTGATCGGCTCGACGTAGGTGGCGTCGGCGAACTCCGGATCGGTCATGATCGTCGCCGGGTTGGAGTTGACCAGGCTGACCCTGATCCCCTCGGCCCGCAGCACCCGGCACGCCTGGGTGCCGGAGTAGTCGAACTCGCAGGCCTGTCCGATGACGATCGGTCCCGACCCGATCACCAGGATGTGCTTGAGATCGGTCCGCTTAGGCATTGGTACGCCCCCCACTGAGAGCCCGGCCGTCGATCAGCTCGGCGAAGCGGTCGAAGAGATAGTCCGCGTCGTGCGGGCCGGCCGCCGCCTCCGGGTGGTACTGGACGGTGAAAGCGGGCACGTCACGCGCCCGCAGCCCCTCGACCACGTTGTCATTGAGGCAGACGTGCGACACCTCGACGCCACCGAACTCGGTGTCGATCACCTGGTTCGGCACCACCGCGCCCGGTCGCACTCCGGGCACCTCCACCGCGAAGCCGTGGTTGTGGCTGGTCACCTCGACCTTGCCGGTGACCCGGTCCAGGACCGGCTGGTTGATGCCCCGGTGGCCGTAGCCGAGCTTGTAGGTGCCGAAGCCGAGCGCCCGGCCGAGGATCTGGCTGCCGAAGCAGATGCCGAACAGCGGCATCTCGCGGCGCAGCACCTCCCGGGCCAACGCGACCGCGTTGTCGGCGGTCGCCGGATCGCCGGGGCCCGGCGAGAAGAAGACCGCGTCAGCACCGGTGGCCAGCAGATCCTCGATGGTCGAACCGGCCGGCAGCACGTGGGTGGTGACGCCCCGCGCGGCGAGCCGACGCGGCACGTTGCGCTTGATGCCCAGGTCCAGCGCGGCCACCGTGAACCGGTGCTCGCCCTCGGCGTCGACCACGTACGGAGTCGGGGTGGTCACCTCGTCGGAGAGGTTCGCGCCGACCATCTGCGGCGACTGGCGGACCCGTTCGAGCAGGGCCCGGGGGTCGTCCTCGACACTGGAGACACCCACCCGCATCGCGCCGCGTTCACGCAGGTGGCGGGTCAGTGCCCGGGTGTCCACGCCGCTGATGCCGACTACTCCCTCGGTGGCCAGCCGGTCCTCCAGTCCGCCGGTGGCCCGCCAGTTGGAGCTGACCCGGGCCGGATCACGCACCACGTAACCCGCCACCCAGATCCGACGCGACTCGTCGTCGTCGTTGTTGACGCCGGTGTTGCCGATGTGCGGGGCGGTCTGCACCACCACCTGGCGGTGGTACGACGGGTCGGTGAGGGTCTCCTGGTAACCGGTCATCCCGGTGTTGAAGACCGCCTCGCCGAAGGTCTCCCCGACGCTGCCGTACGCCTCGCCGTGGAAGGTGCGCCCGTCCTCAAGGACCAGGATCGCCGACCTGCGCTTCACTGTGCCCGCCTTTCGTTCGCGGCTGCGGTACTCCGCTTCGCTGCGTTCCTCGCGCTCACCGGACAGCCTTTCCGTCCAGAACCGTCGCCTCGCCACGCAGGAAGGTCGCCACGATGCGACCCGGCAGCGTCATCCGGGCGTACGGTGTGTTGCGGCTACGGC
The DNA here is from genome assembly GCF_049844495.1 of Micromonospora sp. DT48. NCBI lineage: Bacteria > Bacillati > Actinomycetota > Actinomycetes > Micromonosporales > Micromonosporaceae > Micromonospora > Micromonospora sp. DT48. The sequence goes on from NZ_JBNCLE010000021.1 coordinate 77,561, forward strand.
TGGCCAGCTCCGCAGGTTCGATCACCCGGCGGGCCGCCGGGTCGACCAGGGTCAGGTTGGCCGGCGCTCCGGGGGCCGGGTCGTGGCCGTGTTCGGTCAGTCCGGCGATCCGGGCCGGCGTACGCGACATCCGGTCGGCGATCAGGTCCCACTCCGGCCCCAGCACGTCGAGCGCGATGGACAGCGCCGTCTCCAGCCCGAGCATGCCCGGCCGGGCGTACGCCCACTCGCACTCCTTGTCCTCCACCGCGTGTGGGGCGTGGTCGGTGGCGATGATGTCGATCACCCCGTCGACCAGCGCGGCCCGCAGCGCGGCGATGTCGGTGGCGGTACGCAGCGGCGGGTTGACCTTGAAGACCGGGTCGTAGGTCTCGGCCCGCGCGTCGGTGAGCAGCAGGTGGTGCGGGGTCACCTCGGCGGTGACGCGTACCCCCCGGGCCTTGGCGTGGCGCAGCACCTCGACGCTGCCGGCGGTGGAGACGTGACAGACGTGCAGTCGGCTGCCGACGTGCTCGGCCAGCAGCACGTCCCGCGCGATGATCGCCTCCTCGGCCACCGCCGGCCACCCGGTGAGGCCCAGCCGGGTGGAGACCTCACCTTCGTGCATCTGGGCCCCCTCGGTGAGCCGGGGCTCCTCCGCGTGCTGGGCGATGATCCCGTCGAAGGCCTTCACGTACTCCAGCGCCCGGCGCATCAGCCGGGGGTCGGCGACGCAGTGCCCGTCGTCGGAGAAGATCCGCACCCGGGCCGCCGAGTCGGCCATCGCGCCGAGTTCGGCCAGGCGTTCGCCGGCCAGGCCGACGGTGACCGCGCCGATGGGTTGCACGTCGACCAGCCCGGCCTCGCGGCCGAGCCGCCACACCTGCTCCACCACCCCGGCGGTGTCGGCCACCGGCGAGGTGTTCGCCATCGCGCAGACCGCGGTGTAACCGCCGAGCGCCGCCGAGCGGGAACCGGTCTCCACCGTCTCGGCGTCCTCCCGGCCGGGCTCACGCAGATGGGTGTGCAGGTCGACCAGGCCGGGCAGGGCGACCAGCCCGGCGGCGTCGACCACCGTGGCGTCCGGCGCGGACAGCCCGGTGCCGGTCTCCGCGACGACGCCGTCGCGGATCAGCAGGTCGGTCGGTGCGGCGCCGAGGACGCTGACGTTCTTGAGCAGGTACGAGTTCACCGGTTGTTCCCCCCGAGCAGCAGGTAGAGGACGGCCATCCGGACGGAGACACCGTTGGCGACCTGTTCGACGATGGTGGAGCGGGACGAGTCCGCGACCTCCGGTGTGATCTCCATGCCCCGGTTCATCGGGCCGGGGTGCATGACGATGGCGTGCTCCGGCAGCCGATTCATCCGGGGACCGTCCAGGCCGTAGCGGCGGGCGTACTCGCGGGCGGACGGGAAGTAGGAGTCGTTCATCCGCTCCCGCTGCACCCGCAGCATCATCACCACGTCCGACGACGGCAGCACCGCGTCGAGGTCGTAGCAGACGTCGGTGCCGGGCGCGAGGGCGGCGGCGATGTCGACCGGGATGAGCGTCGGCGGCCCGACCAGCGTCACCTTGGCGCCGAGGGTGGACAGCAGCAGCACGTTGGAGCGGGCCACCCGGGAGTGCAGCACGTCACCGACCACGGCCACCGACAGTCCGGCCAGCCGTCCCAGCCGGGACCGCATCGTGTACGCGTCGAGCAGCGCCTGGGTGGGATGCTCGTGGGTGCCGTCGCCCGCGTTGACCACCGAACCGTCGACCCAGTCGGCGAGGCGGTGCGGGGCGCCCGAGGCGGGATGGCGGACCACCACCGCGTCGGCGCCCATCGCCTGCAGGGTCAACGCGGTGTCCTTCAGGCTCTCGCCCTTGGCGACGCTGGAACCCTTCGCCGAAAAGTTGATCACATCGGCGCTGAGTCGCTTGGCGGCCGCCTCGAACGAGATCCGGGTACGGGTCGAATCCTCGTAGAAGAGGTTGACCACGGTCCGGCCGCGCAGCGCCGGCAGCTTCTTGACCTCACGTCCGGCCACGGCGGCCATCTCGGCGGCGGTGTCCAGGATCTGGGTGGCGGTGTCGGCGTCAAGGTCGGCGCCGGAGAGCAGATGCCTGATCATGATGCCTGCCTTTCGTCGGCGACCGCGGGGCAAAGCCGCGCCCCACTCCTCGCGCTCACCGGGCGGGCTCCTCGCCGTAGAGCCGGACCTCGTCCACGCCGTCGGTCTCGGCCAGCGTCACCTTGACGTTCTCGGCCAGCGCGGTCGGGATGTTCTTGCCGACGTAGTCGGCCCGGATGGGTAGCTGTCGGTGCCCCCGGTCCACCAGCACGGCAAGCTGCACCATGGCGGGACGTCCCAGGTCACCGAGCGCGTCGAGGGCGGCCCGGACGGTCCGGCCAGAGAAGAGGACGTCGTCGACGAGGATCACCCGCATGCCGTCGATGCCACCGGGCGGGAGCTGGGTGGGGCCGACCGCCCGGGTGGCGTGCCGGCGCAGGTCGTCGCGGTAGAGGGTGATGTCGAGCACGCCGACCGGCACGGAGATGCCCTCGAAGGCGCTGATCCGGGCGGCGAGGCGACCGGCCAGGGGGGCGCCCCGGGTGGGGACGCCGAGCAACACGGTGTCGGCCGCGCCCTGGGTCTTCTCGAGGATCTGGTGAGCGATGCGGTCGACGACGCGTTGCACGTCGGCGCTGGTCAAAATCACCTTCACCGAGGGTTGTCGCGGCGGTGGCGACTGGGCAGCCGTTGGGTAGGCCACGGCGGACCTCCTTCCCCGCCTCACGGGACGGGTCGTTAAAGGACGTCGGATCCTCCCGGCCGGCTGGACCGGGCCGGCGGAGGGGCGTCGGCAACGTTACCAGTGGTCGTCGCCGCCGCTACGCGCGGGCACCAGGCACGACGGCGTGACCGGTCGGCATTTACTGACTGGCGAATCAGTCTGGCGAAACGGGACAACTCACCCGGGGTGTTCAACGGGAAGGTCACGACCACTTGACCACGTGTACGAATCCCCGTACCGTCACGCTCCGTAGCGATCGCTGGGAGAACCCGAGCAGCACTGGAGTGTCCGAATGCCCTCTGAATACGCCAAGTCTCTGGGCGCCCGCCTGCGCTCCATCCGCCAGCAGCAGGGTCTGTCCCTGCAGGGAGTGGAGGAGAAGTCGAACGGGCGTTGGAAGGCGGTAGTCGTCGGCTCGTACGAGCGCGGCGACCGGGCCGTCACGGTGTCCCGACTGGCCGAGCTGGCCGAGTTCTACCGCGTACCGGTCTCGGAGTTGCTGCCCGACGGCAGTGGGGTGCGGCACGAACCCACCAGCAAGATCGTTCTGGACCTGGAGCGCCTCTACGACGAGGCCAGCGAGGATCTCGCCTACGTGGCCCGCTACGCACGCGCCATCCAGCAGCAGCGCGGTGACTACAACGGCCGGGTGCTGTCCATCCGCGCCGACGACCTGCGCGCCCTCGCCATCGTCTACGACGCCTCGCCGTCCGGCCTGATCGAGCGGCTGACCGAGCACGGCGTGCTGGTCGCCGATCCCCGGGCGTTCTTCGCCTCCTGAGTACGAACCGACGAAAGGGCCCGTGCCGTCCGGCACGGGCCCTTCGTCACGTCACCGCAGGTGGCGTACGCCTCAGCGGGTGGCGTACTCGGCGATCCTGCCGAGCAGACCGTTGAGGAAGCGGGGCGAGTCGTCGGTCGACATCTGCCGGGCCAACTCCACCGCCTCGCTGATCGCCACCGCGTCGTCGATCTCGTCGAGATACAGCAGCTCGTAGACCGCGATCCGGGCCAGGTTGCGGTCGACCACCGGCATCCGGTCCAACGTCCAGCCCTCGGCGTAGCTGGAGATCAGCTCATCGATCCGGTCCAGGTGCCCGGCCACCCCCTCGACCAGACCGACCGCGTACCCCAGGTGTTCGGGACGCGGCTTCTCGATCCGCTCAACGTAGCCCGCCAGCACCTCGACCGGTGGGCGATCACGCAGGTCGGCCTCGAAGAGCACGTCCAACGCCCGCTTGCGCGCCTTGCGGCGCGCCGGCATCTGCTGCTTCGGACCCTCGGACATCAGGCGCGGCCGAGGTAACGGCCGTCGCGGGTGTCGACCTTGATCTTCTCGCCGGTGGTCACGAAGAGCGGGACCTGGACGGTCGCGCCCGTCTCCACCGTCGCCGGCTTGTTGCCGCCGGTCGAGCGGTCGCCCTGCAGACCCGGCTCGGTGTAGGTGACCTCCAGCACAACGGAGGTCGGCAGCTCGATGTAGAGCGGCACACCCTCGTGGGTGGCCACGATCGCCTCGGCCTCGGGCAGCAGGTAGTTGGCCGCCTCGCCGACCGTCCCGCCCAGCACCGTGATCTGGTCGTACGTCTCCATGTCCATGAAGACGTAGTCCTCGCCGTCGGCGTAGAGATACTGCATGGTGCGCTTGTCGACGGTCGCCGTCTCCACCTTGGTGCCCGCGTTGAAGGTCTTGTCGACCACCTTGCCGGAGAGCACGTTCTTCAGCGTGGTACGCACGAACGCACCACCCTTACCGGGCTTGACGTGCTGGAACTCAACGACGGACCAGAGCTCCCCGTCGAGGTTGAGTACCATGCCGTTCTTCAGGTCGTTGGTGGTGGCCATTTCCTGCCTTGATCATCAATTGGCGGACAGACCTGCCAAGTCTACTAGCAGTCTCACGACCCGCCGACCGCCGCCGGTCGCCACCGGCCCGGGCCCGGCTCGACGTGCCCCGTCGCCTCGGCATGACCATCCGGCGAGGGCCCGCGCGCCGCACCCCGGGTGCCGATCCGCGAGGGCAAACCGCGCACTGTCAGTGACGCCTCTCCCCCGCCCCCCACCACACCTCCGCGCCCTTTGCTCTGCTTCAACCGACGCAACAGTCACTTTCCGTGGCGATTTCGCCGCAGATCACCGCACTGCCGCGCCACAACGCCGCTGGTCAGCCGCTAGTGCGTTGGTTGAAGCAGAGCAAAGCGTGGAAAGGGGTGATGGGCGGGGAACCGGGACATCACTGAGGGTAGCTGGAAGGGCTTGCTTCGCACCTACCCGGGCGCGGGCAGCACCGAGCGTAGTGGCGGTGCGGAAGCCGGGCGTACGGTGATCGGAACCTCAGGTGTTCCGGTCGGGGAGGTTGGCCAGGTAGTGCAGGGCGAGACGGTAGCCGTCCACGCCGAGACCGCAGATCACGCCGGTCGCCACCGCGGAGACGACCGAGTGGTGACGGAACTCCTCGCGGGCGTGGATGTTGGAGATGTGCACCTCCACCAGCGGGCCGCGCAGCATGGCACACGCGTCGCGTACCGCGATCGAGTAGTGCGACCAGGCCGCCGGGTTGAGCACCACGGCGGCGCCCTCGTCGGCGGCGGCGTGCAGCCAGCCGAGCAGCTCGTGCTCGGCGTCGGTCTGCCGCACGACGACGTCCAGGCCCAGTTCCCGGCCGGTCGTCTCACACAGCCGCACCAGGTCGGCGTAGCTGGTCACGCCGTAGACGTCGACCTGGCGACTGCCCAACCGGCCCAGATTCGGCCCGTTGAGCACCTGGACCTTCCTGGTCACCGGGCCACCGCCGCGTAGGCCGCGTGCAACAGGTCGTCGTCGGGGCCTTCCAGCATCGCCGGCCGGGCGATCCCGTCGAGCACCACGAAGCGCAGTCGGCTGCCCCGCGTCTTCTTGTCGACCCGCATCGTGGCCAGCAGGCGCGGCCACGCCTCGGCGTCGTACTCCGTCGGCAGGTCGAGTGCCGTCAACACGGCGCGATGCCGGGACGCGGTGGCCGGGTCCAGCCGGCCGGCGAGGCGGGCCAGCTCGGCGGCGTACACCAGGCCGACGGACACCGCGTGGCCGTGCCGCCAGCGGTAACCCTCGACCTTCTCGATCCCGTGGGCGAGGGTGTGCCCGTAGTTGAGCACCTCCCGTACGCCCGACTCACGCAGATCCCCCGCGACCACGTCGGCCTTGACCCGGATGGCCCGCTCGATCAGCTCCCGGGTGACCGACCCGGCTGGATCGGTCGCGGCGGCCGCGTCCCCCTCGATCAGGTCGAGGATGACCGGATCGGCGATGAACCCGCACTTGACCACCTCGGCCAGCCCGGCTGCCAGGTCCGCGGGCGGGAGGCTGTCCAGGGAGGCGAGGTCGGCCAGCACACCGGCCGGCGGGTGGAAGGCACCGACCAGGTTCTTGCCGGCGGCGGTGTTGATCCCGGTCTTCCCGCCCACCGCGGCGTCGACCATGCCGAGCAACGAGGTGGCCACCGGCACCCACCGCACCCCGCGCAGCCAGCAGGCCGCCACGAAACCGGCCAGGTCGGTGACCGCGCCGCCGCCGAGGCCGACCACCGCGTCGGTACGGGTGAACCCCGCCTCGCCGAGCCGGTCCCAGCACTGCGCCGCCACATCGACGTGCTTTCCGGCCTCGGCGTCGGGTACCTCGATCGGCAGGGGCGTCATGCCGGCCGCCGCCAGCACGGCACCGACCTCCTCGGCCTGCCCCTTCAGCGGCGGCGCGTGCAGCACCGCCACGCGAGTGGCATCGGGCAGCAGGCCGGGCAGCGCGTCGAGCAGATCGCGCCCGACCAACACGTCGTACGGCCGTTCGCCGCCGACCGGGATCCGGGTCACCTCGTCCATCGCCGGGAGCCTAGCCCACCGGCCGCCGCGGTGACCCGCTCCGCCGCCGGGTGCCCGAGGGTTGGAACGGAGGTTTAACGCATCGGGCATCGGGCACCGGCAACGCAAAGCCCCGCGACGGGAGACTCGCCCATGAACAGGCGGACGATCGACGGCGCCGACATCCGGCTGCCCGCCACCATCCTCGGTGTCGGGCTCGGCGGCTTCGTCGACGGCATCCTGCTGCACCAGGTACTCCAGTGGCACCATCTGCTCAGCAGCACCGGGGACGACAACATCGGCGTCCGCGAATACCCGGTCGACACCGTCGCCGGTCTGCAGATGAACACGCTGTGGGACGGCATTTTCCACGTGGTCACCTGGGTGGCGGTGCTGACCGGTCTGGCGATGCTCTACGCCCGGGTCACCCGCTCCCGGGGGCGGCTGTGGCGCTCGCCGATGCTGTGGGGCTGGGCCCTGATCGGCTGGGGCCTGTTCAACCTCGTCGAAGGCATCGTCGACCACCACATCCTGGCCATCCATCACGTCCGCAGTGGTCCACACCAGCTCTGGTGGGATCTCGGTTTCCTCGCCCTGGGTGTCGTGCTGGTCGCCGCCGGCTGGCTGGTGCAGCGGCGCGCAGCCACGGTGGACGTCTGCGCCGACCACCCGGAGCCGGACCGAAGCCGCCGGTGAGTCCGGTCCTGGTCTCGGCGCACGGCACCGAGCACGCCACCACCGTCGGCCCGGCACTGCTGTTACCGCTGTTGGCCGGGTGGCTCTATTCGGCCGCCGCACTGCGGCAACGCGCCCCCGACAGGGCGGGCTGGAGCCACTGGCGTACGACGGCCTTCGCCGCCGGATGCGCCCTGCTCGCCACCGCCCTGCTGATGCGGGCGGACGACTTCGCCGGGCACATGTGGCAGCATCTCCTGCTCGGCATGCTGGCTCCGCTCGGGCTGGTGCTGGGCGCCCCCGGCGTCCTGGCCCTGCGCTGCGTCGACCGGCGGGCCGGACGGGCGGCGCTGCGGGTGGCGAACCGTCGGGCGCTGCGACCCCTGCTCCACCCGATCACCGGGCTGGCGCTCACCGCCGGTGGGCTGTGGCTGCTCTACCTCACCCCGCTGTACCGGGCCACCCTCGACAGTGCGGTGCTGCACGACCTGGTCAACGTGCACTTTCTGCTCAGCGGGCTGCTGTTCACCTGGTCGATCGCCGGTCCGGAACCCTATCCGCACCGGGCCCGGGTGCCGGTCCGGCTGACGGTGCTCGGTGCGGCGGTGATCGCACACGCCAGCCTCGCCCAACTGCTGTACGCGGGCCTGCTGGTCGACGTGCCCGCACCGCCGGAGCAGCTACGGGCGGGCGCGACGGTGATGTATTACGGCGGGGATCTCGCCGAGATCCTGCTCGCTCTCGCCCTGCTGGCGACCTGGCAACCCCGACCGCGCCACCGCCGCACGCCCACACTCGGGCCGGATGTTAGGAAGGGCCCCCTCCTCTACCGCAGGCGTTAATAAGGTGCCCTTCCTTACGACTTCAGCAGGGTGACGAGTTCGGCGACGATCTCCTCGGGGGTGCGCCCGTCGGTGGCCACCGTGATGGTGGCGACCTCGGTGTACAGCGGCCGGCGCTGCTCCATCAGATGTTTGAGGGTGGCCCGGGGGTTGATCGCCAACAGTGGTCGACCGATGCCGAGGTCGACCCGCTTCACCGCGTCGGCCAACCCGACGTCGAGGTGCACCACCCGGTGACCGACCAGCGCCGCCCGGTTCTCCTCGGCCAGCACCGCGCCGCCGCCGAGGGCGAGCACCCCGGTGCAGGAGACCAGCGCCGCCGCCACCGCCGCCCGTTCGAGGGTACGGAAATGCGCCTCCCCCTCGTCGACGAAGATCTCCGGGATCGGCTTGCCCGCGACCCGTTCGATGTCGGCGTCGGTGTCCCGGAACTCGACGCCGAGCGCTTCCGCCAACTGCTGCCCGACGGTGGTCTTGCCCGAACCCGGCGCGCCGACCAGCACACAGACCGGCCGGACGGTACCGGTCATCGGATCACCAGCGCGTTCAGGTAGCCGGTCAGGTTGCGGCGCATCTCGGCGACCGAGTCGCCGCCGAACTTCTCCACCGCTGCCTCGGCCAGCACCAGCGCCACCATCGCCTCGGCGACCACGGCGGCGGCCGGCACCGCGCAGACGTCGGATCGCTGGTTGATGGCGGTGGCGGGCTCGCCGGTGGTGATGTCCACCGTGGCCAGCGCGCGGTTCAACGAGGAGATCGGCTTCATCGCCGCCTTCACCCGCAGCGGCTCACCGGTGGTGATGCCGCCCTCCAGGCCACCGGCCCGGTCGGTGACCCGGCGGACCCCGGTGGCGGTGGGAATGATCTCGTCGTGCGCCTCGGAGCCCCGGGACCGCGCCTGCTGCCAGCCGTCGCCGATCTCCACTCCCTTGATCGCCTGGATCGACATCAGCGCGGTGGCCAGCCGGGCGTCGAGCTTGCGGTCCCACTGGACGTGGCTGCCCAGGCCCGGGGGTACGCCGTACGCCAGCACCTCGACCACGCCTCCGAGGGTGTCGGCGGCCTTCTTCGCGGCGTCGACCTCGGCGACCATCCGGGCGCTGGCCTCCGGGTCGAGGCAGCGCAGCGGGTCGGCGTCGATGCGCTCGGCGTCCTCCGGCCGGGGCCGCAGACCCGGCTTGACGGCGACCGGGCCGAGCTCCACCACATGCGAGACGATCTCGATGTCGAGGGCCTGCCGCAGCAGTGCCTTGGCCACCGTGCCGACCGCGACCCGGGCGGCGGTCTCCCGCGCGCTGGCCCGTTCCAGGATCGGCCGGGCGTCGGTGTGGCCGTACTTCTGCATGCCGGCCAGGTCGGCGTGGCCGGGCCGGGGGCGCGTCAGCGGCGCGTTGCGGGCCTGCTGGGCCAACTCGTCGGGATCGACCGGGTCGGCGGCCATCACGGTGCGCCACTTGGGCCACTCGGAGTTGCCGACCCGGACGGCGACCGGGCTGCCCACGGTCACCCCGTGCCGCAGGCCACCGATGATCTCGATTTCGTCCTGCTCGAACGCCATCCGGGCACCCCGCCCGTAGCCGAGCCGACGGCGGGCCAGCTCCCCGGCGATCTCGGTGGAGGTCAGCTCGACACCGGCGGGCACCCCCTCCAGCAACGCGACGAGAGCGGGCCCGTGTGATTCCCCTGCGGTCAACCAGCGCAACACGGCCATGAGTCTGTCACGCCCGGTGTCCGCCGCGCCGCGCCGCCCGCCGTGTCCCGCCCTACGGACGCGTCAGGGCGGGACCGCCCACGGGCGCACGGGCGTCCGTGAGCGCGGGCGGGCAGGCGGCGGACGGTCAGATGCCCTTGCCGCGCCGGTGCAGGGTACGCAGCACCGTGTCGGCGCGGACGACCCGCCCGGCGACCGCCAGGGCCAGGTAGGCCCGGGGCTCGCGTGGGTTGTGCCGGATGGTCTGTCGGGCCCAGCGCATCGCGCCCCGGGAGTCTCCCGACGCCGCGCGGGCGAAGGCGATCTGGCCGGTGACCCGGGCCTGTCCGGCGGGCTGGCTGGCGAACTCGGGATAGCGTTCCAGAAGCCACTGCAACGCCTCGGAGATGGTGTCCCACCGCTGGGCGAAGTACGACCGCTTGTGCCACCGCACCACCACGTACGGGCTGCGCAGGTTGACCAACGGCGCGCTGCGGGCCGCCCGGAGCAGGAACTCGTAGTCCTCGGCGTAACTGCCCGGGATCTCCTCGTCGACCAGACCGAACCCGTCGCGCAGCGCCGCCGCCCGGATGAGGAAGGTCGACGGGTGCAGCTCGGTCATCCGGTCGCGCAGCAGCTCGGGCAGGCTGATCGAGTCGCGGTCCAGCACCCGCTCGACGGTGTTCCCGTCGTAGCTGACCCGGATGCCGCAGCTGACGAACTCGGCACCGGGTACCCGGGACAGCGCCTCGGCCTGGGCACGCAGCTTGCCGGGCAGCCACTCGTCGTCGTCGTCGCAGAAGGCGATCAGCTCGCCGGTGGCCGCCAGGGTGCCGGTGTTGCGGGCACCGGCCAGGCCGGGGGTGCGGGCGTTGGTGACCACCCGCACCGGCCGGTCCGGGGCGGACAGCTCGGTCAGCGACAGGTCCGGTTCGGACTGGTCGTAGACCACCACCACCTCGACCGGCGCCGGGTAGTCCTGCGCGACGATGGCCCGCACCGCGGCCCGCAGCAGCTCCGGCCGGTTGCGGGTGGGCACCACGGCGCTCACGCTCGGGTACGAGGTCACGACTTCCGCCTTCCGTCCGGGCCGGGTCCGCGCCACGGCCGCCACCAGGGTCGGTGGCGCCGCTGCGCGGCGGCGGCCACCAGGTCCTCGACGATCACTCCGACCCGCCGCACCGCGGCCCGACGTCCGTCGGCCGCATCCGCGTCCACCTCGATGGTGAAGCGGGACGGGTCCGCCAGCCCGGTGGCCAGCGAGTCCAGCAGCTCCTGCCGGGATTCGCAGAGCGCCACCAGACCGGCGGCACCGAGCCGGCGGGCGAACAGCAGTTGGTGGTCGTCGACGTGCTCACCATGAGTCGGGTCGCGGGGCACCACGATCGGCAGGTGCCCGTGCCGACGGGCCTCCAGGATGGTGGCCGGCCCACCGTGGCAGACCACCAGGTCGGCCTGGGCCATCGCGGTCTGCAACTCGGCGTGGCCGAGGAACGGCACCGCGCCGGACAGGTCGTCGGCCCGGGTGTGCCCGTGCTGCACGGTCAGCACGACGGTGCCGGCGACCTCACCGTGCCACTGGCGTAACCAGTCGACCAGCCGGTCGAACGGATGCTTGTCGGTGCCGACGGCCACCAGCACGCGGGGCCAACCGTCGGGGCGCGGCTCGCGGGGCTCCGGCACGCGTACCACCGGCTCGTCGGGGGCCGGGCGGGGTCGCACCGGCGTCGCCCCGTGCCCGTCGCCGCTCACAGCAGCGCCCCCACGACCGTCGCCTCCGGATACTGCCGACGCTGTTCCTCCCACTGCACGAGCATCGCCGACAGGAACGGACGGCACAGCCGGGCGGTCAGCGTCGGGGTGTCGATCCGGTCGTAGACCTCGATGTAGACGGTCGGGATGCGGCGCAGCCAGGCGAGCACGACGAACGGCACCGCCACGCCCGCGCCGGTGGTGACCACCGCGGCGACCCGTCGCCGCCGCAGCACCCGGGCGGCCAACCACGCGTTGCGCAGCAGATTGCCCAGGTGCCGGGTGGTGGGATGGTACGCCGGGACGACGTCCTCCCCGGCCAGCAGCGACAGCGCCTCCGGAGTGTCGAAGGTGACCCAGCATCGTCGCCAGGTCTCGTACCAGGGCCGCAGGGCGAGCAACTGCGCCAGGTGCCCGCCGCTCGATCCGACCAGCAGCAGCACCGGCTGCTCGTCGGCTCCCTTGATGGTGTTGTCCACGTGACTCCCCACAAGTCCGTTTGACGTCTCGGTCAGGTGTGTCGTGCCTGGATGGTGTCCAGCAGGGCGGGATGCAGCGCCGGGTTCCAGCCGGCACCGGCGTTCGCCAGCCGCCAGGTCCGCAGCCACATCTCCAGCAGGTACGCGTCGGCCACCAGTCGCTGCCGGGCCCGGTCCAGCCCCAGCGCGTCGCCGTGCCGCAGCAGCCAGGTGTCGACCTGTCGCGCCGCCTCGGCGGCCGGTTCGCCGCGCAGCACCAACGCGCGCTGGAACGCGTCGTGGGCCAGGTCGAAGCCGACCGGTACGTCCGGTCCGCTGTGTTCCCAGTCCCAGGCGATGAGGTCGCCGCCGTGCCGGCCGAGGTTCCACGGCACCCAGTCGCCGTGCCAGTGGCCGAACTCGACGGTGACGTTCGCGTGCCGACGGGCCAGGTCGGCGACGGCGGCCGACGCCCGGTCACCGACGTCGGTGGCGGCCCGCCGCGCCTCGTCGGTCAGCCGGGCCAGGAACGGCGAGCCGGCCAGCGGCCGGGCCGCTGCCGCCGGGCGGCCCCGGCGGGCCACCGCGAGCAGCGCGGCGAGATCGGGCTCGGTGTCGACCGGTACGCCACGGATGCGCGCGGGCAGCGGCTCGACCACCGCCACCGCCTGCCCGCCCCAGCTGAACTCGGTGAGCAGTCGGGTGGTGCCGGGGTGTCCGGCCGTCCCGGCCAGCCCGGCCACCTCCCGCAGCGCCGCCGCCTCGGCGGTGACCAGCGCCCGCGTCGCGGCGTTCCAGCCGATCTTCGCGTACCCGCGCGGCTCTCCCCGGCTGTCGAACAGTTGCAGCGTCGGCTTGTGGTTCGGGTCCGGTGGCCGCACCCCACAGGCCGCGTGCACCGGCACACCGAGTTCGGCACCGACCCGCTCGGCGAGCAGCACCTCCGCCGGGTCGACCCCGGCGGGCACCGCCACGGTCAGCACGGGAAACGGGGCCCGGTCGACCGCGCCGACCCGAGCCGCCATGCCGAGCACCGCCCGGGCCGCGCGCAGCTTCGCCGGCCGCAGGGCGTTGTACGACAGCAGGGCCGCCGCGGCGACCCGGGGTGAGCCCATCGGCAGCAGGAAACGTGCCCGGGACACCGACGGCACGATCGCGTACCGGGCGGTGACGGTGTGCCCGGGCGGCGGGTCGCCGTCCACGACCACCGCGACCCGGGAGTCGGCGAAGACCGCCCGGGTGACCCAGCCCAGCCCGTCGTCGCGGCACCGGGGGTCGTGCGCGGTCGTGGCCGAGGCGGTCACGCGACCTGGTCCGGCCAGTCGAGCCGCAGCCCCAGCCGCTGCCGCAGCGCCTCGTTGTGCGGGCGGTAGTACTCGGTCAGCTCGGCGCGCAGCGTCGGCTCCAGCGGCGCGGACCGACGGTCGTTGTAGACCTTGAAGTCGGGCAGGTCGAACGGCGGCAGGCCGAGGAAGTCCAGGGTGCGCCGGTAGGTCGCCCGCGCGTCGCGGTAGAGTTCCTCGCTCGGCAGGAAGAGGATCTGGTCGCGGTCGAAACGCTCCAACCACGGCTCCAGGTGCTCCAGGTACCGGCCCCGGGCCCGGTAGGTGTACCAGTCGTAGGGCTCGCTGAAGTACTCCGGTTCGGCGATCAGCCGCTCCCGCTCCCCCGCCGTACGCTCCTCCTCGGCGGCCAGCGCGGCGGCGAAGTCGAGCGGCTCCACGCCGTTGGTCCGCCGCTCCTTCCAGTGCGAGTAGGCCCGCTCCACCGGGTCGCGCAGCAGCACGATCAGCCGCACCGAGGGCATCAACGCGGACACCCGTTCGGCGGCCAGCGGGTGGAACATGTACAGCGGGGCGGCCTCACCGACGCGGACCGGGCCGCCGTGGCGGTTCTCCAGCGCCTCCCGCTGGCGCACGGTCGGGAAGTGCGAGCGGTACCACGCCTCGCCGCGCTTCCAGTGCTCCTCGAAGTAGTGCGAGGCCTTCGTGTTCCAGGCCGGAAAGAGCCGGGGCACCAGCGGATGCTGGATCAGGTAGTTCCACAGCGAGGTGGTGCCGCCGCGTTTGGTGCCGATGATGAGGAAGTCCGGCAACGGTCGGCGATCACTGGTGCGTACCCCGTAGTCGACGAGGCTTTCCCGTACCCGGTTCGTCACCTGGGTCGGCACCAACTGCTTCACCCGGTCCCGAATGGACGACACGACGAACTCACCTGCCCTTCGACGTCCGTGGCGGGGGGCCCCCCGGCCGCCCCCCCCCCCACAGCCACCAAGGGAAACCGCTGGGGCCCCCCCCCCCCGGCCCCGACCAAACACCCCACCCCCAAGCCG